>JAVBOU010000133.1:0-45502 GCA_031550185.1 Kiritimatiellia bacterium | reverse complement strand
CGGTTGGTTTGCTGGATGGTCGGGTATGTTTTGCTGAAACCATCCTGTTGCGGCTCGCGAGGACGCTCGCCCTCCTGGTGCAAATTTGTTTAGCGTTTCAGGGCGCCGTTGTCGCGGGCGGTGGAGGCCATGTCTTCGGAGAGGGCGGAGATGGCGACGTCGCGGTAGGCGGCGATGCCGGTGATGATGCGGTTTTTGAGGGGCGCGCGCCATTCGGGACGGAAGCCGGCAAGGGCGCTGCGGATGCCGAGGATGGAGCCGACGGTGGCGCCGTTGCAGTCGGTGTCGAAGCCGCAGGAGACGACGGCGCAGAGGGCGGCGTTGAGGTCGTTGGCGTGCCAGAGGACGGCGGCGGCGACGAGCTGGGCGTTGGAGTTGGTGTGGCACCAGTCGTGGGCGGTGCGCTCGCTCCATTGGGCGTGGATGACTTCGACGGCGCTTTCGAAATCGGCCTTGTCGTCGTAGAGGGCGAGGATGAGCTCGAGGTCTTCGTGGAGGCGGGAGTTGCGGGGGATTTGGTCGAGGCCGGCGCGGATGATGTTGGCGGGGCTTTCCTCGACGTAGGCGGCGGCGATGGCGGCGGCGGCCCACATTTCGCCGTAGATGCCGTTTTTGACGTGGCTGATGGAGGCGTCGCGCCAGGCCCATTCGGCGGCGCGCGCGGGGTTGCCGGGGTTGGCGTAGCCGAAGTAGTCGGCGCGGATTTGGGCGCCGATCCATTCGCGGTAGGGGTTGAGGACGATGGCGGATTGGGGCGGCGCGTAGCCGAGGCAGAAGTTGCGGTAGGCGACGCGTTCGGCGGTGCAGGTGTGGAGGATGGGGATTTCGTTGAGCCAGAAGTTGGCGACGTGGGAGGGTGTGAAGCTGGCGCCGTGGCGCTTGACGACGGCGAAGTTGGTGACGGTGTAGTTGGTGTCGTCGTCCTCGACCATGCCGTCGGTGACGCCGAGGCCGCGGGCCTTGAACCAGGGGGCGTCGTGGTGGCGCAGAGGATGGTCGTCGGGGAGCTTGCGCATGGCGCGGGCGTTGGGGTATTGGAGGTAGGCGGCGAGGGGGAAGTTGCCGGTGGCCTTGGCGGCGGCGGCGATGGTTTCGCGGCGCCAGCCTTCGACGGGTTTGCCGAGGAGACAGCCGCAGATGCGGGCAACCCAGCCGGCGTCGAGTTGCTTGCAGAAGTGGAGGTAGCTGCCGCGATAGGGCTTGAGGTCGACGCGGGGCTTGCCGCGCGCGGCGAGGATGGCGTCGTAAGCGGAGGGTTCGTCGTAGGTGTAGCCTTTGCGGAGGGGAAGGGTTTGGACCTCGGCGGCGAACTGGCGGAATTTGTCGTACCATGCGGCGTCGCGGTCGGCGGGCGCGGGGCGTTTGAGGGCGGTGATTTTGGCGCGGACTTTGGCGAGGTCGCGGCCTTCCTGTTCGGCCTGGACGAACTCGACGTCGAGGTCGTCGCCGGCGAGCCAGGTGTGGCTGTGGAGCCAGGAAAGGTCGGGCGTGACGCCGCCGCACATTTTACAACCGGATGCGGGTTTTGTTTTCATGAGACGCGTTCCTTGGTGTAAAAAAAAAGCGCGGCATGATACCGCGCTTGTGATGTGTTGAATCAGGGAGTGGTTTCGATGTTGCTGTCGTCGTCGGGGTTGGGCGGCTCGGCTTCGTCGAGGGCTTCTTCGCCGATGTCGATGGTACCTGCGGGCGCATCGTTCTTGAGGGCGTCGAGGTTGAGGTGTTCGGAAATGGAGAGGCGTTTGTGCGGGGCGCGGGGGATGTAACGCTCGATGACGCCGCGCATGTTTTCGATGCGTTGCGACCATTCGGTGCCGGTGTAGCGGGCTTCGGTTTCTTCGAGTAATTTCAGCGCGGCGTCTTTATCGCCCTTGAGCATGAGGCAGCGCGCGCGGCCCATTTCAGCTTCGGGACGGAGGAAGTAATCGGCCGGCGCCTTTGCGAGGAACGCGTCGTACGCGGTCATGGCGTCATCGGGTTTGTTCTGGGCTTCAAACGAAGCGGCGACGCCGAGGCGGGCGATGTCGGCCACATTGGAGGAGCCGTGCTTGTCGAGGAAGTGCTGGTACGCCTCGAGCGCCTTGTCGTATTGTTCGTCGTCGAAGAACGCCTTGCCAAGGAGGATGTAGGCGTTGCGACCGGCGTCAGTCGAGCCGTATTGCTGCGCGAGCGTCTCGAGCGTGTCGATGCGCTGTTTGGGCATTTCGCCGTTGTCGCGCAGGGCGAGGCCGATTTCGGCGGCCTTGCGCTCGCGTTCGCGCTGGAAGTAGCGGTAACCGATGAAGAGGACGAGCACGACGCACAGCACGAGGCTGGCGATCTTGCCGTAGGCTTTCCACCACAAATAAACCGGCTTCAACTCGTCCGGCAGGCGTTCTTCCAGCGGAATGTCTTTGACGTTGCGCGGCGCGGCGTGTGCCGCGGGCCTGCTTTCGGGATTCAATTTCTTGTCGCTCATCCGGTCCTCGTCAACTCACAAAAAAATGGCGGAGAGGGAGGGATTTGAACCCCCGGTACCCGGTTAGAGTACACAGCATTTCCAGTGCTGCACCATCGGCCACTCGGTCACCTCTCCAATGGCACGGGCGGGAGAACCGTCCGCGCGCAAAAAGTGGCCCTTACTATACATGGCTAAAACCCTGTTTTGCAAGCCAAAAACACGGCTCCGCAAAAACGCCGCGTTTTCACCGGCTACACGCGAACCAAATCAACCGCGCTTTCGAAGTGCATCGTGCGCGGAAACATGTCGAACATCGCCGCGTGGCGGATCCTGTAACCCGACCGCAACAGATGCGGCAGGTCGCGCCCCAACGTCGCCGGATCGCACGACACATAAATGATGTGCGGCGCGCCGGACGTGTTCAGCGCCTGGCAGATTTGCGGCGCAAGCCCGCGGCGCGGCGGGTCGACGATCACCGTCATGCCCTCCGCCTTGCCATTGCCGATCAGGTTCATCGCGCTGCGCTCAATGTCCGCCGACGCGAAACGCCCGCGCACATTGTGATGGAGCGCATTCTCCCGCGCGCACGCCACCGCCTCCGTCGACACCTCCATCCCCTGCACCATCTCCGCGCCGCGCATGCCACACGCAATCCCAAAAACACCCACGCCGCAAAACAAATCAAACACCCGCGCCGCGCCGTCGCGATACCGCTCAAACCAATCCGCCACCCGCCCCACCAGCAGCTGCGACACCTCCGGGTTCACCTGATAAAATCCCTCGCGCATCACCTTCATCTCCCCCGCCTCCGTCAAGTGCCGAATCCCCGCCGCGCGCACATTCGCGACATCACCGCCATCCTTGCACACGCTCATGTTGCGGCCCTCGTTCACCCAGCACAACGCCCCGTCGTGCGCCGTCCACCGCAACGTCACCACATCCCGCTCCCGCAGCGCCGCCAGATGCGGCCCCGCGCGAAACTCCGCCAGCGCCACGTTCATCTCCTCCCGCGACAACGGACACGCCGCCACATCCACCACCCGGCTCCGGTCCTCCGTCCAGTATCCCAACCGGCGCGTCCCGTCCGGCGCCGCCTGCACATGCAACACCGCCTTGTTTCGGTAATGCAACTCCCGCGGCGACGCCACCGCCTCAACCTCCACCCGCGGCGCCCCGTCCTCCTGCCGGCGGTTAAACACCTCCGACAACTGCTCCGCCTTCGCCCGCACCTCCGCCCCATACCGCATGTGGTCATACACCGCGCCCGGCAGCTCCTCCCCCGACGCCAGCAGACAGCACCGCTCAATCCGGTCCGGCGACGTCTCCCGCCATTCCACCGCCCGCGCCTCCACATAATTCGTGTGGCACTGCGTCACCTCCGCCACCACCCGCTCCCCCGGAATCACCCCCGGCACAAAATAAACCAGCCCCTCGCGACGCGCCACACCCGCCCCCCGATATGCAAGCCTTTCAATCGTTAACTCAACTTGTTCTGACATAAACCCCGCTTTCGTAAAAAAGGAAATCACATCTTAACACAATCCGCAAACCTTTGCCGCATAATTTTTCCTTGCGCCAAACACCTCCATTTTAGTATTCTTAATGCCTTTTCACACGGAGAGTTACATGGCTGTCAAAATCAGACTTCGCAAAACTGGACGCAACAACGGCGCCGCCTACCGCGTCGTCGCCACCGATTCGAGAAGCCCCCGCGACGGGAAATTCCTCGAGCTCCTCGGCTGGTACGACCCCCGCAAGCGCAACACCGACAAAAACTTCTGCCTCAACCAGGAACGCATCGCCTACTGGGTCGGCACCGGCGCGCAACTCAGCGACACCGTCGCCAGCCTCCTCAAGCGCGCCAAGAAGGAAGCCGCCGCCGCCGCACCCCAGGCCTAACGGCTCCAAAGGATCCCCGTGCGGATCGACATCCTCACCGTCTTCCCCGGCATGCTCAAGGGCTTCCTTGACGAAAGCATCCTCAAGCGCGCCGTCCAGATGGGCACCGTCCAGATCAACCTCGTCGACCTCCGCGACTTCGCCCACGACGCCCGCCGCACCGCCGACGACCGGCCCTACGGCGGCGGCCCCGGGATGATCATGAAGCCCGAGCTCCTCTTCGAAGCCATCGAGACCCTCAAAACCCCCGCCACCCGCATCCTCCTCATGTCCCCCGCAGGAAAAAAATTCGACCAGAAGCAAGCCCGCGCCCTCACCCGGCACGAGCACCTGCTCCTCATCTGCGGCCACTACGAAGGCATCGACGAACGCGTCATCGAGGCCCACGTCACCGACGAACTCTCCATCGGCGACTACGTCCTCACCAACGGCGCCCTCCCCGCCGCCGTCATCACCGACGCCATCGTCCGCCTCCTTCCCGGCGTCCTCGGCGGCGGCGACCAGGCCACCGCCGACGAATCCTTCACCGAGCCCCTGCTCGAATACCCCCAGTACACACGCCCACCCCTCTTCCGCGGCATGCCCGTCCCCGCCGTCCTCCAAAGCGGCAACCACCCCCAGGTCGCCGCCTGGCGCCGCCAGCGCGCCCTCGACCGCACCACCAAACGCCGCCCCGACCTCTTAACCCCACCATCCCAACCCCTTTCCCAGGAGTAACCATCATGGCCAACATCATCGACAAAATCAAAGCCGAAAACCTCAAAAAAGACGCCCCCGTCGTCCAAATCGGCGACAGCGTCCGCGTTCACATCAAGATCAAAGAAGGCGACAAAGAACGCGTCCAAGTCTACGCCGGCACCGTCATCGCCCGCGACGGCAGCGGCTCCACCGAGACCTTCACCGTCCGCCGCATCTCCTTCGGCGTCGGCATCGAAAAAGTCTTCCCCGTCCACTCCCCCTACATCACCAAGGTCGAAGTCGAGCGCCACGCCAAAATCCGCCGCGCCAAACTCTACTACCTCCGCGAGCTCTCCGGCAAAAAAGCCCGCCTCCGCGAAGCGTAAGATCCCGCGGCATCCCGCGCGCAAAAAATTGGTTTGTTCAATACCTGAACATGGAGGGCGAGCGTCCTCGCGAGCCGCACGAAGAGGCCCGGTTGATTTGTCGAACGGTCGCATATTTTATGCTGAAACCCTCCTGTTGCGGCTCGCGAGGACGCTCGCCCAACAAATCGAAGGGTTTGAAACAAGTCTTAAGTTTTGGCGGGATTATTTTTGGGTGTCGTCGCGGAGGTAACGCTGTGAGATAATGTTTTCGGTGCGGATGGTTTTCATGATGCCGGGGGCGGTTTCGATGCGGATGAAGTCGGGCTCCTTGGCATCGAGGACGCCGCGGTGGAGGATGCCGGCGGTGGTCTTGACTTCGTAGTCGGGGATGAAGAGGCGCTCGAGGGTGTAGTGCTTGGTGAAGGTGCGGCCGCGTTCAATGGTGACGGCTTCGCGAAGCTCGCGGTAGCCTTTGCGGACGAGGCGGAGCTCCCGGGTTCCGGTGGCGATGTTTTCGACCGGGGCGGGGTTGGAAATCTGAGTGGACTGGTTGGCGTCGGCGACGGTTTCGCCGACTTTCTGGCCGTCGACGAAGATGGTGACGCCGGCGGGTTCAGTGGTGATTTCGAGGCGGCCGAGGTTGGATTTGAGGCGAAATTCGACGGATTGTTTGGCGCCGCGGGCGAGTTCGACGTCGCGGGCGTCGGGGTCGTGGCCTTGCTTTTCGGCGCGGAGGCGGTAGGTGCCGGGGACGAGGTTGGGGATGTTGAGGGGGGTTTCACCCTGGAAGGCGTTGTTGAGGTAGATGCGGGCTTTTTCGGGAATGGAGGAGACGGAGAGGGTGGCGGGCTGGGGGTGAAGGACGAGGTCGAGGGATTGGGTTTCGCCGGGGTTGAGGCGGAGGGAGTGGTTGAGGGTGATGAAGCCGTCGAGCTGGAGCTCGAGCTTGATGTCGGGGTCGAGGCGTTCGAGGGTGGCGGGGGTGGTGCCGCGGGGGATGCCGTTGACGAGGATGCGCGCGCCGGCGGGTTCGCTGGTGAGTTTGAGGGTGCCGGAATCGGAGAGGAGGGTGACGGTTTCGAGGATGGGGGTTTGATCCTTGATGTCGAGCTGGATGGTTTTGGACTGGTAACCGGGGAGAGTGAAGGTGATGGTTTTGGAGGAGGGCGGAAGGGTTTTGACGAGGGCGGGGGTGGTGCCGAGGGAGATGTTGTCGGTGGTGATTTCGGCGCCCTGGGGTTCGCTGTGGAGGAGGATCCAGGCGACTTGCGGCTCGAGGCGGAGGTTGAGGATGGTGGGGGCGCTGGCGAGGGGATTGACAGTGAGGAAGGCGTCGTCAAAGCCTGGTTTTTGGAGGGTGAGGAGATGGACGCCGGGGGTGACGGGAAGGGTGGCAGGGGTGGTGCCGCGGGGTTCGCGGTCGAGGAGGATGGTGGCGCCGGCGGGTTCGGAGGTGATGGAGAGGGTGGCGCCGGGCGTGGCGGGTTTTTGGGCGAGGAGGGAGAGGGCGAGGAGCGGGAAGAGGAGGAGAAACTTTTTCATGGCGGGTCTCGGTTAGTGGCGGCGTATGCGGTTTTCGACGTCGATGAGCTCGCGGGTGGCGGTGCGGTTGCGTTCGTCCTGGGGGTCGGGGACGAGGCGGCAGATGTCTTGGAGGTGGCGGCGGGCGGCCTCCCAGGAGGAGGTTTTGATGGCGTGCTCGGCGCTGTAACGGAGTTCGTTGAATTCGGCGTCGTGCTGTTCTTTGGCGGTTTCGAGGCCGGTGATGATGTCGGGGTAGAAGTCGGGCTTGGGGTCGACGGACTCGAGGTTGGTCTCGGCGTCGCGGTAGCGTTGTATGGCTTTCCACAAGTTGCCGCGGTCGATGGAGGCGTCGCGGACATAGCTTCGTGCTTCGTCGAGGTTGGCGGCGGCTTTTTGGGTGAGCTCTTCGGCGGAGAGGGTGAGGGTCCAGAGGCCAAGTTCATTTTTGCCGAAGGTTTCGATCATCTCGCGGACGTTTTTGAAGGCGGCGGGCTCGGGGCGGTTGATGACGCGGGAACGGCGGGCCTGCTTGCCGATGACGAGGGTGAGGTCATAGGAAGTCATGTGGTTGGCCTGGGGATTTTGCGCGGTGTAGTTTTCGTCAAGCTCCATAAATTTTTGAGCTTTCAGGCGGGCGATGAGGTCGTCGAGATCAGCGGGGGTGATAGTTTTTTCGCGCTGGATGGAGCGCTTCTGTTCAAGGTCGGTCATGCGCGCGGCAAACTGGCCGTTGGGGGAAAGGGTCAGGGAGAAGCGGAAAATGTTGTTCGGCGTGGCCTCGACTTTTTCGTAGACGAACTGCAGGGTCTGGTCGTTGTCGACAACAGGAGCGATGGTCTTCTCCGACTTCGATTCGCCGCCGAAATCGAAGATCAGCAACACGCCGAGGACGAGGATCAGCAGCGCGCCGACGAGGTAGAGAATGGTGCGCTGGGCGCCGGGATTTTTTGCGGGCTCGTCGCTCTTCTTGAGGCCGAGGTCGATGAGCGGCGCGGAGGGCGCGGGCGGCGTCGCGGGTTCCGCGGGCGCGGGGATGGTGATGAGCGGCGCGGGCGGTGTTTCGGCGCCCGGCGTGACGACCGAGACGCCGGGAATCCCCGCGGCGTTGGTTGTGGGCGCGTCTTCGGCGACGACGCGCAACACAGTCTCGCCGACGTGAATCCGGTCGCCGGCGCGGAGCGGCTGCTCGGTGGCCCGCAGGTCGTTGACCAGCGTAAAATTCGCCGACTCAAGGTCTTTGATCCACAGCATCCCGCTGCGGAACTCAAAGGCGCAGTGTTGCCGCGAGAGTTGCGGATCCACGATGCAGATGTCGTTTTGCGACGAGCGTCCGAGCTTCGCGCCGTTTTCCGGAATGAAATGCCGCTGCCCTTTCGCAGGCCCGACTTCGACGAGGAGATAGTAACGCGTCTGGTTCATGGCCAAAGTTTAACACAAACGGCCAAAACGTGAACAGCCTATATTGGGCGCCGCGTGGCAGAGGTCGAGTCCTGCCACGCGGTTTAACGCAAAGCTTGTTTTTGATGGCGTTGTGAATTGAGCCGCGAATGGCCAACACGACAATTCGCCTTGATGCGTGGTGAAAAATCGCCCTGTGGCAATGGTCTTGCGTTGCCACGGGGTGATGGCGTATGATGGATGCTTTCGAAATTTCACTCACCTCCAGGAGTTACGATGAAACGATCTCTTTTATTGTGCGGCGCCGTGATGTGCGGTGCGGCCGCCTATGGCGCGGAGCTGAAGCTCGCGCCGGTCTTCGGCGACCACATGGTCTTGCAGCGCGAACGGCAGGTGCCGGTGTGGGGCAGCGCGGACGCAGGCGCGGAGGTGCGCGTGCAGGTGGAGGGTCTGAAGGAAGCCAAGACCACCGCGGACAAAGAGGGCAACTGGAAACTGACGCTCGAACCGCTGCCCGTCGGCGGACCTTATACCCTGACCGCCTCCTCGGGCGACGCCAAGATGACGATGACGGACATCCTCTCCGGCGACGTGTGGATCTGCTCCGGGCAGTCCAACATGGAAATGAATTTCGCGTGGGGCGTCCAAAACGGCGACGCCGAACGGGCAAAGGCCGCGAACTATCCAAAAATCCGTCTGCTCAACGTGCCGAACACCATCGCGAACGTGCCGCGGCCGAGCAACTCGCTCAACATGGCGTGGCAGGTCTGCGCCCCTGACACGGTGAACAACTTCACCGCCGTCGGCTACTTCTTCGGACGCGACCTCAACGACGCGCTCGAAATCCCCATCGGCCTGATCGACGCGACATGGAGCGGCACCATCGCCGAAACGTGGGTCAGCGGCGAAAAGCTGCGCGCCGACTGCTCGGAATTCACCAATACGATCGACGACATGGTTGCTGAGGGCGAAAGCGGCGCGGGAACCTTTGAAGAAAAGGTCGACGCATGGTTGAAGCGCGTCGACGCGTCCAGCGCCGCCACCCCGCCGGTCTTTGCGGCGGACTTCGACATCAACGCGCTGAAGGAAATGCCTGTTCCCGAAAATTGGGAGAAGACCGTGCTGCCGGACTTCGACGGTATTGTCTGGATCGGCCGCGACATCGAGTTGCCCGCCGAGCTCGCCGGCCGTCCCGCCAAGATTCACCTCGAGATGATCGACGACGAAGACGTCACCTACTTCAACGGCGAAAAGATCGGCGCCTCCGCGGGCTGGCAGACGGTTCGCGCGTACGACATTCCGAAGGTCAGGGCCGGCCGCAACCGCATCATGGTTCGCGTGCTCGACACCGGGGGCGGCGGCGGCTTCCACGGCGAGGCCAACAAGATGAAGCTCGTCTGCAACGGCCAGGAATTTCCCCTCGCCGGCAACTGGAAATTCCAGGAAGTCCGCACCAACGAGCGCTTCCCCTCCCGCCCCGGTCCCAACCGCCCCACCGCCTGCTACAACGGCATGATCGCCCCGCTCGAACCCCTCGCCATTAAAGGCGCCATCTGGTACCAGGGCTGCTCCAACATCGGCCGTGACGACCAGTACAAGCGCATCCTCCCCGCCCTCATCGCCGACTGGCGCGCGCGCTTCAGCGGCGGCGAATTTCCCTTCTACATCGTCCAGCTTTCCGCCTTCCAGCAAACCCACAACGAACCCATCAACAGCGGTTGGGCCGCCATGCGCTGGGCGCAAATGCAGATCGGCGAATGGATCGTCAAAAACGCCGGCACCGCCGTCACCATCGACATCGGCGACCACACCGACATCCATCCCAAAAACAAGCGCGATGTCGGCGCCCGCCTCGCCCGCCTC
The DNA here is from genome assembly GCA_031550185.1 of Kiritimatiellia bacterium. Lineage (GTDB taxonomy): Bacteria > Verrucomicrobiota > Kiritimatiellia > RFP12 > JAVBOU01 > JAVBOU01. The sequence continues at coordinate 35,332 of JAVBOU010000133.1, read as the reverse complement.
GCCCTCCACCGCACCTACGCCAAGGCCAACGTCCGCGAAGCCGGTCCCATTCCGCAATCCGCGCACCTGATTGCCGACGGCGTGGTCAAGGTCGAATTCAAGACCGACGGCGCGCTCCAATCCAAGGACGGCGCCAAGATCATCAAAGGCTTCGCCCTCGCCGGCGCCGACAAAAACTTCGTCTGGGCCAGCGCCACCGTCAACGGCAAAGCCATCGACGTCTATGCTGAAGGCATCGAGGCGCCGCGCTTTGTTCGCTACGCGTGGGACGACTTCCCCGCCTGCGACCTGACCGACGAAATCGGCCTCCCCTGCGGCCCCTTCGAATATCCGGTCAAACCCAAGGCCGAGTGGTAAACTTTTTTCAAAACGCATTTGTGGCGTGGCAGGACTCCTGCCACGCCACAAACGTTTTATGCTATACTTCGCGCCACACAAGGAGTTGTCATGATGCCTTCCTTCAACGGTCTCAACATGTCCATGGGCTCGCTGCCGCTGCTCTCCAACGCGCAGACGCGCTCCCTCAGCGCGGAAAATCCAAACGGCGAACCTGCCGGCGGCGGGCGCGAACCTGCGGAAAAAAATCCCTGCGCGCGTGAGCTCGGCCTCGGCTGGAAAGTCCGCCCCTGCGTCGGCGTCGAACCGGGCCAGACGCTTGTACTCGCGGACATCGACGGCCCCGGCGCGATCCAGCAAATTTGGATGACGCCCACCGGCAACTATCGCCACACTATTCTCCGCTTTTATTGGGACAACGAAAAAACGCCTTCTGTCGAAGTTCCCATCGGCGACTTCTTCGCCTCCGCCTACACCTCCTTCAACACCTTCGCGCAAATTTCCTCGCTCCCCATTTGCGTCAATCCCGGCAACGCCTTCAACTGCTATTGGCTCATGCCCTTCCGCAAGCACGCGAAGATCACGCTCGAAAACATCGGCTTTGAGAAGATGACCATCTTCTATCAGATCAACTACACGCTCACCGACGTCCCCGAAAACGCCGCCACGTTTCACGCCCAATTCCGCCGCGAAAATCCGACCACGCCCGGTCGCGTCTACACGCTTCTCGACGGCGTCCAGGGCAACGGCCATTACGTCGGCACCTACATGGCCTGGCAGGTCAACTCAAACAACTGGTGGGGCGAGGGCGAAATCAAATTCTACCTCGACGCCGACCTTCCCAAAGGCGCGCGCGTCGCGGACAACGTCGCCGAACACGGCGGCAAACATTTCCCCACCATCTGCGGCACCGGCACCGAAGATTACTTTTGCGGCTCCTACAACTTCGAGGAAAAAGCCACCAGACAATACCGCGAATTTACCACGCCCTACGCCGGCATGCCCCACGTCGTGCGCCCCGACGGCCTCTACAATGCCAACACCCGCTTCAGCCTTTACCGCTGGCACATTATGGATCCCATCCGCTTTCAAAAGCAACTCGCCGTCACCATCCAGGCCATCGGCTGGCGCGCCGCCGGACGCTACAATCCCGCCCGCGACGATCTCGCCTCCACCGCCTTCTGGTACCAGGCCGAACCTCACGCCACGTTTCCGAAATTACCGGACCGCAACGAGCTCGAAATCGTGTAAAGGTAAGACAGACATTCTTGTCTGTCGCAGAAGCATAACAGAAGAGACAGACAAGAATGTCTGTCTTACATTATCTTGCGTGGCGTGGCACGACCTTTGCCACGCCACACACATTGCATTTACGCTGACGCGTCCTTTTGCGCGATGCGGCTTGTTTTGGTAAACTCCATTTTCATTTTAGGAGTTTGTTCATGCCGTTATTGTTTCTTCAGGGCCAGGCGGCCCTTTCGGATTTTCGTTTGGATTCGCTGAAGGCCGCGTTGACAAAAACGTCGCCGGGGGGTTCGTTCACGCGCTTTGCGGTGACGTTTGTTTACGCGCTGGAAACAGAGGTCGCGCCGGGCGCGGAATCGCTGGCGCGCGCGGCGACGTTGCTCGACGCGTCGGCCACGCCGGGGATCACCAATGCCGCCAATTTTTTCGTGGCGCCGCGCAAGGGAACGATCTCGCCGTGGTCGTCGAAAGCAACCGACATTTTTGCGCATTGCGGATTGGCGAACATCACGCGGGTGGAGCGCGCGGTGGCGTTCGACATTGCGCCGGCGTTGACGCGCGAACAACTCGGCGTGTTGCACGACCGGATGACGGAGGGGGTTTACACGCGGGAGGAAATGGCGAATTTGTTCGAGCATTTGCCGCCGGCGCGTGGCAGGACGTTTGACGTGCCACGGCTCGGACGCGCGGCGATCGTGGAGGCAAACGAGACAATGGGGCTGGCGTTGAGCGATGAGGAAATTGATTACCTCGTCGCGGCGTACACGCAGGCGAACCGCGCGCCGACGGACACGGAGCTGCTGATGTTCGGGCAGGTCAATTCGGAACACTGCCGCCACAAGATTTTCAATGCGCGCTGGATCATCGACGGCAGGGAGCAGGACATGACGCTCTTCGGCATGATCAAGCACACGCACGCCACGCAACCCGCCGGAACGCTGGGCGCGTACAAGGACAATTCGAGCGTGCTGGAAGGCGGCGGCGCGGCGCGCGTGCTGGCCGCAAATCCGTCGTCGCATGTGTACGGGTTTGAAGAGGTCACGCAGGACATGCTGATCAAGGTGGAGACGCACAATCACCCGACCGCGATTTCTCCCGCACCGGGTGCGGCGACGGGCGTTGGCGGCGAAATCCGCGACGAGTCGGCGACCGGCACGGGCTCGCGCAGTAAGGCGGGATTGTGCGGGTTTGTTGTGTCGCATTTGCGTTTGCCGGAGTGGTCGATGCCGTGGGAGACGCCCGTTGCGGAACCGCCGCGCAGGCTGGCGTCGCCGCTGTCGATCATGGTGGATGGGCCGATTGGCGGCGCGGCGTTTGGCAACGAATTCGGGCGTCCGCAGCTCAACGGATTTTTCCGCACGTGCGAAACGCGCGCGGGCGAAACGAACTGGGGTTACCACAAGCCGATCATGCTTGCGGGCGGCATGGGCAACATCCGTCGCGAACATGTTCAAAAAAAGGACGTGCCGCCGCGCGCGCTGATCGTGCAGATTGGCGGACCCGCGTTGCGCATCGGTCTGGGCGGCGGCGCGGCGTCGTCGATGGCGTCGGGCGCGAATCAGGAGCATTTGGATTTTGACTCGGTGCAACGCGGCAACGCGGAAATGCAGCGCCGCTGCCAGGGCGTGATCGACGCGTGCGCGGCGATGGGCGCGAAAAATCCGATTCTCTCGATTCACGACATTGGCGCGGGCGGTTTGTCGAACGGTTGCCCGGAGCTCGTGGAGGCCACGGGCGCGACGTTTCAGTTGCGCGCGGTGCACAACCAGGAGCCGTCGATGAGCCCGATGGAAATCTGGTGTTGCGAGGCGCAGGAGCGTTACGTGCTGGCCGTCCAACCGGAGTCGCGCGTCGCGTTCGAAACGCTCTGCGAGCGCGAGCGCTGCCCCGTGGCGTTCATCGGCGTGACGCGCGACGACGAGCGCCTCGTGCTGGAGGATTCGCATTTCAACGACAAGCCGATCGACATGGACATCCGCGTGCTGCTCGGCAAGCCGCCGAAGATGACGCGGCGTGTCACGCGTGTTGCCACGCCACGCAAGCCGCTCGATTTGTCCGGCGTGACGCCGCGCGACGCGCTCGAACGCGTGTTGCGTTTCCCCGCAGTCGCGAACAAAACGTTTCTCATTTCCATCACCGACCGCACCGTCACGGGCCTCGTGCATCGCGATCAAATGTGCGGACCGTATCAGCAGCCCGTCGCGGATCACGCGGTCACGGCCGCGGGCTTTCACACCTTCACCGGCGAGGCGATGTGCGTCGGCGAACGCACGCCCGTGGCGATTCTCAGCCCCGAAGCCTCGGGCCGCATGGCGGTCGGCGAGGCGTTGACGAATCTCGCCTCCGCGCCGGTCGGCCACATCCACAACGTCAAGCTCTCCGGCAACTGGATGGCCGCGTGCGACGAACCGGGCCAGGACGCCGCGCTCTTCGACACCGTGCGCGCGGTCGCGATGGAGCTCTGCCCGCAAATCGGCCTCGCGATTCCCGTTGGCAAAGACTCGCTCTCTATGCGCACCGCGTGGGTTGATTCGAACGGCGCCGCGCAACGCCAGGTCTCGCCGCTGAGTCTTATTGCTTCCGCGTTTTCGCCTGTGTATGACGTGCGCCTCGACGTCACGCCGGACTTCAAAAACGAAGCGTCGCAACTTTTGCTTATCGATCTCGGCAACGCGAAAAACCGTCTCGGCGCGAGCAGCCTCGCGCAGGTTTACGGACAAGTCGGCGACACGCCGCCCGACGTTGACGCGCCACAACAACTCGCGCAATTCTTTGCCGCGATGCAGGAGCTCGTCGCGAAAAATTTGTTGCTCGCGTACCACGACCGCAGCGACGGCGGCGCGATCGTCACGCTGCTCGAAATGGCCTTTGCCAGTGGCCGCGGATTCCGCGTTGATCTGCCCGGCAACGAACCGCTCGCCGCGCTCTTCAACGAAGAACTCGGCGCCGTGCTGCAAATCCGCACCGCCGATTACGCCGCCGTGGCAGAGGTCCTCTCCTGCCACGGACTGCGTGGCATCACGCACGAAATCGGCACGGTGTCCAACGACAAACTATGCGCGGTTTCAGTGGGCGGCAAAGAGGTTTTCATTTTGTCGTTGTCCAAACTCCGCCGCGCATGGAGCGAGCTCACGTGGCGCATGCAGACGCTGCGCGACAATCCCGTTTGTGCAAAACAGGAATACGACGCGAGCCTCGACGACGACGACCCGGGCTTGAATTTCAAACTCACTTACACGCCTGAAGCGAGCGGCATTTCCGTGAAGCAAAAACCGCGCGCCGCGATCTTCCGCGAGCAGGGCGTCAACGGTCACATGGAAATGGCCGCCGCGTTTTCAGCCGCGGGCTTCGAGGCCGTCGACCTTCACATGACCGACCTGCTCGCGGGCCGCGTCACGCTCGACACATTTTCCGGCATTGCCGCGTGCGGCGGATTTTCGTATGGCGACGTGTTGGGCGCGGGTTCCGGCTGGGCGCGCTCCATCCTTTACAACGCGAAACTCGTCGAGCAATTCGCCACGTTTTTCAAGCGGCCCGACACCTTCACGCTCGGCGTCTGCAACGGCTGCCAAATGGTGTCGCAACTCAAGCCGCTCATCCCCGGCGCGGCGCACTGGCCCGCGTTCAAACGCAACACGTGCGAGCAATTCGAAGCGCGGCTGGCGACCGTCGAAATTCTCGAGTCACCCTCCGTACTGTTTCGCGGCATGGCCGGCTCGCGCATTCCGATTCCCGTTGCGCACGGCGAAGGCCGCGTGGTTTTCGATCAACCTGGGGACGCGCAACGCGCCCGCGCCGCAGTGCGTTATGTCGACAACCTCGGCGCGCCGACGGAAATCTATCCGCTCAATCCCAACGGCTCCGCAGGCGGTCTCACCGGCTTCACGAGCGACGACGGACGCGCCACCATTCTCATGCCCCATCCCGAACGCGGCTTCCGCGCCGCGCAACTGTCGTATCCCGGCGATGTCTTCAAAACCGACGCCGGCCCCTGGTTACGCCTCTTCCAAAACGCCTTCGCGTTTGTTAACTAATATGGAGTGCGGCGATAAATCGCCGCACTCCATATTTGATGATGCACGCGCAACCAACCGCAAAGGAACTATCCGCACATGATGACCAATTACCGACTTGTAATGCCCGGCGATTTAAACAACTACGGCGCGCTTTTCGGCGGACAGCTTTTGCGTTGGGTCGACGAGGACGCGTGGCTTGCGGCGAGCCTCGATTTTCCGCAGTGCCGTTTCGTGACCATTGCGATGGATCGCGTCGAGTTTCGGCGCTCCTCCAAGCAGGGCGACATTTTGCGCTTCGAGGCGCGGCTGCAAAAACGCGGCAACACGTCCGTGACTTACAGCGTCGAGGTCTTCCGCCACCACAGCCGAAATCCCGACAACATGATGTTCACCACGCAGGTCACGCTGGTGCGTGTCGACGAACACGGCAAAAAGGTGCCGCTGCCCGAAGGATAAAAATTTTACTCCGCGAGGTTGTCGGCAATGACCTGCATGAGGCGGTTAAGATGGGCTTCGTAATCAGGCCCTCTGTTGTAACGGGCCATGGTGACGACAAGCTCAAGGTCGGGCGCGACGCGGAAAATGGCGCCGGTCGCGGAGCCGTGACCGAAGACGTTTTGACCGAGAATGGGGTCGCCATCGGGAGTGTTTCCGACGCGGTCACGTTGCCAACTGATCCCCACGCCATAGGCATGATCCACCATGTCGTAGTCCAGCGACGTCTCTTTCACATCAATCGGCATCGGCAACAGCGATTTGAATGTTGCGCGGCTGAAGTAGCGTTTGCCGTCGTAAGCGCCTTCCTGTCGCAACATGTCGGCCATGCGCGCGAGGTCCATCGCGGTGCAGGCGAGGCCGCCGCCGAGGTTGTTGATGAAGGGGGCGTCTTGTCCGAGCGGCTCGAGGAGAGCGTCGCGCAAGGTGCTGAAATAGGAGCGGGCGGTGATGTCTTCGATGATCTTGCCGCCAAGGTCGAAGCCCTGGCCGTTGTAATGGTAACGGACGCCGGGCAACGCGGCCGCGGACGGAGTGACGAGCCGCGCGCCGTTGGCGGTGTAGGTGATGAAGGGGCGCGGAATCTCAGGGCTGTTCAACTGCCACCACGCGGCGTTGTCGAGAAAGGGGTTGGCCATGCCGTGAAGTCCGAACCACCAGAAGCCGCTGTAGAAGCCGGCGGTGTGGTTCATGAGCTGGCGGACAGTGACGCACATTTCGCCGTTGGCGGGGAAATCGGGAAAATATTTTGACACAGGATCGTCGAGGCTGAGAAGTCCCTGATCAATGACGCGCCCCAGCAGAACGCCCGTGAAAATTTTCGTGATGGACGCCGCCCAGAGACGCGAGTCGGTGGTGAGCTTGCCGTCGCGCAACTCCGCGGGCTCGACGTCCTCCGCGTCTTTTATTCCGTGGAAGGGCTCGTGCAAAATCACCGCACCGCGCCGCGCGACGACGAGGACAAATCCGTTGCTGGAGACATCGGCCCACTGCTGCGCGGCAACGCGGATTCGCCCGACCGCGCCGGGTTTGAATCCGGCTTCCACTTCGGTGCCGGCACGCAACGCGGTGGCAGACGCGTCGGCAACAGGCGGTGCGATGATGTGCGCGGGCGGACGGTTCATGACCTTGTGCCGCAGTTGTGAAAGGTAGTCATGAATGGCGACATACGGCGCGATGCGCCATGCGTCGGCAGGCGCGGTGTCGAGGTTGAGGTCGGCGAAGAGGAGCGGCAAATCGTCGTGCATCCAGCCGCTGGAAAGCGCCTCGTTGAGTGTGTCGCGCAGGACGTTGCCGCGCGCATTCCACGCGGCTTCGGGAACCGGCGGGTAGAGTTCCTTGTGCCACGCGAGGGCGTTTGTGTCGCGGTTAAAAACGCCCATTGGACGCCACCACTCAACCGCCTTGTCAGGCGCGTAAGCGGGAACCACGCGGCGCAAAACAAGGCCGTCTTTCGCCTTCACCTCCACAAACGCACAGTAAAATCCCGGCTCCGTGACTTCGGTGACGTCGTCGAGACTCGGCCCGAACCAGCGCACGGTCAGCGTCTCCATGTCCGCCATTTCCGCGGCGAGTCTGGTGTTTTGAAAAACGACGGACGGCAGCTTGCCTTTCTGCAACATGCGTCCGCGAAACGCCATGGCCTCCTCGTCATAAAGCAGGAGCGCGTCGTTGCGGAAACGGTCGGCTTTCGCGCGCAACGCCGCTTCTTTTTGCCGCGCCGCAAACACGCTGGCGCTCTGCAATACCACGTCAATGCCCCAGCCGCCGAGTTTTTGCTCGACCTTGAAGACCATGCGGTTGCGGCCCTTTTTGAACGCCACATTGAAATTCTCCCCGCACGGGTTGATGCCGCGGCTGGTGGCCGACCACACCTCATGCACCAGCTCGCCGTTCACCCAAACCTTCGCGAAATCGTCCGAACCGAAACAGCAGACCGCCGGCGTATCCTCTTTGGCCTCGACGTCCACCACCGCGTAGGCCATGCCGTAAGCATCCGGCGTCAGCAACAACTGAAAGTTTAGCAACTGCCAGTCGTCAATCAACATTACCTTCGCGTCGCCCTGCGTGCCGTCCTCCTTGTCAAACGGAATGGCGGCCAGGCCGTCAATTTTCCCGAACGCCTCACCGCCGAATTTCACAAGATAATCCACATCAAACCCGCCGCGCTCCGGCCTTCCCTCCGGCGCGCCTTTGTCCAGCACAAACGGATGCGGAAACGGTCCGGCCAGCAAAACTTTTTCGAGATGAATGTCATCCCCCAGCGTCACCACCGGCACTTCCTGCGCGGTGGCCATGCAACATAACGCGCAGGCCGAAATGCCCGCCATCATCAACGTGGAATGTGAGAACATGAACACGCCCTTTCATAAACATTGCCAAAACCAAAAGTGACGCAAAGATAGCAAACGCCCCAATGTGCGTCAACGCCCGCGCGGTTACCGTTTGCGCAACTGCGAGGAGGGCAACTTGAGCGCCATGCGGTACTTCGCCACGGTGCGGCGCGCGACGTGGAAGCCCTCGGCGTTGAGCATCTCCTGGAGCGTCTGGTCGGAGAGCGGCTCCGACGCGTCTTCGGCGGCGATCATCGCCGCGATGCGATTCTGCACGGCGCGGTTGCTGACCGTCTCGCCGCTGCTCGTGCGCACGCCCGGCGTGAAGAAATATTTGAGCTCGAAAACCCCGCGCGGCGTGCGGATGTATTTGTTCGCGACCGTGCGGCTGACCGTCGTCTCGTGCACGCCCACGAGGTTCGCGATCTCGACCATCGTCATCGGCCGCAAGTGGCTTGGGCCGTTGTCCAAAAACTCCTGTTGCGCGGCGACGATTTCGGACGCAATGCGCGTGATTGTCCGCTGCCGCTGGTGGAGGCTTTTGATCAGCACCGTGCCCGCGCGGATGCGTTCGCGGATGTACGATTTTGTCTCGTCACTCGTCGCCGGATCCTCCAGCAACCGGCGGTAGTGCCGGCTGATGCGAATGTGCGGCAAATGCGTTTCGTTCAGGTCCACGACCCAGCGTCCGTCGCGCCGCACCACCTCCACCTCCGGCTCGACATATTCCGTCCGCGCCGCGCCGAGCTTCAGGCCCGGCTTCGGATCCAGCTTCTGAATCCGTTCGATCGCCTCCTCCAGCACATCCGGCGTCACCTTCAACGCCGTCGCGATCGCCTTGCGCTTGTGCGCCGCGAGCTCATGCAAATACTCCCCGACGATCGCGCGCGCCAGCTGCACCTCCGCAATCTCCTCCTGCCGCGCCAATTGCAACAACAGCGTCTCGCGCAAATCCCGCGCCGCGATCCCCGCCGGCTCCAGCGTCTGCACCGCGGCCAGCACCTTCTCCCCCTCCTCCGGCGTCAGCCCCGCCTCCTCCGCCAGCCCCGGCAAATCCCCGCGAAAATAACCGTCCGCGTCCAGGTTCATCACGATCGTCCCCGCCAGCGCCCGCTCCTTTTCCCCCAGCTCCATCAGCTCCAACTGCGCCGCCAGCGCGTCATACATCGACACCGGCGCCGCGATCGAGTTCAACCAAAACTCGCGCTTCTCCTGCTGCTCCGCCACATCCCCCGCGTTCTCCATGCCCGACAAAAAATAATCCCGCCACTCCTCATCCATCTGCGCCAGCGCGGCAAACTCCGCGTCAAAATCCGCCTCGCCTTCTGTGCGTTCCGGCGTGGGTTGCGGCTCAAAATTCTCGCCCTCCGAATCCTCCCGCGCCACCTCCTCCAAATACCGCTCCGACGGGTCGATCACATCCTCGATCACCGGGTTCTGCGCCATCTCCGTCTGGATCAGCGCGCGCAACTCCATCACCGGCAGATGCAGCATCTCGAGCGACTGCCGGAGTTGCGGCGCCATCATCATCACCTGGCGCTGCTGTTGCGATAATTGTAACGAATGCGAAGCCATAGCAAACAGTGTGCCACTTTACCGAAATTGCCGCAAAAATGCAAGTTTTTCGGCATGTTGGCCGACAAAAAATGCTGACGTTGTGCGCCCGCGCGGAGCAGATCATTTCGCTGGCTCAAATTGGGGTGCATGATATAATAAACGTGTTACGATATAGCACTTGCCTCAAAATTCGAAATCTGGGTTACTCCCTCCATGTTCATCTTAGAAACGCTATACACCAACCCGCGCGCCATGAAGGCGCTGTTCGGATTCGAGGCCGCGAAGTTCGAAAAATTGGCCAAAGGCATGGAGGCCGAATGGTTCAACGTGTTGGCCCGCCGAAAGGGACGCCAGCGCAAGCCCGGCGCCGGACAACCAGCAAAATCGCCAGCGGAGAACAAAAACTCGCCTTCATCCTCTTCGATTTGAAAGTCTACCCCACCTTCGACGTGTTCAGCCTCGTCTGCGGAATCAACCGCGCAGAGTGCAGGACCAAAAACTGGCCCTGCCCAAACGCAAAATCAACAGTATGGCCGCGTTTTCCACCGCTTTTCCGCAGGCGGCGGAAGTGATCATCGACGGCATGGAGCGCCCCATTCAGCGGCCCCAAAAGCGCACGACGCCGCGCAAGCACTATTCCGGCAAAAAGAAGCGCCACACCCGCAAGACGATTGTCATCGTGGATCAAACGCGGCGAATCGGTTATCTGTCGCCGGGCAAACGCGGCGCGCGGCACGACAAACGCGTGTGCGATCAACGCCAGATGATGCCGAACATCCCGCCGACGACGACCATTCTGGCGGACAGTGGATTCCAGGGTGTTCGACATCCCGGAATTTGCCTGCCGTTTAAAGGCACGCGCCGGCGTCCGCTTGATGGTGCGCAACGACAGTGGAACACCCAGCTGGCGAGCTTGCGTGCGGTGGTCGAACACTGCATCGGGGGGATGAAGCGGTTCGCCGCGGTTGCCGGGATTTACCGCAACCGGCGTCCGAAAACCGACGACCAATTCAATTTGCTGGCCGCCGGGCTGTGGAATTATTCCCTCACATGAGGCGCCGCAAGGCGAAGCTTTGTCGAAATCCTTATAACACAACAGGTCTAATATTGATGGCAAATGGATCCATTTGTCTTTCAATGCCAGCATCACGCCATGTTGTTTGCGGGATTCAATGATTCATGCGCCGTCGCTTCTTCGGTTGTTTGGGCGCAACTGGTCTTCTCATTCCCGCGCGACAACGGTGTCGTAAAGACCGTAGTGCGTCAGTCCTTTGTGGCTTTCGATGCCCGTGTAACACAGCGATGCATCTTCGTAGCGCCGGAAGGCGAAGACGGCCTGGTTCATGTGCTCCGTATTAAATACCTTCAGACGCACGAGCAGGTGAAAGTCTTTCACGGTCAATCCCGTGACTGTGAGAAACAGATCGGGCTCAATCTTGGTGATTACATCTTGCAGCGTGTTCTCACGAAAATCCGTCAGATACATGAACGCCGGTATCCGCGTGGCGAACTTGATGAGTTTTTCCTGCACCATCTTTCGCTTGGATTTGTATTCCTTTTCCTCGTCCGTGAGCTGCCTTTTTTCCTTCGCCGACAAATCCTTGTCCTTCGCCTTATTTTTGAGCCCCTTCACTATATCGCTCTTATTGATGATGGTCTCGATGATGTTGTCGCCAAGCGCGCGCCAGCCTTCGATGCGCTCCACGGCGGCCATCGCTTCGGGGTTGTCCAAGATGCGTTGCAAGGTGTCGTTGTCCACGTTGACCAACATCGCCGATTCCCATTTGCGAGCCAGCAACGTGGCCGAGGTTCCAGCCATCGCGATGTCGAGGATTCCGCCCGCATCAATCTGCGTCATGTTCGCGCCGTCATAAGCAAGCACCGGCAGGAACGAGATAAGGTCTTTGACCGCGTTTTCGGGATTTCTTTCGTTGGGCGAAAGTCCGATCCCGTAATCGGAAAGCTGCCGCAGCGCACGCGTGGGCGCGAAGTCGAAGACGAAGCACACGGGCTTCAGGATTTCCTCCTTATTCGGGTCGTCACCGTCGGGGTTTTTTATCGACCACGGCGACTGCACGCGAAACGCCGCCTGAAAGTAAGTTTCCGGCGATTTCAGATTTCGCAGCATGAGGATGGACGACCATTGCGGCACAGTGACGCCCGTCGTCAATTTTCCGCAGGAAAGCGTAATCGTCTTTTTGTCGAAACCGCTGCCGACGGCTTTGCGCACGGGCGGCAACGCATCCAGCCCGATGCCCGCCTCGCCACCGGCGGCGACGATTGCCTTATACTCATGCCAAAAGATGTTTTGCTTTTCGGCCAACAGATTCGCCATCGCATGACAGGCCGCGACGCTGGGCAAAAACCAGAACGAGTGCTGAAGGTAGGGCAACAAGCGCACATCGGAATACGGAAACGGAGGCCGCGTGCCCGTTTTGAGAGATTCCAAGGCTGTGGGAGTATGCCCGCCGCGAATGATGTTCAGCCACGTTTGCACGTCGCTCTTGTGTTTGAACTGCGCCAAAACACCCGCGCCCGTTGCCTCGAAAAAGGCGTTAAGGTCAAACTCGTCGAATTCCCCGGCCCGCGCAATCGCCACCAACTCGTCGGGCATTTGATAGGTGAGCAGGCGCATTTGCGGCAGCGCGCCGTAAGGATTCCACTTGCCGGGATTCTTTTTCGCGAATTCTTCCTTGGCGCGTTGTTCGTCGGTGTAAGTCCAATTAAAAATCTGTTCCTCGATAAACTCGCCCGTGGCCAGCGCCTTGAACGGCGTGCCGGAAAGATACAGGTAGGCCTTGGTGGTGATGGGCAAAAACTCGGTCTCTTTTGTCGAGAGAACGGCGAGGTCTTCGTTTACCTCCTCCAAACCGGCAGCGTATTCGAGCTTGGCCTCTTTTTTGGCGACCGCTTCTTCTTCGCCCTCAAACAATTCCCTGGCGGTCTCGCGCCAGGCGCCGAAGTGATACTCGTCAAAAACAACCAAGTCCCACTTCACCTTGTGGAGCCATTCGTTCTTGGCCTTGATGTTTCCGACATCGTCGCGGCCCAGCAGGTCTTGGAAGGAACCGAAATAGACGAGCGGTTTCTTCGCGGAGATTTTTGTCGGGTCGCTCTCGGAGTGGCGCGACATGTATTGCCAGTCGTCGAAGTCCGCATGGGATTCGAGGTCTGTCTGCCACGCATCTTCCACGGCGGGTTTGAACGTCACCACAAGCACGCGCTTGGCCCCGAGTTTTTTGGCGAGCTGATAGGCCGTGAAGGTTTTTCCGAAACGCATCTTGGCGTTCCAGAGGAAACGCGGGACGGTTTTCTTATTCTCCGCCCAAATCGATTGATAATAGTTGAACGTCTTTTTTACCGCTTCGGCCTGCTCGGCGCGCATCGCAAACGTTTCGGAATGCGTGCCAGTGAATTTTTTCCCGGTGCGCAACTCGGTGAGAACGTTTTTCACGTCCTTGAGCGTGCAACGCATCCACTCCAATTCTGTATTCTCGAAGCCCTTCCTGACGAGGGCGGCCCGCACTTCATGATCGGTGAAAATCGTGCCGTCGGTGCGCTCGGCGACTTCATCGAGCTCGATGGTGTAATTTTTAATATTGGCCGTTTTGAGTTGCTCGGCGATGCGCTGTTTCACGTTGCGCGTGGTCTGCCCGACTTTGAGAAGCCCCGCGTGCGCCTTGTCGTCAATCGAGTAGGCGTAGATGCGCGGACGAGCTTCCGGCTTCGGCGCAAGGATTGCTTCGATGGTTGGTTTAGTCATCGTTTTCTTGTTCTGAGCCGGTTTCATCGAACAGTTCGCTGTCATGTTCGGCGACTTGTGATTCAATGAAACTGATTTCGTCCTTAGTCAGCGCATAACGTTTGTAGAGTTTGGCGTCCGTCCATTCTTGATTGAGCGGAAGGTCTGGAACGAAAGAATACACGTCGCGCGTCGCGTGTTGCGTGGCTTTGCGTAGCGAAACCAAAAAACGAACGAATCGAGTGCGTAGATATTTTGCGTAATTAATCGCCGTTTTCTCATCCCCGAAGTGTCCCGCAACAAGATACGTTTCCGTGCATGCAGTGCCCGGCTCCGCAATGATTGGCTTGCTGAGAAACTTGGTTTCAACCGCCGCGCTGGTGCCTTGCACGGCAGTCATCAGCACCTTCCACTGGTCAATCCACTCGGAGTTGACTGTGATTTTCTTTCGCTCGACCCAACCCATGCGTTGGTTTTCGAAAAGCTTGATGGGGTTTTCCAATCCAGTTACCGCTGTTTTACCCTTAAAATTCGTGGCAAGTCCGAATGGCTTACGACTTGAGACATGCTGGTCGAGTGTGTGCTCTTTCTTTGCCCGAACTTTTTCCAAAATCGGCACGGCCTCATTACGCCGGACAAGGATGTCGTAAGCATCAAGGTCACGCTCCACGGTCGGCCCGGTCGGTTGCCCATCCCAAATTGTCTGCACGGCGCACGGGCCTTTCGAGTCACGCTCCCACAAAAAATACGAAATTCCACCGCGAATCTTCACGCCCGGAAAGCCTTCGTAGAGCTTCGGGTAGTCCACAATTTTCCGAAGCCGTTTGTCGGATAGCATTCGCTCGCGATATTTGTCGAGCCCCTTGCCGCCAGCCATCCATCGCGACGGCGTGACGAACACCGCGTAACGGGAATCAAGTTCCAGCGCCTTTTCAACGAAGAGCTGGTAGATTGGCGCAGCGCTTGTGCCGTAGCCGCCGTCGTTCAACTGATACGGCGGGTTTCCAATGATAACGTCGAATTGCATAGTTTTCCCAAAGATTTCGGCGAGGCGCCGTTTGATGTTGTCGGTGTGAATGAACGCGTAGGCGTGAGTCTCAAGGCCTTCGGCACGATTGAAAACGGATTTCCCTGCCCCGCAAAATTTGCATTTGTCGCCATCCCACGTGTGTTTGATTCGCTTGAACCAGATGTTGCCGGCGTCGCTGTCAAACGATTCGGCGATGGAATGTTCGCCGTTGGCGTGCTTCGAACAATACACGCTCCGGCGCGCCAGCAGGCTGGTGATTTGCGTGATGCCGATGCCGAACACCTGTTTCGTCAGGATGTGATTCACACGCTGTTCCAGATTCGAAATCTTCTTTTCCAGCCCCTCGGTGAGACGCCGGGTTATTTCGCGCAGGAACACGCCGGATTTCGTGCAAGGGTCGAGAAACTTTACCGTTTTGTCGGCCCAAAGATTCGCGCCCTTGTTATTGGCGGCCCACGCCTCGGCGAGCGTGTCGAGCATCCGGTTGGCGAACTCCGGCGGGGTAAACACTTCGTCGTTGGAGAGGTTTGCGATGCACGTGAGCACATCTGGGTTGCGCCCGCGCAAGGTGAAATCGGCTTGGGCGCTCATGCGTCGGGGGCCTCCTCAATCGCGGACAAATCTTTGATTGTCATCGGCGGATAGGTTTTGGCAGGGGTGAAAATTTCGTGTTTGCCGACATTGGCGAAAAGCGAATCTTCCGCGCTGAAGGCGGACGAAAGCGTGAGGCTGTCAAAGCGGAAGTCGCGTCGCTGGAATGTTCCTTTTCCCAAGTAACCCCATTCGGCGAAGGTGATCGGCTGGTCGTTACGCGTGCGCATCGTCAGTGCATCGCCGTGGACGAGATTCTGCGAAAGCACATGGGAGGCGGCTCGATAAAGGTCGTCCGCCGGGGCGAGGTTCAAGTATTCGGCGAAGATTTTGAGCAAGTTTTCCCGGCACTCGGCGATGTTGTCCGGCAACAATTCGATGCCGTAGATGCACATCGCCGCCAGCAAAGCGTAATGGCGTCGCTCGAATTCGGATTTGCCGTATTTGATTTCCACGGCGGCGAGTTTGCGCTGGAGCACCTGCACGAGAAAATTGCCACTGCCGCACGCTGGCTCCAAAAAACGCGAATCAATGCGCTCAGACTCCTCTTTGACGAGATCAAGCATCGCCGCGACGAGCCACGCGGGAGTAAAAACCTCCCCGTGGTCAGCGACGCGTTGCTTTGATTTTACCAAGGTCATAAGTTGAATTCATAAGAGTATAACAAACGGCACAAATAGGGCAATCTCATTTGATTTTGGAGTTGTTTTGCCGGCGCGGAGCAGATCATTTCGCTGGCTCAAATTGGGTTGCATGATATAATAACATGCCATTTTTACCGGTTGGACAACTTTGCAAAAGGACAGCATGATGAAATGTCAAATTGTCAACTCGAATGCGGGGAGGGGTTTTGCCAGCGTGAGGCGTGGCGTCGCGATCGCTGTGGTCGTTGTGTGCGCCGTGCGTGCCGCGGCAGCGCCGATGTCGTCCGACGAGGCGATCACGCGCGCACGGATGTGGATGCAGGGACACCCGGTCATGGGCGTCGCCGCGGAACGCGCGATTCAGGCTGTCACGGCGTTTCCCGCGGACACTCCGCCGGAATGCGTTTACGTCGTGGAGTTGTCGCAGGGCGGTTACCTCGTGTTGACGTCTGACGACCGCCTCGCGCCGGTGGTGGCGTTCGACGCTGTTTCAACGGTCAACCTGGCGGACAGGCCGGACAACGCCTTCCGCGCGTTTCTGTCCCGGTACGTTGCGAACATCCCCGCGTCGCTTCAAGTCCTGCCCGCCAACGCCGCCTATCACGTGCAGTCATTTTCGACGCTTGATGCCACAAAATACGGACCATACACCGAGACGGGTTGGACGCAGTGGCATCCATACAACCTTTACTGTCCGGCAGGTGGTTCGATGAGCGGCTATCAGGGACGCGTTCCTGTCGGTTGCACGCCGGTTGCATGGGCGCAGGTGATGGGGTATCACCGTTGGCCGCTCTACGGCCAGGGCACGCATTCGTACACGGATTCGTCAGGCAGCATCCGGGGCGCACACTCGGTCGATTTTTCGGAGTCCATCAACTGGGACAACATGCTGAACACGTACAGCTCTAGTGTGTCACCATATCAGCAGGGACAGGAGGACATCGGCGCGCTTATGTATAAACTCGGTGTCGCCGCCGGTATTGACTATGAAGGAGACGGATCCGCGGCCAGCATTTACACATTGGGCGCGCGGATTCGTGATCAGTTGTTCTTTGAAAATTTTTCCTATAGCTCTTCCGCCAACACGGCCTTTTACACCGCCATGAAAAATGATCTCCGCGCGGGTTACCCTTGTGTCGTTGGCATTCCGGGACACGCGGTGATTGTGGACGGACTGCTCGATGACGCATCCGAAAATTACCACATCAACTACGGTTGGGCTGGCAATAACGACGGTTGGTGGACGGCCGGCGGTGTTCCTGGCGGCGCCATTCAATACGGCATCACGGGAATCCGTCCGCGCCTGATGGCCATCCCGCGCGCCGCCGCGCTCACTGTCGCCAGTGGCGAGCCGGTCACGCTCGAATGGGTTCTCCCGCGGCGCCGCGGACAGGACGTTTCGGCCATCCGCATCCAAAGAAAGAACCCCTCATCCAGCGCCTGGGAAACGTTCGCCAGTGACACGACGCTCAACGTTCACCGTGCCACGCGGACGTCAACGTTGCTTGATGGGTTCACCAATCTCACCACGTTTTTCCAGTCCGAGGCGCCGGGCAACGGAACATGGCTCATCACATCGATGGATGACGTCCCGACCTGCGCTTATCTGGACGTCAGCTCCACAAGCGGATTCAACGTGCGCATGCTGCGTTCCATCACCGCCATCAGACCGGACGCAAACTCCGTGCTGGCCATCCGCTGGAAGCGTTACCTGGCCTCACCGATGCAGGTTGAAATTTCGACCTCCAGCACAGGCCCTTGGACGCAAATTACCAGTTTCAATGGACGCGCCTCGTGGCAAACAGAATCCATCCCGCTGGCTGACTGGGCAGGTCAAACCGTCTATCTCCGTTTCAATCCGATCAGGGGCAGTGCATACTCAGACGGCGGCATCTGGATCGATTCCGTTTCGCTGCAAAACGTGACCAACGTCGAATACGAAAAGCAACCGATTCATTACACGGAGCTCTCCACATCGCTGTCCGGCGTTCACACGTTGCGCGCCGTGGTGGTGGATTTGCAGGGCGTTGCACATGAGCCCGGGCCGGAATTCACGCTGACCGTTGGGGACGGAACATTGCCAGACACCCGCGTGCAGATCACGGGATTTGAGGCGATTGGCAACGGACGGTTTGTGCTGACGTGGTCGCTCGCTCCGACGCTTCAAGGGGCCAGCGTCGAGGTGATGGGCAGCATGGTGCTTCCGCCGTTGCGTGGCTGGCAAAAGGAAATCCCGATCAGCACGACGCCGACCTCCGCCACCCTCGCGCCTGTTTCCAACTGCTTCTTCCACGTGCGGGTACAGTAGACTCGTTGAATATAGTGCTTTCACACAACATTAGACGTGCTGTGGCATATACAAAACAAATTATAACATACTTGGAATCAACGTCTTATGCAGAAAGACTTTCTCGGCAAAGCCAACCGCAACTGATTGATTTATAAACGGGATTCATTGATGAGGCCGCTCACGAGGCAACGGATTGTGGCGAAGTGTGGCAATGTCGAGTGAAAACCCTATAACTGTCACAGATGACACCAAAGTTGATGTGTGTTATATGACATGAAAGCATAGGCAAATGTTTCGACTCTAAAAGAACGGCGATAAGTCACCGCTCTTTATAACAAAAAAAGCCGCGTGGACATGGGAGTGTCCACGCGGCACAAGTATGGCTGGAGATGATTACTCGACGGGCGTGAGCATGATGTTGAAGGAGCGTTTCAACGACGAGATCTTTTTGCCGTTTGGAGCGACGCTGGTCGAATCGGTGAAGGTGTAATACCCGGCTCCGCCACAATCCTCAACATTTTTGAGAAGGACACCGTAGAATGGCGTACGAATGGACTTGACGGAGGTTCTTCCACGGGAGTCGGTCACGGTGTTTTGGAGGTAGAAGCTGCCGGAAATAAGGCCGGTTGAACGAAGCGCCTTGAAGGTGGTCTTGGCCGCGGTGGCGTCTTTGTCTGTCACCAGTGTCGTACCGGACATGACGAGGGCGAGTCCATCTGGAACGAGTGCGGGGTCTATACCAGAAGTCGCGGGGCCATTCGGTGTTTGCGTGCCAAAGGTGTACTGGTTGAGATAATACGCCGACAAATCCTGGTTCTTTGTGAACCATCCGCCGGCAAGGCTGACCACACCGGCGAAGCCGTCGGCGTATTGGTAAGTGGATTTGCCTTCATTATTCCACTGTGCGGAGCCTGAAAGGGTGTTGGCCTCCACGCCGCTCGCTTTGTCAAGGTTGAAGATTCCGGAAAACACACCGGCTTTACTGTAAAGCGCCTTGAAGACCGGAATCTCAAGCGTGTCGCCGCGATCAATGAAGAAGGAAGAACCGCTCAATGTCGTGCCGTCCGCGAGTTTGCCACTGTAACGGATGGAACCCGAACCGGTGGAAGAAATGGTGAAAGTCAGATAGCCACTGCCTTGGGGTTGGTTATTGACGATTGCGTCATTGGCGGTGAACATTTCCGGGAAAATGCCCGCCGTGTAATACCCAGCGACTCCGACGGGAAGCGCGCTCTGGTGTGCGCCGTCGACAGTGTAGCTTTTTCCGTTGATCGTCAGTGTGCCTGAAACGGAGCCATCAGCCTGCAATGCCAAAACCAGCGTCTCGCCGGTGCGGAGCGTGATCGTGCTGGAAAACGCACCGTTTCCATCATCCGTCCAAATGCCGGAGGAGAAGGAATAGGTCTTTTTCTGGAAGGCGACACTGGCGGTGATCCTGCCAGTGCTGGAGACGGACATCACGGAGGTGCCCGCCAATGTGTTGGAGTCCGGGTCCCAGAAGAGCAGGTTGAATTTGCCCGCCTGTGTCGACGTGGAGAGAGCCTGGACATTCAGGGTGAATGCCAGCGTGGCTTGCTCCTGATCCGCATCCGTGACGGTCACCTTAATCGGGAAAACGCCGGTTGCCGAAATCGCCCCGGAAAGAATATAGGACTTGCCAGATTGCTTTGCCGTCAATCCGCGGGGAAGTTTTGTTGTTTTGTCAAAAGCAAACGTCACGTTGGATGCGGCGGCGACTTCAAGAACGATTGCCGTTTGAACGGATTTGTAAGCGGTCACGGTGGAGCCGTCATCAGGAGAGGCTCCCCCAAAGACCGGAGCCTCGACAATATCAAAAAACAGCGACGGCGAAGAGCGTGTGATTTGGGCATCGGCCGCGTCGGTAAATGTCGCCTTCAGCCACCATTCGGTGCGTCCCGCCGGCGCATTGTTTTTCACCATCTCCAATGCAATGGCGTCCGCCTGTGCAACGTCGGGATCAATCGACTTGTGACCATTCTGTGTAAAGTCGTTTTTCCAACACACTTCCAAATTTTTTGCTGTCACGCCGACCGGCCATTGAATCGCGCCGTGATTCAGCATAAACGTGCTATCCAGCGTCAGGAGCGAGAAACGGGAGTTATTGGCAGGCGAAGAAACCTCTGGAAAAACCAGCGGACCTTGCGCGTCTATGATTGAAATGGAGAAAGCCGTGTTGGTGCCCATGGCCTCAACAGGGGTTGTCATCAGAGAGAAGGGGATTTTATCGTCCTGATAGCCATTCCGGTTTGCCACATACACACTGACGGTACGGGAGGATTTGTCGCCGGCATTCCAGTGAAGGTTGGTCGTCGTAATCGCCGCGCCGCCCAACTTGACTCCGGCCTGCGTAGCCAACGCGGTGTCTGTAATGGACAAGGTCGCGGTGACGTCCTTTTGTTCACTTGTACGGGTAACGACAACATTGACAGACTGCCCCTCAACAACCTGAAGTCCCGCACCAGTTTCTACATTAACACGTCCGATGGGTTTGTAAGCGCCGATTTTAGAGTCCACATAATCCATGAATCCCTTGCCATTGCTTTCCCATGTACGGATTTCAATTATTTCCTCATACGCTCTTCCTGTGCCTGGATTTTTCCAGTAGATAAATCCGCGGGGAAGCTCGCCATGGCCTGAACGAGTCCAAGTCTTGTTCACGTTCGAATTGGAGTACCAGTCTTTATTTGCTTTCACATAGAGAAGAAGATATTTCCGGTCGGCTTGCCAATCGGTGAATGCCTTGAGTTGGATTTGTCCGTCAAACTTCGTGCAATGCCCGCAGGTGGAGGAGCCGAGAACCGCGACAACGGGAATGTTCTCCTGCGTTGCCATGGCGATGACTTTGTCGTAGCTCGTATGCCAAATACCGGGTTCAACGGGCTGGTCGGCTGATCGCACAACGACCTGAGCCATGACAGGCAGAATCGTTGTTGAAAGTGAAAAGAGCAACACGCTCTTAAGTTTTTGTATGGTCATGAAGAACCTCTTGATGGGTGCTGAAAATCCCCTTCGAAAGCGCAAAATTATACAATTCACGCGGCAATTTTGCAAGCCGGGAATTACTTCTGCCCTTCCAGGAGATGGTTATGTTGAAACAGGTCCCTGCCATTTGGGTAAACAATGGTCGCCTGTTGAATGAGCGTCTCAACCCACGGCACTTGAATGCTTTCATATTTGCTGCGGATTAAATCGCCACGGAATTGTGCTTCGGAAGGGACTTGGTAGCCCAAGTCTTTACGCGCATAAAAACGGAGCAAATCGATTGTTTTGGCTGATTTTTCATCATCATTTTCCGAAAGAATGATCTGCACGACCTCGCCGTCCTTGTCCGGCAGGCGGATGAAAAATTCGAAACACTCCTCGCTGTCAAAAACCTCGCTCTTTTCCCGCGGTGGCAGGTTTGCCACGGCACTCGGGATCATTTCACTGGAGACCGCATCATCAAAGAACTCATTGGCGTCAACAGACTCCAGATAAACAACAAAGATGCCGGGAGCGATCTCTTTTTCCGCATCTTCCAGTGTCTTGTCACTCACAAATTGCGTGAGATTTGTTGCGGACACCTCTTCCCTGAAAGCCTCCAGCGCGGCGCGTTGCACCACGTTTGTCGCTTCACTTTGTGCGTTGGCGTTGATGAGACTTTGCGTCAACTTCGCCACCTCATCGTCCGTGACACTAAGCTGGTCGCCAAATTGTTTTGCCATCAACGCGCGCAAGGTCGCTTCTTCCTTGATAAAACGCTCCAGCGCCTTGGGCGTCCCCTTGTATTTGTCGGCATACTCATCCCGGTTTATTTTGAGCCGGGAGCAAATTTTGTCGACATAACTTTCCGCCGCACGAATATCTTCTTCGCCGGGAGAAACCTTCATTTTTACGGCTTCATCCAGCATGACGCGCCGGCTGATAAACAACGGCATGGTCTCATGACGGATACGGTCGCGTTGTGTTTCCACGTTTTTCAACGTCAACGTCCCCTGACGTTGAGCAGTGGTCAATGCGAGACGTTCCTCCACAAGCCGGTCAAATCCCTGTTTAGTCAATGTCTCATGATTGACCTTAACCATGATATCCGGTGCAGTCAATTCCGAATATGAACGCTTCAGCTCCTTTTCATTCCGCCGTTCACACCCCATGCACAAGAGCATCACACCACACAGGACATTTAACCAACCCAACCTTTTTGTTTGCATGCGAATCCTGTCAATTTAAAAAAAAGAGGTGAGCATTGCTCACCTCTTTTTAATTTTGTTAACCTGTTTGAAAACAGAGTCAAACATTTAGTTCGCAAAGAAGATCGTCTTAGGGAACTTCTTGGCGGCAGCAGCATCTTCGCCGGAGGATCCAGCCAAAGCACTCATGCTCTTGTTGTACTTGATCGACCAAGAACCGTAAGCAACATCCTGGAGGGAGTCATCTTCGGACAAATCACAGGGCGCGTATGCGACTGCAGGTGTCGGAGTATCGCAGGATTCGATGCACATGGCGGGTTCGGCAACACCAACGATATTGCCGCTCAGGCCTTGAAGCAGACCGTTCTTCACGCTACCCATGCCGGCAGCAGCGAAGTTGAACACGCGGGGAGTCAGGTCGGCATCCAGATAAAAATCTGTGTAACTAAAGGTCACATAGCCTTGGGCGGTGTTCACTTGCGAGAGAATCTTCAAATCGCTGGTGACTTTGCCGAAGTAGTTCAACACGGTGAACTCAGCGGTACCGATCGAACCATACTTGTCCTTCGTCTTGTTGGACGTCATGTAGGTCACGGGAGCGATAAAGCTTTCGCAATCACAAGCGATCCAAAGACCTTTGATCGAACGGGAAGACTTCACGCGGTAGCATCCAAGAAGAGGATCATCGCAGTCTTGCTTCACTTTTGTGCTCTTGGCATCAACCGTCTTCACGCTAGCCTTGAAATCATAAGCAAGCGCGCCTGCGACAGGCGTCGGCGTCGGATCAGGTGTGCCGCATTCTGCAAAAGCAGCTGCTGAAACTGAAACGATCAGTGTCGCGGCTAACATCAGTTTGTTCATTTGAACTCCTAATTTGTTTGTACAAACAGGGACTTCTTTTGTCCCGTGGATCAAGCAGCAGAACGTACTGCCTAATCGGTGTAAGGATGAGTCACCCTATTTACAACTTGCGTTGCCCGTTGGATAACTCCAGGGCATTACGGGCCACTCGGCCCGCAACGATTTTCAGTACGCCTCCGGGTTGTCACCGGTGGCAACCTGGAATTGCCTGAAAACGGGGCTTACTATAAGGGATTTTACGTGCCCTTGTCAACACTCCCCGCAAAAAAAAATTCATTTTCGGCGGGAAGGAAATCAGCCGCATTGTCATCGCACGCGTGAAAAAAGCGGGAGATGGACGGTGAACCCCAAAAAACATCTGTAAAATTGCGGCATTTTGTCGTTAGCGATCGGTGAGATTAAACTCAATGGACTGTTGCATGTGAAAGGGCACGGGCTGGCCGTTTTTCATCGCGGGCGTGAAGCGCGCGGCCATGAGGGCCTTGCGTGCGGCACGTTCGAAGTCAATGTTGCCGGTGCTTTTGACGAGTGTCGCGGTGGTGACGAGGCCCTTCTCGGAGATCGCAATGTCAAACGTGACCGCGCCCTCTTCGCCGCGGCGGCGCGCCTCAATCGGATAGACGGGACGGATCTGATTTTTCGCCTGGGGCGGCGTGTCGGCCTGGCCGGAGCCAAGGCCCTCCGGCGAGGGTTGCGCGTCGGGTTGCGGCGGCGAGGGTGGCGAGGGTGGTGGCGAGGGTGGTGGCGAGGGCAAAACAGACGCGGGTTCGGATGGATTTTCACGCGGTTTGTCAAGCTCTTTTTTCGGCTCGATTTTGGGCGGCTCGGGCTTCGGGGGTTCGGGTTCGGGAGGCGGAGGCGGTGCGGGATCAGGCTGCGTGAGGAGCGGTTCGGGTTCGGGTTGTGGCGGTTCGGGTTCCGGTTTGGGCTCAGGTTCGGGTTGCGGCGCGGGCTCGGGCGCGGCCTGGCCCTGCGTCATGTCGATTTGCGGCGCCTCGATGTCGACAAACTCAATACCGATGGAAATGGGCGGGATTTCTTCCGGCGGTTGCGTCGCCTCGCGCACGAGGATGCACCCGAGCACAATGAAAAAAAGGCCGTGAAGGGTGAGCGTCATGCAGGTGGCGAGGATGGATGCAGACGCGTGCATGGGTTACGGTTGCGGGGCGCTGACTTGAAACGACACGGCGCTGACGCCGGCGTTGCGGAGCTCCGCAAGGAGCTGGAGCGCGGTGCCGACATCGGCCTTGCGGTCGGCGGAGATGATGACGGGGCGGCCGTCGCGCTTCCAATTCGCGAGCGCGGTTTGCGCGGCCTGCTCAAGGGTGATCGCGTGCATGTCGAGCGTGAGTGCGTTGTCCTTGTCGAGCGCGATGACGGTCGGGTTTTGCGCGGGTTCGAGCGGTGCGGCGGCCTGCGGCAAATCGACCTTCACGGCGTTGTGCACGGACATTGAAAACACGGCGTAAATGAAGTAGACGAGCAGCAGGAAGACGACATCCATCATGGGCGTCATTTCGAGCCGCGCGCGGCGGTCATCCTGTGTGGAATCGAGACGCATTACGTGTTCACTGTTTTGCTTCGCGCGCAGGCGACTTCCAACAGGTGGGACGTCTGCTCAAGGCGGCGCGTGACGCGGCGCAGGTGCGCGGAAAAGGCGTTGAACGGAATGAGCGCGAACATCGCAACGACGAGTCCCGCCGCAGTCGTGATGAGCGCCTCGGCGATGCCCTTGGTCACGCCCGCGGGATTTTGAATGCCGGTGGACGAGAGCATGTCGAACGACGTGATGATGCCCGTGACCGTGCCGAGGATGCCGAGCATGGGCGCGAGGGTCACGATCGTGTCCAGCACCATGAGTCCGCGGCGCAACTTGTCGAGCTCCGCGAGCGCGCAGGTTTCGAGCGCCTCGTGCAACACCATGTCGCGATGCATCAGCCCCGCGTAAACGAGGCGGCCCTCCAGAGACGGGTTGCCCTGCGCGCGCTGTTCCGCCTCGTCGAAACATCCGCGCGCGGCAAGCCCGATGGCCTGCTCCGTGGCGCGCGCGTGACGGCGCGACGCGACGTGCTCGCGCAGGTAATAAATGAGGCGTTCCAACGCGACGGCCATGGCCACGAGCGAACATGCCAACAGCGGCCACATGACCGGCCCGCCTTTGTCGAACAACGAGAGGGCGGCCTGATGGCTGGACGCGTCGATGAATGAGAGGGGAGGAGGCGAAAACATACCGTTCAAATTAACAAAGTTACGGTGGCGTGGCAATGCACTTGCCACGCCACAAAGATGAAACGCCGGCGCGATGCGACGGGTTCAGACGTATATTGCGCCTCGTGGCGGGGCAGGAGCTCGGCCACGCCACGGAATGCTATTGACGTTAGAAGCTGTAGGAGGCGGCGAGGCGCCAGGTGCGACCGTTGGCGGGATAGTAGCCGTAGGTGTCGGCCATGCCGTAGGCGGACATGTCGACGAAGTAACCCATGTTGGCGTAGGTGTTGTCGAAGATGTTGTCGCAGCTGAGAATGATTTGGAGGCCCTGGACAAAGGAGGGTTTGTAGCGGAGGCCGAGGTCGAGCGTGGCATAACCGGGAAGTTTATCGGCCTTGTTGGAAAAGTCGCTGCCCATGTACTGATCGCTGACAGCGCGGAGAGCAGCAAGGAGAGCGAAGTCGGTGTGGAGGCTGAGTTCGCCGCGAAGAGTCAGCATCTGGCGTGGCGCGAGCGGGACGTTGTCGTCGTCGTTGACGCCGTCGGTGAATTTGGAACGGACGTAGCTGTAGTCGATGGCGGCGGTGGCAACGTCACGGCGCTGCCACGCGAGCTCGAGGTCAACGCCCTGATGACGGGTTTTGTTCATGTTGACTTGCCGCCAGGTGTAAGGGTCGACAGTGATTTCGTCCTTCATGTCCATCTGATAGGCGGAGAGCGAGAAGGTAAATTCTTCAAGGAAGTGGTATTCGGTGCCGACCTCGTAATTCATGCCGCGCTCGGGCTTGAGGTCGTCGTTGAGACCGATGGGATAGCCGCCGTTGTAAGAGACTTGTTCGTCGAGGAAAGGATAGCGATAAACGGAACCGACACGGGCGTAAATTTTGAGGTCATCGATGGGACGGAAGAGAAGTCCGGCGTCCCAGGAGGAACCGTTTTGGCAGGTCGAATCGGTGTCTTGTCCGGCGCCGTAATACAGGGTGTCGGCGCGGAGGCGGGAGCGTTCGAGGCGGCCGCCGAGAAGGAAAGAAAGCTGGCTGGTGAGCTCGAGTTCGTTTTGGGCGTAAAGGGCGCCGGTGAGGCGGTTGAGGTCGGAGTCGTAAGAGCGCGCGCCGGTCGTGATGGAGGAATTACGGAAAGCAAGACGCTCGTAATACATGTCGCCGCCGAGTGTGAGCGTGTTGTTAAGACCGCCGATCTCAAACGGAAGCGCGGCGCGCGGCGAGAGCTGGAAGGTGTCGAGCATGTTACCGGAGGAGGTGCCCCAGCTCACCATGTCGGCGGTGGAGTCGCGGCGCGAGGCGGCGGCGAGGAGGGTGAAGCGCGCGTCGTTTTGGGTGATGGCGGAAAGCGAGAGCGTGGCGCCCCAGAGTTTCATTTTGTATTCATCGTCGGGCGTGAGGGTTTGTTGGGGATCGTATTTCATCTGCTCGCGGGAGAGGGCGCCGGGCATGCCGTATTTGTTGTCGTTGTAAAAGGCGGAGATGGTGGCGTCGATGCGGTCGGTGAATTTTTCCGTGACGCTGCCGGTGATGTTCACGGTACGATAATCGGCATTGTCGCGCCAGCCGCTGCTGCGGTCCCACATGGAGGAAGCGCTGTAAAACGTGGTGTCGTCGATCGGCCCGCGCAACGAGATGGCCGCGCCGTAAGTGTCATCCGAACCGGCGTAGGCGGAGACGGTGATGTCGCGCTCCGTGGTCGGCGCCTTGGTGATGATGTTGATCACGCCGGAGACCGCGTAATCGCCGTAGAGGGTCGCTTCGGGGCCGCGGATGATTTCGATGCGCTCGACGTTTTGAAGCGGCACGCGCTGGAGGTTGGGGACGGCCATGTCGGCGTTGTTAATGCGCACGCCGTCGACCATGATGAGTACGCGGCCGTGGGAGTTTTCGCCGAAACCGCGCATGGCAATATCGACCTGCGAGGGGTTGCCGGAGTAGCGTCGCAGATAAACGCCGCCAAGCGTTTCGAGCGCCTGCGCGGTGTCGATCAATCCGGAGCCCTGGATTTGATCCGCGGTGATCACCGTCACGTTCGCCGTCATTTCCATCGACGTCCGTTCAAGGCGGCTCGCCGTCACCACAATGGGCGCCGCGTTCGTCGTCGTTGCTTCCACGCGCGCGGGTGCATTTGTCTGCGCGCCCGCCCATGCCACTGCGGACAACAACGCGCCCGCAAACCGGCAAACCTGATCCGTCATGCCTGTGCTCCTGAAGCCCCCTCATTCGGAGGGCGAAGGTTTTGGAACCTTTGCGGTTGAAGACACGGCAAACATAACAAGCCGCCCCCCCAAAAACGCGAAAGGGATCCTTGTTGCTTGCGGGCTGGACGTCTTCTGGCTCACGGCATCACCTTCGTCCGGCCTTCTCCCTTTCGGAATGGCTCCCTGGACGTTGTATCCGTTTACAGCGGCGCGACCGCGTCTGATTCTCACAGACTTCCGTTACCGGCTCGCAGATGCAAAACGCGCATTACCATAACAGAAGGCGTGCAAAATGCAAGTGTGAACTACATTGGAAAATCCGGCGGCGGTGGCGCGGCAATCGTTGTGACACGCCCTGTCGCGGGATGAATGAACTCCGCGGAAAGGGCGTGGAGCATGTGGCGTGGCAGAGATCCTGCCGTGCCACGGGCGCCGCCATAACGTTCGTCCCCGACAATCGGAAAACCGGCGAGCGCGAGCTGGCAGCGGATCTGATGCGTGACACCGGTGAAGATGGTGACTTCGAGCAGCGTAGCGTCGCGTTCGGGGAGCGCGCGGAGCGGACGATACGCGGTGGTGGCCAGCATGGGATGACGCGCGTTCCACCATTGTTTGGCGTCGACGATGTGGCCGGGTTTGTCGGGATGATGCGCGAGGGTGTGTTGCAAGGTGGCAGGCGCGCGGACGTTGCCACGAACAACCGCGAGATAAATTTTGCGAACCGCGCGCGCGGCGAATTGCGCGCGAAGGTGGTCGTACGCAGCCTGCGTTTTGGCGGCGAGAACGAGGCCGGAGGTGCCGATGTCAATGCGGTGCAAAATGCCGCACATGAGCGGCGAGTCGCCGATGTTGGCGAGCTGCGGCCAGCGCGCGAGGGCGGCGTTGGCAAGCGTGTCGCATTCGCCGGGCGCGTTGGGATGACAATGCAAACCAGCGGGCTTGTTGAAGGCAAGAAGGATTTCGTCCTCGCGCACCACGTCCACCGCGATGCCGGGATTCGGCTGCACAACGAGGTCGGCGGGTTCGGGGAAATTTTGCAACGTGATGAGATCGCCGTCGTGGCAGCGGTCACCCTTTGCCACGGCGCGGTGGTTGCGCGTGGCAAGACCCCCGGCAATGCCACGGCGGATGAGTGCGCGGGGAAGTTGCGGCAGGTGACGCGCGATGGCCGCGTCGAGGCGTGCGTCAGGGCCGTTGTGCGTGAAGGAGAGGGAGAGCATGACGCTTACTTCGGTGCTCCGGTTTCGGCGTATTCGCGGAGCAGGCGAAGATAGGTGCGGTAGTTGTCGAGGGAAGTGCCGGGATGGGTCTGGTGATCGACGGAGGGGATGAATCCGCCTTGCTTCATGATGGGCAGGATGCGTTCAAATTCGGCGCGCATGGCGGCCTCGCCGTGGGGCATGACCATTTTGTCGTAGTGGCCGATGAAGCGCATGGTGGGTTGTTTGGCGCGAAGCGTGGCAAGGTCGACGCCGGCCTGGCGTTCGAGCGGAAGAATCCCCTCGACGCCGACACCGGCAAACCAGTCAATGGCGTCGGTGACGTCGCCGTCGCTGTCCATGAAAACGCGAATGCCGCGGCGGTTGAGTTCGGGAACAACGCGGCGATAGTAAGGCGCGATAAATTCCTCGAAGAGCTCACGCGACAGCATGGGGCCGTGATTGTAGCTCATGTCCTCGGCAAAGGTCATGAAGTCCGGCGTGCCGACGGCGCAAATGGCGTCGAGCGTGTCGAGCATCCAATCGGCGTTGTCCGCGTTGATGCGGTGCATGAGCTCGGGCTGGTCATAAAACGCGTAGAGGTGGCGCTCAATGCCAAGGAAGTCACGCGGCGTCCAGAAGAAGCCCATGAGCGTGATCCAGGTGACGCAATCGCCGCGCTGCTGCTCGGCAGTCCAGCGCGTCCATTCGTCCATGTTGACGCGAAGCTCCGCGCCACGTTTGAAGGCGTGGGGTTTGACTGCGAGATAGCTTTTTTCGTCTGTGCAAATGCCGGCGCCGTGGCAGGCGGGCCGCACGGGTGCGTCGCCGGGAATGGTGTCGATCCAAAGCTGGCGGTACATGTCGAGCCCGAAGTGATCGTAGAGCGCGTAGCGGTCGGAAATGGGCAGGCCCTCTGCGTTCCAGCGCTGCACGGTCTTGTCCCACCACGTCGCCCATTCGATCATGGGCAACCGGTCGACCGGCTGGAAGTTCATGAGGGCGTGGAAACGTTCGCGGGTTGTCATACGAAAAAAGTAGCACAATCGCAGCATGGCGGCAAGCAACGCTACGTGCCCGAAAACGCGATGTGCAGCGCCTTGTCGCCGTGCGGGTCGTCGGGTTGGCGAAGCTCATTTTCGGTGTAACCGCTGGCGATGGATTCCAACACAATCGTCCCGTCAGCGGTCGTGCGAAACGATACTCGAAACATGCGGATCGACAACACGCCGCGGCTTTCGTCCAGACGTTTCACCCGTTTTCGCGAGGCGTCAAACGGATTTTCGCGCAACTGAACATCAGC
The DNA here is from genome assembly GCA_031550185.1 of Kiritimatiellia bacterium. GTDB lineage: Bacteria > Verrucomicrobiota > Kiritimatiellia > RFP12 > JAVBOU01 > JAVBOU01. The sequence goes on along the minus strand of JAVBOU010000133.1, from coordinate 5,086 downwards.
GATGGAATGCAAATCCGGGCCGCCCTGATCGACGATAAATTGGTTTTGTTTGGCGAACAACTCCGACGCCGTCACGGTGTGGCGCATGGCGTTTTGCGTCGCGGTCCATCCCGCGGCGGCGTCCGGAAACGCGTCGGCCTTGGGGATGTACGGCTTGATGTCGAGCACCGGCGTGCCGTCGATCAAATCCGCCTCGTCGATGTGCAGCGCAAGCCCGTCGACACGCGTCAGCCGCACGCAACTGAGGCCGATGGGATTGGGGCGGTACGGACTCCGCGACGCAAAGACGCCCACGCGCTCATGATCGCGCGGCGGCACCGGCGGCTTCACAATCGGCCGCCAGCTCGTGTTCAAGTGAAACACAAAGACGACCCAGATGCGTTCGAATCCCTCGAGGTCGCGCAACGCCTGCTCAAATCCCCTGCCCTGCGCCAGCTCGATGACGCCGGGATGCTCCTTGTGCATCACGCCCTGGCGCGGCAGCGCGTACTTGTGCGCCGCGCCGCTTTTGAAAAATCCGATGGGTTCAAATTCCATGTGCAGGTTGCATGCGCTAATTTTTGTCGAACCATTTTCGCAAGACTTGCTGGCGCGTGGTCGGTTGCTCCGCGAGCGTGTTGACGCTGCGGTCTTCGTTATGCTCGACGCTCCAGCCGTCCCATTCGCGGAAGGCGTGATACGACCAATCCCAACCGTACTCCTCAAAGAGCTCGATGCAATCCTCGAGGTAACGCTCGGCGCCCGGCGCCCAGCGCACAGCGCTAAATTCACCACAATAAACCGGCACGTTGTAGGCGAGCTGGAAGTCGCGCACCGGCTGCAATTTTTGACGCAGAAACGCCTTGTCAATGGGCTGCCCGTTGAGGCTGCCGGGATAGGCAACCGGCGCGTCCGGCGCGTGGGTCACATACTGATGCGTGTAGAGATGCGGGTCATACATATGCACCTGGTAGATGACGTGCGGCACGTCGACCGGCGCAACGTCGCGAAAGCCCTCCGGCGAACCTCCGGCCGCCACAGAAAAAATCACCGTCGTTTCCGCGTCAATCTCCCGGATCGCCCGCGCGACGCGGCGTTGCAGCTGCCAGTAATCCTCAAGCCCGTCGGGCGACGGTCGCGTCTGCACGGGCTCGTTGATCAGGTCGTACGCCCACAGCGCGCGGCGGTCCTTGAAGCGCGCGGCGATCTCGCACCACACATCGACAAAGGCGTCGGCGTACTCGCGTTCAAAAAACATCGCCATATTGCGGTCCTCGTCGAGTCCGCCCGGCGGCACATGCACATCCACGCAAACCCGAATGCCGAGGCGTTCGCAATCCGCCAGCGTCTTGTCCAGCATGTCGAGGCCGCCGCGGATCCACGCGCGGTATTCGGCGAGGTCGCGGTTGTCGCTGATTTTCCCCCAGTTGCGCACGAGCTGAAAGCGAATCAAATTCGCGCCCCAACTGGCGAGCGTCTCCAATCCCTCCGGGTCGTGCGTCATGGCCACCATGCAGCCGCGCAGGCGTTCAACGTCCGGATGGCCGCGATCCACCGGGTCCGGATTCGTCATAGGCGGCGGATGCTTCACGCGCTTTGGAAAACCGCCGGCCTCCAGCTTCACGTTGTCAAACCACACCGTACCCGTGCTGTCCTGCAGCCCGAGGCACAGCGTCCCCGTCGTCGCGTCCGCCGGCACATCAAACGTCACCGCATGCCCCCGCCAGTCGCGCGTGCCGTAAAACCCGCGCACGCCCGGATACAGCTTGCCCTGCGATGGCGACTCCAGCCGCAACATGCACTTCACGCCATTCCACTCGTCGCGCGGCCGCGTCACCTCCTCCGCCCGGGCGTCGCACGACAGCGTCGCGCGCTCCCCCGCATAAGGCCGCAAATCCACCTCCATCTCCGCGCAGTGATAACCCGGTTGCGTGTCCCGCGGCACGACAACGCACAACGTCACCCCGCGCCCCGGCGCTTCCCGCCACGACGCCTCCGCCGGCAACCGCCACGCGCCAACATCAAACCCCGGCGCGGCGCCCGCCAGGCTCATCGCGCCCAGCAGCATGATTTTCATTCTGCAAATTCCCGTGTGCATGTTGTACTCCGCCGGTCAACATATTGATTTTTCCCCGCCTTGTCCACCCCTTTTCACAACCACCCAGCAAAATTCCGTTTGCCGCGCGCCGACGCCTTTTGCTATAGTGGACGCACTACATCAAGAAGGCTTGAATCTTCAAGCCTGCCAACCGAGGTTAACCCACGGTGGCTGCTCCGGGTCGAAAGAACGGAGGATGCGCCCTGTCGAGTGACGGGGAAAGTGGCACGTGGCAAAGAGGCTTTCTGATGTAGCGGAAAAGAAAGTCATGAGTAAGCTCTTACGAGATCATGTGTTTACCTCCGAGTCGGTGTCAGAGGGACATCCCGACAAGGTGTGCGACCAAGTTTCAGATGCCATTTTGGATGCCTGCCTGCGCGAAGACGCCGAATCCCACGTCGCCTGCGAAACACTCGTCACCGCCAACCTCCTCGTCAACGCCGGCGAAATCACCTGCCGCGGCTGGGACAAAATCAACCCACAGGCCATCGCCCGCCAGATCGTGCGCGACATCGGCTACACCAAGGAAATCGGCGACACCGCGCCCGGCCTCGGTTTCTGCGACGAGACCTTCACCTACGTCTCCGCCCTCCACCGCCAGTCGCAGGACATCAACCAGGGCGTCTCCCGCGCGAAGAAAGAAGACCAGGGCGCCGGCGACCAGGGCATGATGTTCGGCTACGCCACCAACGCCACCCCCGAGCTCATGCCCGCGCCGCTCGTCCTCTCCCACCGCCTCCTGCACCACCTCGCCGCATTGCGCAAAAAGAAGACCATCGCGTATCTCCGCCCCGACTCCAAGGCCCAGGTCAGCGTCCTCCACGAAAACGGCCAGCCCAAAGCCATCACCGCCGTCGTCATCTCCCACCAGACCGACGACGTCCCGCTCGCCCGCATCCGCAAGGATCTGATCGCCGTTGCCCACGACATCCTCGACCCCACCGGCCTCATGCGCAACTCCACCCAATTCTTCATCAACCCCACCGGCCGCTTCGTCCACGGCGGACCCCAGGCCGACTCCGGCGTCACCGGCCGCAAAATCATCGTCGACTCCTACGGCGGCGTCGGCTCCCACGGCGGCGGCGCCTTCTCCGGCAAAGACCCGTCAAAGGTCGACCGCTCCGCCGCCTACTACGCGCGTTACGTCGCGAAAAACATCGTCGCCGCCGGCCTCGCCGACAAATGCGAAATCCAAGTCGCCTACGCCATCGGCTACCCCCGTCCGCTCAGCATCAACGTCTCCACCTACGGCACCGCCAAGGTTGACGAAACCCTCATCATGAAAGTCCTCGAAGCCGGCGAACTCTTCGACTTCCGTCCCGCCTTCCTCATCGACGAGCTCGGTCTCAAAAAACCCAAGGGCTGGTGCTACCGCGACACCTCCAACTACGGCCACTTTGGCCGCAACATCTTCCCCTGGGAAAAAACCAACCGCATCGACGCCCTCCGCGAAGCCGTCGGCCTCACCGCCAAAAAAGCGCGTCCAGTATCACGACGCGCGACTTAATACAGCATGACAGAGGAATAGTACAAACGTCGGGAGAGCAGGCCGTCGGGGATGAATCCGGCGGCCTGATTGTTTCGGGGTTGCAATCCTTTGGATGAGTTAACAGTTAACAGGTAACAAGTAACAGGTGAGGTTACTTCGCCGGGGCGGGCGTCTTGAAGAGCTCGGGGCGCGCCTTCGAGACCTTGCGCCAGGCGGCGTTGAAGTCGAGGCCGGGGCTTTCCTTTTGGGCGGCGTTGACGAGCTGCAGGATGACCTCGCGGTTGTTGGCCGCGGCGGGATCGGCGGGGCCGCCGCCGGTGACGGGCGCGGTCTTGACGGCCTTCCGCGGCAGCGCGGCGAGCACCTTGGACTCGGCGTCGAAGGCGTTGGCCAGGCGTAGCTCCCACGTCCCCTTCTCCGCGCCGCTGATCTGGCCGTTGGCCAGGGCGGCGGAGATGAGCGTGTCGTTGCGGTCCTTGCGCGCGTTGGCGAGCGCGGGTTCGGTGGAGGCGAGCCTGTCGGTCGCGTCCTTGAGGTCGGCCTGGAGCTTTTCGATCGCGGCGGCGGCCTCCTCCTCGGTGGCCGTCTCCGGCAGGCCGAGCAGCATGAGCAGTGATTTGGGCATGGTGTCCTCGTCGGTTGGGGGTTGTGGTTCGTCCGCCGCCGCGTTGGGCAGGCGGAAGTCCTCGATGTTCGGCACGTTGAGCAGGCCGAGGGAGCGGAAGCGGTTGACGCGCGTGACGGCCTTGCCGGGCCGGCTGCCGGAGGGCATCGCCGAGATCGTGGTGGGGCCCTGCCAGTAGGGCGAGAAGAAGGCGAAGCCGCGGCCCGGGTTCTTGAGCCAGTCGATGGTGAGGTCAAGGCCGCCGGCGTTGGCGAGCGCGGCGGTGATCCAGCCGATCGCGGCCTTGTCGGGATGCAGCGCGGCGAACTCCGGCGCGTCGGGATGGCCGGCGTAAACGGGGATGCCGGGATGCCCCTTGCCGCGCGCCTCGGCGAGCGCGTTGGCCATGGCGAGCGCGCCCGCGTGGTCGAAGACCTGGTCAACGGCCAGCAGCATCCTTTTGCCGAGCACGTCGTACTCGCGCGGGCCGCGCGGGCCGTGCGGCCACTGGCCGTAGGGGATGGTGAGGGCACCGGGCAGGTCGCCGCTGTCGGCGGCCTGCGGCGCGGCAAAGGCGTTGGAACAGGCGAGGTCAAACGGCGGGGTCCGACTCGCGGGTGTTTTGGATTTGGGGAGTGTTTTGGGGGTGGGCATGGTGTGGGGTCCTTTAGCGTTGGGTGTTGTCCCCGCCGCGTTGCGTGGCGCCGAGGAGGATGTCCGTCTCCTCGCCCTGGAGGCTCGCGCCCTGCTGCACTTCGCGCGCCTCGCCCTAGACGCCGACGCGTGCGCCTATTATGCCACCGCCGAGGAGCGTCGGCTCCGCCACATCCTCCACGCGATCGAGGCCGACCTGACCTTCTTCCGCGGGGACGGCCATGACGACGCCTACCTCGTCGACATCTACCACAACGCCGGC
>JAVBOU010000009.1:0-3708 GCA_031550185.1 Kiritimatiellia bacterium | reverse complement strand
AGCGTTGTTTCCCGCGGACTTTGCCGCTTTTGACGCAGTTCGTAGATTCACAATTTTTGCAACTGGGCATTGCTAAACCTCTGTGGTGTTCGTGTGAGAGGCATATTTTAACATGTTTATATCTATATGTCAACACTCTCTAACCGCGTTGGACCAGGTTCACGGATGCGGCGGCGCCGAGCGTGAAGTCGCCGTTGATCGCGATGTTCAGGTAATACTGCGTGGTACCGCCATTGGCCTGATGCGTCCACACGCATGGGCCGATCTCGCCGCCGCGCAGCAGCAAACAACAACACAACGGGAGATTGACAATGAGCAGTGGTAAGGAATTGACGACGGGCACGCGCGGCAGGCTGCAGGCCTGGATGCGTGAGAAGGGCATGACGCAGGCCGCGGCCGCGAAACGCTTCGGGTACAACGAGGCGACACTGAGCCGCTACCTCACGGGCACCTACGCGGGCGACGTGAAGGCGTTTGAGGTCGTGGTCGAGGAGGTACTCGCGGCCGATTCGCGGCGCCAGGCGTGGCGTGATTTTTACGTCGAGACGCAGGGCGTCGGCAACCGATGAGATAAACCTGGGCCCTTGTTATGGTGATTATTCAACATTTACCTGGTATATACGCGGGATAACATCCCAACCATTAACCGTCGGGCTCCTCTCCAACGACACCCCCTTGCGCCCGCCGGTTGTCGCGGAAGAAAGCGCGGGAGTCGAAACTTTCCTCGCGTACGTTTACAACAAGGACGCGCCCGCCGCGCCGGAGCTGGGCTTCCTGTTTTTGAACGGCACCAACGTCCCCGTCACCGTGACGCAACCGCTCTTCAACGACAGCCGCCTGATCATCACCGCGCCGTCGGTCAACTACAGCAACGAACTCTTCACCGTTGACAACACCGCGACCAACGCCGTCGTCGAGCCGCGCGCCGTCGCCGAGTGGCGCGTCCCGTGGCACAGCGCCTACGCGCGCCTCCCCGCCGCCGACCGCGCGCGCCTTGAGGCCGCCGGCAACGTCGACCTTTATTGGCGATGCGGCGAACATCTTTCACCCGTCCTGCCCGTTTTCCTGAAACCGGCAACGCCATGAACCCGTGTGGCGTGGCAGCGCCTCTGCCACGCCACGGCGACCTGGGAACGCCGGCGCCTGCACAACCACCTCTTTCCTCATTCGCCACGCTCCATGCGCTTCACCCGCCATGTCCGGCCATCCCCCAAAAGCTTCTCAATTTTCACCCGCCCCAAATCCCCGCGCTCCCATTCGTCGAATTGCCGCAACTCCGCCTTCGTCACCTCCCGGCATTGCAACTCAAATTCCCGCAACATCCCGTCCGCGCAACATCCTTTCGTTACCACATGCGCCTTTGTCCGCGTGACCGGGGCGACGACGCGAATGGCCAGGGGCTGAGGGCCAAGGGCTGAGAAAACTTCTGAGTTTTCTGTTCCTTGCCCTGTGTCCTGCAATATCAAGTACGACACCTTCACATCCCAGATTGTCCGTTGCAACTTGCGGTTCACAAACTCCAGCGATCCGGGTACCCGCCACCGCCGCACATCGTGGCAATACCCGTGCCCTGCCACGCGCATCGGACACGCCGCCTGATGCAAACACGGCGCCAGCACGCGAATGGCTGGAGGCTGATGGCTGATAGCTGAAACCAACACATCCCTCATCCGCATCAGCGCGCCGCTGCTCGCCTCCCCGGCCGGCTCCAACACCATCACCACGCCGCCCGGCTTCAACCAACCCAGCATCCGCCGCACCGCCGCCAGCCGTTTTTCCTCATCGCCCAGCTCATTCAAAACAAAGCTGCACACCACCACATCCCAACGACGCCCCACCGGCACGCCGCTGTCCAAATCCCCCCAAATTCCCTCCCACTCCGCCTCCGGCCACAACTCCCGGCATCCCGCGAAAACCCGCCGCCCCGTCTCCATCGCCAGCGCTGATTTTTCGACCGCCGTCACCTTCACCCGCGTTCCGTGGCACGTCCCCCATCTTGCCACCGCCAACCCCGCCGCGCCCGTCCCGCTCCCCACATCCAAAATTTCCAAATCCTCAAATTCCCGATGCTCCAAATTTTTCAACACATGCCACATCCGCGCAAACGTCTGCGGAAAAAAATACACGCCGTACCCCGTGCATCCCGCCTCTGTCTCCGTGTATCCGCCCAACATCTCCGGTCGCTCCCGCGTGAACCGCAGACTCATCCCCTCGACCTCCGGCGTCAACGCCCCCAGCGCCTTTTCCCCCTTGAGTCCGGTCACCTGTTCCGCCTCAGCCACCCACCACGCCTCAAGCTCCGCCGGATATTCCAATTTATTGTGTTCCGTCATTATGACAAATCATAGCACAATTCAAATACCGCCCACAACCCACGCTTATCCCGGTTCTTTCGACTTTCCGTAAAATTTGACGCAAAGGGTGTGGAGGACGCAAAAATCCTTGATTTTTCTTGTTTTGATAAGGGCTTTTGTGTTATTTTTCATTTGCCGATTGATGAAATAGTTTCGCACAAGGGGATTTATGCCACGACTCACGCATACCACCATGCTGGATACCGCCGGCATCGCAGACTACCGCAGCGTGATCGGCTATTTCGCCAAGGTGGTCATGAAGGAACTACGTCTTTTCAGCGGCTACGAGGTGCTGTACGGCAAAATCAAGGGCTTTGTGCGCGAGGAGCTTTTTACGCAGCCGGTGGATATGGAACATCCCAACACCATGCGGAATCTGTCGGAACTTGAGGCCACCAAGACCATTATTGAGTCCTTCAAAAAGGCCATCAACGCTCTGACTGTTAAAGACAAAGGCGACACCGAAATCCGCGACACCATCAAACTGCGCAAAACCCGTCCTTTCATGGTGAAAGACCAGGGTTACCTGATGCCGCAAAAAAGCGTCTTCAACCGCATCATCGGCGATAGCAACTTTGAGTTGGCGTTTGCCGGTTTTTTGGAAAAGTGTGGCGACATCATATCCTACGCCAAGAACTACCTGGCCGTGAACTTCAAGCTGGACTATGTGAACGCCGACGGCGACATTTCCAACTACTACCCGGACTTCATTGTCAAACTGCCGGGCAACAAGATGGTTATCGTTGAGACCAAGGGCCAGGAGGATTTGGATGTGCCGCTGAAAATGGCACGCCTCAAGCAGTGGTGCGAAGATATCAACGCCGTCCAACAAAAGCACCTTTTTGACTTTGTTTTTGTGGATCAGGAAAGTTTTGAAAAATACCAACCAAAGAATTTCAAGGTGCTTTTGCAAAGCTTCATGACGTACAAACAAATATAGTGTTTTTTCACAACATTGCGACATGACCATTCTTAGCACCGAAGGTGCGTAACAAAAGTAACCGTCGGTGGAGCGCGAGCAAAGCGAGCGCGGAACCGGCGGAAAGCGATCTCTCTGACCATCAGCCCCGGAGGGGCTGAACACGGCCGGAATGTTGAAGCCCGCGCGTACGTTCACCGATTTTGTTCAACCCCTCCGGGGTTGATGAATGGGGGGGCGACTCCCGCCGGTTCCGCTTCGCTCCACCGACGGTTACTCTTATTACGTGTCTCCGACACTGAAGACAAAAGTCGCCATAAATGTATCAATGTCGAGTGAAAATATTATAGTGTTTTTGCACAACATTGGCACATTTAAAGGTGGGGCGCGACCGCCGGGCGCGCCGGACTTACGACAAGCGTGAATCCGCAACGT
>JAVBOU010000112.1:0-6754 GCA_031550185.1 Kiritimatiellia bacterium | reverse complement strand
GCCGGGTTTAGGACAAGCCTGGATCCGCAACACAAATGACAAAAAATTAACGTCCATCCACCGCCCGGCGCGCCCGGCGGTCGCGCCCCACCCTGATCTGCAGCCGTGGACGCTTAGCAATTTTCGGCAGGCGCGAGTTTGGCGGCTTCAGCGAGATCGGCGGCGGCAAGGTCGGCGTTGCCAAGAGCGGTGTGGACTTCGGCGCGGCGGGTGTAGATGGAGAAGGCGCGAGGCAGAGCTTCAAGGGCGCTGTTAAAGGCATCGAGGGCGGCGGGAAGATCGCCGCGCTTGAAAAAGATTTGGCCGCGGAGGTCGTGAAAGTCACCGCTGTAAGCCGCGTCCTGGTCGGGACGAAGGCCGGTTTCGCAATCGGCAAGGGCCTGGTCAAGGTCGCCGGTTTTGAGGCGGATGCCGGCAAGGGTGAGGTAAGCGCCGGTGTCGTCGGGTTGGCGCGCGATGATGTGGGCGAGGTCGGCCATGGCGCGTTCGTCATCGCCGGTGGCTTCGTAGCAGTCGGCGCGGTCGTGGAAGTGATCCGTGCGGTCTGGCGCGAGCTCGATGGCGTGGGTGAGGTCGGCGATGGCGGCGGTGTGATTTTCCGTCCGCTGGTAAAGCACGGAGCGTTCGTGGTAATAATCGGCGTTGACGGGATCGAGTTCGATCGCGCGGTTGAAGTCGGCGAAAGCGGCGTCGAGGTCGCGCTGGAACAGGTGGATGCGGGCGCGGCTCACATAGGCTTCGGACAGGTCGGGGGCGATTTCGATCACGCGGGTGAAATCGGCGATGGCGTCGGCGTGGCGGCGCATGTCGTCGTACATGCAGCCGCGGGTGTAGAAGGCGCCGGCCTCGTCGGGGGCGAGTTGGGTGGCGCGGGTGAGATCGGCGAGACCTTTGTCAATCTCACCCTGGTTGTCGTAGGCGACACCGCGGACGAGATAGGCGTCGGCGAGTTTGGGATCGCGCGCGATGGCCTTGGTGGCGTCGGCAATGGCTTTGGCTTCCTGGTGGTTCATGAGGCAGGCGCGGGCGCGGAGGGCAAAGGCGGCGACATCGGGTTTGAGGGCGATGGATTTGCTGAGGTCGCTGATGGCCTTGTCGTAGTGGCGGAGGCGAAGCTGGGCTTCACCACGCATGAGCAGGGCCGCCCAAAAGGAGGGGATGACTTTGATGACGACGTTGAAGTCCTCGATGGCCTGGGGATAGTCGCCCTGCTCGAAGTAAGAACAGGCGCGGCCAAAATGGGAGTCGCAGTCCTCGGGGTCGAGCGCGATGAGCATGGAAAAGTGGGTGATGGCCTTGTCATATTCGCAGGCGTCGAGATGGGCGCATGCAGCGCGGTAGACGGGGTTGTCGCGGGGGTCGTCGGCGGTGGGCATGGAGGGATTCCTTGCGGGTTGAAAAGGGGGAAGTGTTTAGTGCCCATGCGCGCGGACGCGGGGCGAGACGGTGGTGGTGGTGGCGTTATAATTGGCGCCGCGGGAGGATTGGTTGGTGATGTAAACTTCGCGGGAAATGACGCGCTGCTGCGTCTTGCAGCCGGCGAGCGCGAGCATGACGAGAAGCAACAGGACGGGCCTCATGTTTCGACCTCTGCGACGACTTCGAGGCCGGCGTTGGTTTCGCACACTTGGAAAAGCTTGAGCCGTTCGTGCGGGCCTTCGTTGGGCTGGTGAAGCGCGAGCAGGAGGTGTCCGTTGAAATCGGTGAACATCATGCCGTGGCCGCCGTTCCCGGTGTAGAGCGGCATGTGCGCGCCCCAGGGGCCGGCGACGCGTCCGGTCTGCGAAACGGTTTGAAGCACGCAATAACCGGAGCCGACAATAACGGTGGACCAGATCATGAAAAGTTTTCCGGTCGCCGGGCTTTTGTAAAGGAACGGGCCGTCGGTGACCTTGCCGTCGAGCGGATCGGTCTTCGCGCCCGGCGCGTCGCCCGCCTTGAAAAGCGTGACGGGTTTTCCGGCGGCGGCGGACAGGTCGGGCGTCAACGCCATGACGTCCATCGTGCCGTCGACAAGCTGGATCCATTCGTGGCAGAAGACCATGTGTGCCACGGCGTTTTCGACGTAGAGCGTGCCGTCGAGCGCCATCCATTTTTCGGGCGTGTGCGGGCCGTTTTTCGTCGCGGTGAAAGAGCCTTCGGGCGACGTGGCGCGGAAGACCCATGTGCCACGCTTGTGCAGATCCAGCCAGTGCGCCACGGCGAGCGGTTTGGGTTCGTCCAAAAGGTCGCGGAAGGTGAGCGTGACGAAGAGGTAATACGCGCCGTTGAAACGATGCACCTCCGGCGCCCACACGTCGCACACGTCCATGTGTCGCGGCACGATCATCACGGGCTTGGGCGGCGTCCAGTTTTGGAGGTCGCGGCTGGTGTAAACCTCCACGCCGGCGAAGTCGCTTCCCTCGCGGTTGGCGCTTTGCACGTAAAGATAATAGGTGTTGTTGTCGGCAAGGATGAAGGGATCACGAACGCGAATGTCGGCGGTTTTGCGCATGTCGAAAACCTACTCTTTGTTGGCGCGAAGGTCAAGCAAATGCTCGTGGCGTGGCAGAGATCCTGCCACGCCACGGAAAGCTTTTGATATTTCTCAGCCTTCGGTTTTTTTCATCATGTTCATGCGATGCTGCACGGCGCCGAGGGAGAGGAGTTCCTGCTGCTGCTCCTTGGTGAGGAAGCGAGGAGTGCCGACAACAGCGGCGGCAATCATGGACTTGGCGGCGTCCTCGACAATGAGGCAACGGTAGTAGGCTTGCTTCATGGTTGAGCCGACGGCGATCATGCCGTGATTTTCCATGAAGAGCGTGTCGCAATCCACAAAGGCGTCGGCCACGGCGTCGGCGAGCATTTTGGAGGTGGGCAGAATGTAGGGGATGGTTTTGACGCGGCCAAGGTCGCAGACAAATTCGGCGAACATGGGCTCGAGTTTGGCGCCGGAGGAGAAGATGCCGGAGGACCAGGGCGAGTGGACGTGGAAGACGGCTTGGACGTCGGGCCGGTTGCGGTAGATGCCCAGGTGCATGGCGTATTCGCTGGTGGGCTTGAGGCTGCCGGAGGTTTGCGCGCCGGTCGCGAGGTCGAGGCCGCAAAGGTCGGCGGGGGTCATGTCGTCCATGGCGATGCCGCTGGGCTTCATCCAGATGCAACCGGTGTCGCGGGCGCTGATGTTGCCGCCGGCGCCGGCGACGAGGCCGGCACGGGCGATTTTGACGCCGTAGTCGATGAGGGATTGGGGAATGAAGGTCATGGTGTTAGCGGTTGGCGAGTTGGGTTTTTTCGTAGTTTTTGATGATGGGGAGCCATTCGCCGTCGAGAGGAATGGAGGCGCGGCGGCAGGCTTCATCCCAAACGGGAAGAAGCGGGAAAGTTTTGGCCTCTTCCTGGAGGGCGAGACGCGTGGTGTAATCAAAGGCGTCCTCGGCCTGCTGGAGCGCGGCGCGGGGTTGGAGCAGGGCGGCGAGCATGGCCTTGCGCGCGTTGCGGGCGCCGATGGTCCAGGCGGCGATGCGGTTGATGGAGGCGTCGAAGTAATCGAGGGAGATGTAGATGTTGTCGGGCGCTTTGGCGTTAAGCGTTTGGTCGAGCGTGGCGAGCAGGTCGTCGGTGAACGTGACAACGTGGTCGGAATCCCAGCGGACGCCGCGGGAGAGATGGAGGAGGATGCCGGGAAGGAAGGGCAGAAGCGCGGAGAGTTTGTCGGCAAGGGTTTCGGTCGGGTGGAAGTGACCGGCGTCGAGGCAGAGGAGTTTTTGGCGGGAGAGCGCGTAACCCATGTAAAACTCGTGGGAGCCGGCGGTGTAAGATTCGCAGCCAACGCCGAAGAGCTTGCTTTCGACCGCGTCGAGCTCGTATTGCGGCGGAAGCGGATCGGCGAAAATGCGGTCGAGCGATTCGATGAGGCGAAGGCGCGGCGCGGCGCGGTCAAAGGGCGTGTCCTTCATGCCGTCGGGAATCCAAAAGTTGGTGACCGAAGGCGAGTGAAGCGCCTTGCCAAAGGCGGCGGCAATGCGGCGGGAAGCCTGGCCGTGGCGGATCCAAAAAGCACGGATGTCGTCGTTGGGATGCGTGAGCGTGAGGCCGTCGGCGGCGTTGGGGTGGGAGAAAAACGAGGGGTTGAAATCGAGCGCGACGCGCGCGGCTTTGGCCCAGGCGAGCCAGTTGGCGAAGTGCTCGGGGGCGAGTTCGTCGCGGGAAATTTTTTGTCCGTTGGTCTCGGCGTAGAGCGCGTGGAGATTGAGACGCTTGGGGCCGGGGATGAGAGCGAAAGCCTGCTCGATGTCGGCGCGCAGTTCGTCGGCGGTGCGCGCCTTGCCAGGATAATTGCCCGTCGCGGCGAGACCGCCGTCGAGGGAGCCGGCGCGCTCGAAACCGCCAACGTCGTCACCCTGCCAGCAATGGATGGAGAGGGGGATGTCGGCAAGGCGCATGAGCGCGGCCTCGGTGTCGATGCCGCGGGAGGCGTAAAATTCTTTGGCGAGGTTGTAAGGAAGGATTGAAGAAGTCATGAGAACTCCGGATTTGGTTGAACGCCAGTTTAGCAAAGCGATTTCGGGGGGACAATCTTAAAGGCGACGCCAAAAGCGTGGCGTGGCAGAAGTCCTGCCACGCCACAACATTTTTTTCATCGGCCGCCATTTCCCGCCATGTGCTGTCCGCGGCAACATGTTTTAATTGTTTCAAATTCAATCGAGGAGCATCGCATGAAAAGACGTCCGTTATTTTTGCTTTCCGCATTCGCGTTTCTATTTGCGGGCCTTCTTTTTTCCCACGGCGAGGAGGAGGATGTTTCCGCGTTTCCTCCGCCTTCGCGTTACATCGGGTTTTACGACGAATACCTGGGTTTTCAAAACGGCTGCATTCCCGAGGCGACGCCACGTTACACGGGTCCGTGGAGGCTGGAACACAACGGCCGCGTTTTGCTGGAGGGGCATTACACCAACGGTTATCCGTCCGGCGAGTGGCGGGAGTTTGCCGGCAACGACCAGGTGCGGCGGTTGTGCGTGTACGGCGAAAACGGCGCGTTCGAGGAGACCGCGTATTTTCCGGACGGCAAGCCGCGGCACGTCGCAACAGGTCGTTGCTTCTACGACCACAGTCGCGTGATGCGCCAAATTCATTCGCTGAAACGGCTGAATGCGAACTTGGGAAAGTATCTCTGCGAACCCGAACAAACTGAAAAATTTCCAGACGTCCGTTTGTTTCCATGCTTCAGCGGATTCATCGGCGAAAACGGCAAGCGCTATGAATACCATTTTGGCATCACGGCGTGGAAGAACTGGCCCCGCGCGAACCGGCCGGGCAACGACTATCTCCTGCGCGTCTTCCAGCAGGACGCCGACACCCTGCGGTTTTGGGCGTTTTTGCGGGGCGGCACGTTGTATCGAAATGACGACATGCCGGAATCGTATTTACACACCACCGCCCCATTTTTCAGCGACGTATTTTTCACCATGAATCCGAAACACGCGCAACATCCCTCCGACTTCGAAATCAACGTGAAGCTCACCACCGTCACCCGTAACGAACCCCCGCCCAATTCATCCTATCCCGTCACATTGTCGCGATCCGTGCGCGAGTGTTTGTTTTACGCGGACAAAAAATTTCTGGGCGACGGTTCGACTTCCCCCAATCGCCTGAAACAACCGCCCGAAATCATTTATCCTGCAAGCCGCCGCATCGCGTTGATCACCACAAAATCAATCCACCTCGAAACCGGCGTCGAAGAAACTTTTCCGTTTCACCTCGTCTGCAACGGTTATTATATTCCCGGCGACAGGGCCATTGAGTTCACCGTCAACCTGCTCCGCAACTATCCGCGCATAAACAAAAAAATCTCGCGGTTTTCATGGCAACACGAAAACCGCGAGATTTTCAACCGCGTGGTGAAAAACCAATCCACAATCCCAGCCCGAACGGGGGTTGAACATTTTTTCCGCCAACATTCATGCGCTTGCAAGGATGGGTTACACCGGAAGCGCGACACAACAAGAACCGCCGGTGGAGCGCGGCGGAAAACGCCTTTCGGATTTTTCAAACTCCACCAGGATGTGTTCAAAAAATGAACATTGTGTGTCAAAACTTGAATCTGGAAGTGCGGGACTCCCGCCCTGCGCTCATAATAAGAAAATGAATTGTTTTTGACGCAAAGGTTCGCAAAAAATCCAATCTGAATTTTGACAACTTTGCGTTCCTTTGCGTCAAATGTTGCACATTCCTGGTCCGCCAACTCCCCCGGAGTTTATTTCGTGTCGCAACTTCCTTGGCACGGCGCCTGCATATTACGCCGCGTCAACAATCAAACCCAACAACCAAGGAACAGCACCCATGAAGAAACGAATCAAAACCCACCCGCTTTTCCAAGCCATTCGGGACGGCGACACTTGCACGATGAACTCCCTTCTCACCGCCGGCGCCGATGTCAACACGCGCGACGGCAAATACGATCAAACCGCCCTCATGCAAGCCGTCCGGGATGAACGAATCGAGGCAGTGAAACTGTTGCTGGCCGCCGGCGCCGACATCCATGCCCGGGACAACACCGTCCGTCGCAACCTCCCCGAGATCGCCGCCCTCCTCGACGCATAACCCCCAAAGGTAGCGGCCCGCCGGCGAGCAAGAAGTCATCAACCTCCCGTGGTTTTATAGTGATTTAGGTTGGCATTGACACATGGAGGGGGGGCGGGGGGCCGGGGCGCAACCTGGGGGGGTGGAAACGAAAAAATCTGGCACCCCACAAAAAAAAGAGGCAATACGTGAG
>JAVBOU010000012.1:0-6933 GCA_031550185.1 Kiritimatiellia bacterium | reverse complement strand
GCGTTGTTTCCCGCGGACTTTGCCGCTTTTGACGCAGTTCGTAGATTCACAATTTTTGCAACTGGGCATGGCTAAACCTCTGTGGTGTTCGTGTGAGAGGCATATTTTAACATGTTTATATCTATATGTCAACACTCTCCTGACAGGCAATGGCGAATGAATCGCTCATACATTGGGGCAAGCTCTGCCATGGAACGTTTCCGGACGTCAACACAATATTTTTTCGAAGCTCCTCCGCAATCCCAACCGGGATATGCAAGACGCTCTCGGCTTTGGCCATTCGATTGTTCAACTCGATGATCGCATTATTCCGGTTTTCAATGCGAAACATCCTTTGAAGGAGCGTTTTACGCTCTATTGGCAATGGAATGAAAGGGCGTGCCATAAATTCCCCGCATGTGGATTAAAGTGAGTGGTGTGAAGTTTCGCCACCGTCCGAATCCTCATCAGCGGCGGCACGTGAGAAAAAGTTTTTTGACCAAAGACTCGGCCATGTTTCCATATCATCATGGAGGTCGCATTTCCATACGAGGACATTGATCCACCGTTTTGTTGCGAAAAAAGTTCATGAAACTGTGATTGTAGGCGTTGGGGAAATGATTGGCAAGCGCGTTTTTCGTGTCCACTCAATGCGCGCAACGGGCAACGCACACAATATGCGAATCTCGTTGTTTGCAAACGTGAGTTCCAGTTGGAGATCCTTCTGCGCTTCCACTTTGCCAACAGACAAGCACATTTCAACGGGGCAGTCGACAATTCAAAACGGCGACTCCATGCGGCCGTTGCAGGCGGGACATTCCACGACTTCCGGTTTTACCACAGGCGTTGGCGAGGGTGGAGGCGGCTGACGTGCCGGCTTTTCCTGGGTTTCTGATTTTCCGGGGGAGGCAGGTTGCGAAGTTGGCGCGACAAATCCGTTTCGCGTGTCTTTTTTCCAAGTGCGCGGTTCGCGGCCTCGCGCGCAATCCGGCCATTGATTTTTTGGGCGCATTGCGCGCATACGCAATCGTATTTGTGCCCATTGATCACAAATGAAAATTGTTTCCGCTTGATGTGTTGCTTGCATATCTGGCAGATTTTCGGCTTGGCAAATATGGCGCAAACAAGCGCGATAACAATCAAGAAGCCCCAAAGGATAACCATCAGCAAAGGGTCTTCCGGCGAACGCGAGGCGGCCAAAGGAAAATCAACCCATGTTGACACTGCGAACAGGTTCATCGCTGGCGAGATTTTGCAGGTTTTGATTTGCCGAAATCCAGCGCGGTGTCCGCCTGTTCCAATGTGACAGATTTTTTGCCCTTTTGAGACGCGAGGTTTTCCACGACTTTTTCAGCCCACAATTCTTCCATATAATCCTCAATGGCGTACTTAGTGACGACGTTGTGCATTGGTCAGCCAAGTTGAAAACGCAACTCATATACACGATTTTCCTTTTCAAACAAATAAAATTTCAGGTGAATTGGAAATCCCCAAATTTTCAAATTCGATTTTGCGGTTGTCAGGTGGCGCGGGGTTTGGTATAGTTATCCGACTTTTTCACCGAAGAGATTTTTAATCATGAGCCAGCACTCCAGCTTAAAGGGAACCAGCAAGGTTTCCGCCAAACGCAATGTTCTCAAACGCTTCGAACGCATTGAACTGCTCAAACAGCGCGGTCAATGGAAGGAAGGCGACCGTGGCCAGGGGCTGCGCAAGACCAAGCCCGCGGAGTAATCGCTTTTTGTTTTCAACCTTCGTCCGGATTCCAGCGCGTGTCGCGCGGAGTTGCGGACGAATTGTTTTTATGGCGGGGGTCGTGGCGTGGCAGGGGTTGTGCCTTGCCACGGAGGAGGCGGTGGAGACGAACCGCGTGGAGCGGTCGGCAGTGGCGGCGGTTTCGCTGTATGCGGCGGCGAACGGCGAGGCGATGTTTGCGGAGGTGCCGGAGGGAACGCGGCTGATGGTGGATACGGAGTTGCGGTCGGTGTTTCTCGGGACGAATTGGGTGGGGGTGATTCCGCCGCGGCATTTGAGCGTGTGGGTTTACGGCGAGCTGGCGTCGGAGGGAAAGGTGCAGGTGAACAACACGCATTTGCGCGCGGGCGCGGGGGTGAAGTTCAAGTCGCTGGGCCAGGTGCCGAAGGGGACGGAGCTGGAGGTGCGCGGGAAGATGGGGGAGTGGTTGCGCGTGGCGCCGCCGGAGATGGCGCGGTTGTGGGTGGATGAGGCGATGTTGCGCGAGCCGGCGGAACCGGCGGTTGTGGTGGTGGAGGCGCCGGCGTTTGAGGCGCCGGCGGCGCTGGCGGGCGTGTTGCTTTCGAAAGGGTATGTGCAGGGCCAGGCGGTGACGCTGACGGGCGTGGCGGATATGCCGGGCGTGCGCGAATGGAACACGCCGGCGACGGCAACGCTGCGCGTGTCGACGGTGCCGGAGACGACGTATTTGCTGGTGACGACGGACGCGGCGGAGGGGTTTGCGGGCGCGCGCGTGACGGTGCGCGGGACGTTGTGGTGGCTGGTGGCGCAGGAGTCGCCGCTGGTGGTTGTGGAGGAGTTGACGGCGCACCCGTTTTCGCTGATCGGGCCATGAGAGTGATTGTCGCACCATCGTCGGGTTTTTGCCGCGGCGTGAAGAACGCGGTGACGCGGGCGCATGAGTGCGCGGCGTTGCGGGGGCCGGTTTACACCGACGGTCCGCTGATTCATAATCGCCAGATGATGGAGAGCCTCGCGAAGGAGGGCGTGCTGGAGACGGAGGAGCCGGAGTCGCTGGCGGCGGGTGCGTCGCTGGTGATCCGCGCGCACGGGATCGCGCCGGAGCGCCGCGCGTTTTTGCGTTCGCTGCCGCTGGAGCTGGTGGACGCGACGTGTCCGGATGTGGCGCGGATTCAATCGCAAATCCGCACGCACGCGCGGCAGGGAATGAGTGTGTTGATTTACGGTGACCACGGTCACGCGGAGGTTGTGGGGTTGCTGGGTTTTGCGGAGGGTCGCGGCCGCGTGGTGAGCTCGCTGGAGGAAGTCGCGGCGCTGCCGGCGCTGACGGGCGAGGTGTGCCTCGTGGCGCAAAGCACGCAATTTCCCTTTGCCTACGCGGAGATCGCGGCGGCGGTGCGCCAGCGTTTTCCCAATGCGCGCGTGCTCGACACGATTTGCGACGCGACGAAAAACCGTCAGCGCGAAATCGAGCAGCTTGAGGAGACGTGCGACGTGCTGGTGGTGGTGGGCGGGCATCACAGCGCCAACACGCTGCGTTTGGTCGAACTCGCGCGGACGTTCAAGCCGACGTTTCACATCGAGACCGCGGCGGAGTTGCGACGTGAAAATTTTGCAGGCTGTCGTTGCGCGGGCCTCACGGGCGGCGCGTCGACGCCCGATTTTTTGCTTGATGAAACGCGCCGGACGCTGGAGGGTTTTTGATGACGACGTTTGTGAAATGCGACTCATACGAACGCGCACAGGTGGAGGCGGCGGTCGAGAAGGCGTGGTCGCAACTGGGCGGCATCGGCAAGTTTGTGAAGCCGGGAATGCGCGTGCTGGTGAAGCCGAATCTGTTGCGCGACGCGACGCCGGAGGAGGCGGTGACGACGCATCCGGAGGTGGTGCGCGCGTGCGTGAAAAAGCTGCTCGCGATCGACGCGAAGGTTACGGTGGGCGACAGTCCGGCGTTTGTCGCAAACCTCGCGAAGGTGTGGAAAACCACGGAAATTCAGGATGTTTGCGCGGAGCTGAAGGTGCCGCTGGTGTCGCTGGAGCAGCAGGGCTGCACGGCATGCGAACAGAACGACCTGCATTTTTCGCTGTGCAACGAGGCGCTCGACGCGGAATTGATTTTGAATTTGCCAAAGGTCAAAACGCACGGCCTGACGCTGCTGACGGCGGCGGCAAAAAATTTGTACGGCCTCGTGCCGGGGCATTTGAAGACGCAGTTGCACAAGACGCATCCGTCGGCCAACCGTTTCGGCGAATTGATTCGTGGCATTGCCCGCAAGCTGCCACGGGTGGTGACGATCGCGGACGGTGTGGTCGGCATGGAGGGCGACGGGCCGTCGAGCGGGACGCCGGTGCAACTCGGTTTTCTCGCGGCCGGCACGGACGTGTTTGAGCTCGATTATCATTTGTGCGGCGTGCTGGGGTTTGCGCCGTCGCAGGTGCCGACGCTGCACGGGACGCCGGCGCCGCAACCGGCAACGGGCGATGCGATCCGCGTGGCGCCGTTGAAGCGGCCGCACGCGTCGCAACTGTCAATGCTCGACAAGCTGCCGAAATTTTTGGTGCGTTGGATCGGGCGTTTCATTTGGTTTCGCCCGGTGATTTCAACGGCGTGTGTGCATTGCGGACGATGCGTGAAGGCGTGTCCGGTCGAGGCATTGAAGCTCGATGACGCGGCGCCGAAACTTGAAGCGTCGCGTTGCATCGGGTGTTGCTGTTGCTCGGAAATTTGCCCGGTGAAGGCGATCACCATCATGTCGAGTCCGCTGGTGCGGCTGGCGGAGAGGTTTTGAACATGGAGCGGAAAAGATGAGTGAGTCGCGGCGGGTTGTGGCGGCGCATGTGGCGCCATTTTTGGTGTGGGTGGGCGTGATGGCGGCGCTGCAACTGGCGGAGGTTTTTGTGGCGTTGCCGCGGATGGTCTGGCCGTGGAGTTACGCGGCGAAGACGGTGGCGTGCGGCGCGTTGTTGTTGTGGTTGAAGCCGTGGCAGAGGGATGGCTCTGCCACGACGAAGTTTTGGTTTTTCGCGTTGGCGGCTGGCGTCGGGCTGGCGGTGGCGGTGTTGTGGATTTTGCCGGAGACGGTGTGGATGGCTAAACATTTTCCGGGGTTTCATGCGTTTTACAACCGGTGGTTGATTTTGATGCCGGGACAAATGCCGTCGTATTATGACGCGATGTTTTTCCCGGAACCGCCGCCGGGGCACGCGTCGCTGGCGTACGCGCCGGCGTTTTGCGGATGGGGCTTGACGGCGATGAAGCTGGTGGGGACGACGCTGGTGATCGCAACGGCGGAGGAGTATTTTTTTCGCGGGTTTTTGTATCGCTGGCTGCGCAACGCGAATTTCACAGGCGTGTCGCTGCGGGTGTTTGACGCGTCGACGTTTTGGGTGGTGGTGCTGGTGTTTGCGATCGAGCACGACCGCTGGCTGGGCGGCGCGATGGCGGGCGTAACGTACGGCTGGCTGGCGGTGCGGACGGGGAGTGTGAGGCCGGCGGTGGTCGCGCACGCGGTGACGAATTTCGTGCTGGGCGTGCATGTGATTCTTTCAAATCAATACGGGTTTTGGTAAGCTCGTGGGACTATGATGACTACGACGATCAATGGTGAGTACAGGCTGCGCCTCGCGGGCGTGGCGTTGGTGATTGCGGCAATGGGCGCGTGGTTCGCGTACGACGGCGCGATCGGCTATCCGCAGAAGAACGCACAGCACGCGGTGTTTGTGCAAAAGCTTGAGGCGCTCGGCGAAAAGACGCCGACGCCGGCGGAGTGGCTGAAGGAGAATGACGAGGGCGTGCGTTACATCGACGAGTTCGCGCAGGCGGCGGGCGTGAAGCTGGCGTCGAGCAAGGTGGAGGAAATCAAGAGCACGCAAATGAAGATCGAGCAGGCGCAGAAATCGGAGGCGTCCAAGCAGGAGATTGCGGCTCAGATCGCGCAACTTGAGCAGTATGTGGAAAACAAATTAAAGGCGGAGCCTTACGAGGAAACAGCGATTCAAACGCAATTTGGTTTTGCGGTGTTTGCGTTTTTGTTCGCGGGATTTTTGGTGGCGTTGCTGGTCGTGCGGTCGCGGACGGTGTTCGCGGCGGACGACGAATGCGTGATGAAAAACAATGAGCATTTTGCGTATTCGGAGCTGACGGGAATCGACTGGAGCAAGTGGCACGAGAAGCAAATTGTGCGGCTGAATTTTGGCAATCGTTCGTTGACGCTGGATGGCTGGCATTACGCGCATGTGGACGAGCTGGTGGCGCAGGTGCTGGCGAAGCGGCCGGATTTCACCATGCCGGAAAAGCCGGCCAAGGGAGCCTGACATGGACATTGGTGTGATTCAATCGCTTTGCGAAACCGGACGCTGTCTGGAGAAGGTGAAAAATTTCGGACTGACGTGCTGCCAGCTCGTGTCGTGGGACGTGCGGTTGTGCCGCGCGGATGTGGCGCAAAAAGCGCGCGAGGCGTCGGAGCATCTGGGCGTGCGCGTGTCGGCGGTGTGGGCCGGACTGCCGGGGCCCGCGGAATGGAATTTCAAATTTGGTCCGCTGACCATCGGCCTCGTGCCAACGGAGTATCGCATGGCGCGCGTGCAGGCGCTGAAGGACTGGGCGGACTTCGCGAAGATGGCCGGGGCGCCCGCCATCATCACGCACGCGGGTTTTTTGCCGGAAAATCCGTCGGACGCGGAATACCTGCCTGTGCTGTCGGTGCTCCGCAACGTCGCGCAACATTGCAAGCGTGCGGGCATTGAGTTTTGGTTTGAGACCGGGCAGGAGACGCCGGTGACGCTGCTGCGTTACATCGAGGAAATTGGCACGGGCAACCTCGGCATCAATTTCGACCCCGCGAATCTGCTCATGTATGGCCGCGGCAATCCGGTCGACGCCGCGCGCGTGTTCGGCAAATACGTCCGCAACCTTCATGCGAAGGACGGCATGTTGCCGACCAACGGCAATGACCTTGGCCATGAAAAAGCGCTTGGCGACGGACTCGTGGATTTCCCGCTTATGCTGCGCATTTTGAAGGACGCCGGCTTTGACGGCGACCTCATCATCGAGCGCGAAATCGCGCCGGGCGAAGAGCAAAACCGCGACATCCGCGCCGCAATCGAGAGGCTGGCAAAATGGAAAAACGCGCTGTGAAGAGAATGGTAAAAAATAAACGCGTCGTGGGGGGGGAGAGCCGCAGCCACCCCCCCGCGGGGTTTTTAATTGTTGGTTTGGGGGGGGTGGGGGGGGGGGGG
>JAVBOU010000125.1:0-6021 GCA_031550185.1 Kiritimatiellia bacterium | reverse complement strand
TCGCGGGGGGGTGCCAGTCCAGCCCCCCCCCCACGGGACGGTTTTGGCATTGGTCGCGCATGTTATGGAGTATGGCGATTTATCGTTGTTTTTCGCTGAGCCGGAGCAATAAACATGGAGGACGCTCGCCCTCCATACATGCGATGTTGATGGGAGATGAAAATATTACCGTCATTTTTGTCGACATTGCGACACGTTTTTTCAACCCCAACGGGATTGCCTCGTGAGCGGTCTCATCAGGGAATTTGCTGAGGTTCATCATCTGTTCTGACCGTTTCCAGGGTAGCGCGAATACGCGCAACCCTGGACTGTGTTTGGCAGCAGTTGCGTCAAATGAAAACGATACCGAAAATGGTTTCAGGTTGCGCATGTGTTGTCTTGACCGGAAGGATGGGAAAAGATATGCTTTTCCGTTCTTGTTTGAGTCTTGGTTGCGAGGAATTTTTGACATGCCAACGTATGAGTATGAGTGTCCGCATTGCGGGGTGTTTGAGGTGTTTCAGAGCATGAAGGAGGAGCGTCTGAAGCAGTGTCCGACGTGCAAGCGAAAGGTGACGCGGCTGTTGGGGACAGGGGCGGGGTTGATCTTTAAGGGGTCGGGATTTTACCAGACGGATTATCGCGGGACGGGATATGCGTCGGCGGCGAAGGCGGATGCCGCGCCGTCGGACAGCGCGGCGAAGACGGACGGTGCGAAGACGGAGACGCCAAAGGCTGAAAAGGTGGAGAAACCGCAGGTGGAGAAGGCGCCGAAGAAGAAGGAGAAGGCAAAGGCATGAGGTGGTGCGCGCATGTGGCGGTGGTGGCGGGGTTGGGTCTGGCGACGGTGTGCGGGGCGCAGCAGGAGCGCGCGCGGATTCGCGAGTTGTTGAATGTGATGCAGCCGCTGACGTCGCCGGACGGGACGTTTAAGGTGCGGGCGGTGGATGAGGAGCGCAAGCCGCAACGATTGCCGATGCTGAATTTTTGCCGGGGGGTGCAGCAACGGCTGATGGCGGCGACGGGGATGAGGACGGGCGGAGGGGGCGTGATTTTTGTGGTGGTGGGGAGCGAGGAGGAGGAGACGCTGGAGGGGATTTCGCTGGCGCGGGGAGGGGAGATGGTGTCGTATATGATTGGCGTGCGGAATCCGGAGACGGTGGACACGGCGCTGTTGGGCGGGGTGGTGACGGCGTGTTTGTTGAACAGCTGGCTGATGGGGGAGCAGGAACGGGCGGGGACGGCGGAGGAAGAGAAGGTGCCGTTGTGGTTCGCGCAGGGGATGGCGATGTTTTTGGAGGGGTTGCAGAGGGAGGCGTGTTTTGAGGCGGTGGAGGCGATGATGATGGAGGGGCGGCTGGGGACGGTGGCGGAGCTGTTGGAGGATGGGGGAGGGGATCGGGTGACGGCGGCGGTGCTGGTGGCGTGGTTGTTGGAAGCGGGCGGGAAGTATTGTTATTTGCGGTTGCAGGAGTCGCTGGCGAAGGGCGCGAAGTGGTCGGGCGAGGAGTTGCGCGAGGCGCTTTTAGGGATGACGGCGGCGGAGGCGCAGGTGTCGTGGGATTTGTGGGTGCAGCAGTGCCGGTGGAGGGTGTATCGTCCGGGGATGACGAGCGAAGGAGTGTGGGGGCGGTTGCGCCAGCAGTTGTATGTGTATCCGGTGGATTCGCCGATGAAGGCGTTGGAGGGCCAGCGGGGAAGGACGTTTGGGGAGCTTTTGGAGATGACGCCGACAACGGGACGGCGGCGCGCGGCGGAGGATCGGATGCTGGCGTTGCGGATGAGCGCGGTGGGACGGAGCAAGAGTTATCAGGAGGTGGTGGAGGGGTATTGCGAATTTTTGACGGGCGTGGCGGAGGGCGAGAGGCGGGAACGGTTGCGGACGCGGTTGCAAATCGCGGAGGCGATGTATCTCGCGGCGTACGCGGACGTGAAGGGTTTGAACAAGGAGCAGGGCGAATGAGTGCGAAGACGATTGTGGGAAAGATTCATCCGGATGTGCTGCGGTTTACGGAGGGTGAGGATCCGGTGCTGGATTTGAATTTGGTGGAGTGGGATTGCATCGGGACGCTGGCGCACATCACGATGCTGGCAGCGATGGACTATTCGCCGGCCGTGATGGAAACGGCGGGCGTGGAGGCGGTGCGCGGCGTTTTGCTGGAGATCATGAAGGAGGGACGCGCGGGGCGGTTTGTGATCACGGAGGCGGATCAGGATGTGCATCTGGCGGTAGAGCGGCGGCTGACGGAGGCGCTGGGCGAGCTGGGGCGGCGCGTGCACACGGGGCGGAGCCGCAATGACCAGGTTGCGGTGGATTTGCGGTTGCATGCGCGGGAGGCGCTGCTGGAGCTGGAGTTTGAGGTGTGTGCGTGCGTGCGGGAGCTGGCGGCGTTTGCGCGGCGTCATGAAAAGGTGCCGATGGTTGGGCGGACGCATTTGCAACCGGCGATGCCGAGTTCGGTGGGGATGTGGGCGTCGGCGTACGCGGAGGGTTTGCTGGATGATGTGTTTAGCGTGGAGGCGGCGTATGCGTACAACGACCGGTGTCCGCTGGGTTCGGCGGCGGGATACGGGGTGCCGCTGCCGGTTGACCGCCGGATGACGGCGCGATTGCTGGGATTTTCGGCGCCGCACCACAACGTGCTGTACGCGAGCATGACGCGCGGGAAGAATGAGTCGATGATCCTTGCGGCGTGCGGGCAACTGATGTTGACGTTGTCGCGGCTGGCGGAGGATTTGATTTTGTTTTCAATGCCGGAGTTTGGCTATTTTGTGTTGCCGCCGGAGTTGTGCACGGGCAGCAGCATCATGCCGCAGAAGTACAACCCGGACGTGCTGGAATTGATCCGCGCGAAGGCGGCGCGCGTGCTGGGATACGGCGTGGAGGTGAACGGGATTTTGAAGGCGCTGCCGGGCGGTTACAATCGCGATTTGCAGGAGTCGAAGGGGATTTATTTTGACGGGCTGGAGGTCACGCGCGCGAGCTTGCGGATCATGCAGTTGCTGACGCAGCGGCTGGAGATCAACGAAGCGCGTTTGCGCGCGGGATTCGCGCCCGGCGTGTTTGCGACAGACTACGCGCTGGAAAAGGTCGCGGCGGGCATGGCGTTTCGCGACGCGTATCAATATGTCCGGTCGCATCTGGAGGATTTGCAGGACGCGAATCCTGACGCGGCGATCGCGAAGAAGACGCACCTCGGCGGAACCGCGGGGCTCGATCTCGACGGACTGGAGGCGCGCTGCCGCGAATGCGAGGCGTCGGCGCGGCAACGCCAGGCCGACTCCCATGCCGCGTTTTCAAATTTGCTCGGCGTGCCATATCCGGCGCTGGCTTGAGTTTTGTGTGAACCACAGATGAACACAGGAAAACACAAATTTTTTTTGGGGTTGTTTTGCGCGATTGTGTTCGATTGCGCAGCCGAACCCTTGGCCAAACAGGAGTTTTGGGACATGACCGGACAAGCACAGAAATATCCCGAAAACACGCCGTTGTTCGCCGAACTTCCAAAACCCGCGACCGTCGAGGAACTGCGCGCGTATGTCACGACGCGCAAGGACACTTCGAAAACCGCGAACAAAATCATCGGCCTCCGGCGGTTGTGGCACGACATGAAGTCGGAGAATTATTATTTGGAAGGATGCCTCACGGCGCTGATGAAGGCCGCGGGCGAATCGCCGGATTATGACTTCATGTTTTTCACGACCATCAGCGGCACGTTGTTCGCGCAGGTTTACGGAAGCGGAACCGACGGCTTGGCCGACGCGCTGGGCCACCGCGCCCTGCCGCATGTTTTCGCGCAAATCGGTTATGACTATTTTTACATTGACCGCGCCACCATCACCAGCCAGCCGGCGTTGGTGTTGGACGCCATCAAGACCACGGTGGACAAGGGCGTTCCCGTCATGTCCTTCAAAATCGGCAACCTGCCGACGCGGGAACGCGTGGAGGAGGAGCATTCCTGCTGGTGCAACATCGGCGGCTACGACGAGGACGGCGTCCTTTACGTCAACGTGTATCGCGATGACGCGCTGGCGGACGAAAACGGTTATTGCGCCATCAGGGACGGCTTGAAGGTTTCCGACGGGCTTTACATTTTGGGCGCAAAGAAAAACACGCCGGAATTGCGCGACATCTACCGCGAGGCGGTTCGCGCCATTCCCGCGTTCATCTCGTTGCCGCCAGCCAAAAACATCTCCTTCGGGGAGCCTGTTTTTTACGCATGGGGCAACCGGGAAATGGTGTCTTTCGGACAGCAGGCGTTTTACGACTGGGCGGACACGTTGTCAAGGGACGACGTGGATTTCACGGACGAAAAACGTTCGTGGAGCTCCCACGACGGGCCGTGGGTCAACCTGCTCACCAACGAATTTTACATGCGGACGTTTTTCGACCGCGTCATCAACATCAGCGGCTTGCGCGAGGCGGAAAAGGCGAGGAACATCTACATGAGGATTTACGCCTTCTGCCCCGGCATCCAAAAACTTCACGGCGGCGATTTGTTCTCCAACCGCGAGGTCATGGCCAAGCCCGAAACGCGCAGGGAGATCGCCGCCATCCTGCGCAACATGGGCGACCTGCACAACGAGCTTTTCGAATTGTTCAAGGAAGGAGCGAAAGACGATGCGCCGCCTGCGATGTCTTGGTAAACTTATGCTTTTGGTTTGCGTCATCGCGTCCAGCAGCATGGCCGAACCGTTCACCAAACAGGAAACACGCAACATGAATCTGCCGCCCGAACACATCATCGCGCCGAAGGAAAAAATCGCGGCGTTCAGCGGCGCGAAATGGCCGTACAACAACGTTGAACCCGCGGTTTACGCCGCGCTTGGGTTGCTTTACGCACGCACGGAAAAACGTTACGCGGACGGCGCGCTCATCCACGACGACATGGAGTATTCCATTCACAACGTTTTAAGCGGTCACGCTGCCGGAATGTTTTACTGCTGGCCGGATGATTCGCTGAACATGGCGTTGTACGGTTTCACGTCGCGCCATTTGAAGCGTGATGATGTTTCGGAGGATGAAATCAAACGGCTTATCCAAGAACAGATTGCGCGCGGCAACGCGGTGCACATTGACGAGGGCAACAGCCCCTTTGATTATTTGATTTGGGGTTACCGCGACAATGGGAATGTGTTGCTGGGGTGTCAATTCCAGCACGGCAACGACGACTTGAATTACTCCTTTGACTTTGAAAATCCCGCCGCGTTTGACGACTGGGCAAAAAAACTTTTCGACCCCGCGCTTTTCAAGCCCAATGGCGAAAAGTCCGGCGGCATCACGATTTATCAACCGGACGGCGAACGCCTTGACCGCAACGCTGTTTACAGGAAAGGCCTCGCGCTCATGCTCCGCATGTTGACGCAAACCGAACCGCCGCCCGCCATGGATGCCGAGCGCGTGCATTTTGGTTACGGCCAGGCGATTTACGACGCGTGGATTTTCCAACTTGAAAAAGCGAACGCGGAGAACAGCGATACGTTTTATTATGCCTCGCCCGTCTTCCCGCACTTCATCGCGCTGTACGAAAACCGTTTGCACCTTCATAAATTTTTGAAACTTTACGCGGACATGTGCGGTGATGAAAATTTGCGCAAGGCGGTTGAGTTGAGCGGACGCTTGATAGACATAGATATTGCGATTCAAGCGATGCGAATCATTTTTGATAATCAAAATTCAACCCCCGAACTCCTCGCGCTGAGCAACAACGAGCGCCGCGTTTTGCTGATTGACATCTTGAAACAATGCCGCGCGCTTGAACTTGAAATCGCGGCGGTTTTCAGAGCCGTGCTGGACGCGCCCGAAGCGCGCGACACGGGCAAGCCGTTGATTTTGCAGGAGGATGAATGACCCATGGCGCGTTTTGCAATAGACCTGTTCCAGAACCTGTGCTGGAGGGCGAGCCGGCGCGCGCGGCCCCCCCCAAATGCCCGGGGGTTTTGAATGTGGGCCCAGGGGGGGGTTTTATCGGACCGGAGGGGGGGGGGCGCGGCACGGGCCCCAGACCACCACGTGGGGGTGCGCGGGGGGTGCAAAACAGC
>JAVBOU010000014.1:0-37156 GCA_031550185.1 Kiritimatiellia bacterium | reverse complement strand
ATCCTCGCGAGCCGCAACAGGAGGGTTTCAGCAAAAAACAAGCGACCATTCAGTCAATCAACCGGGCTTCCTCGTGCGGCTCGCGAGGACGCTCGCCCTCCAAGTCGGGTATTGGAACAAGTCTAATAATGTGCGTTGTCTTTAATGTCGTATTTTCGTATAGCCTTGGCGCATGTGTCTTCACCCCCAACGCGGTTCCCAGTGTAGCGGCGCTACAACACCCATGACGTGCGGGACGAAAAACGAATTATTCGAGGTTCCTTTTTGCATCGGCTTGTTTTTCCATCGGTTTTGTCGTAGCATCCGTTTCATGTTCATGCCATTCAATTCCTTCAATCACATGGACTGTTCACACATCAAAATCAGGGTGGATTTTGCCAAGACGGACTTTGATCTTGGCGCAAAGGAGACTTCGTGGTGAGTATGAGGCAACAGGACAAGGAGCAGGAGTTGCTTTTTTTTGACGTGGATCGCGAAACGGCGTTTGACCTGCATGAGGAGCAATTCCACCACGCCATTGAAGCGCGCATGGAGCGTCACACCCGCGAACTTCTCACCGGCCACCACCGCGTGCTGGAGGCGGGTTGCGGAACCGGCGCGTTCGCGCGGCATTTCATCCGCTACCTGCAAGGCCGCGCGGTGTGGGAGATCACGGGCGTCGATATCGCGCCCGCAATGATCGCCTGGAACGCGCGCCATCCGCAGGAGCATTTTCATTCCATCGTGGGTGACCTCGAAAACGCGGCGCTTTTCGCGCCGGAAACGTTCGACCTCGCCGTGTGCCCCATGGTACTCCACCACTTTCCCGATCCCCGCGTCGTGCTCCGCAACATCACGGCGTGGCTCAAGCCGGGCGGCTGCCTTTACATCATCGAACCCAACGGCTCTTCTCCGGTCAACCGCCTTTCGAAATTCATCCGCAAATGTCTGGAGCGCATCATGGGGCTGGACTACACGCGGCGTTTTGCCTCGGTCAATGAGACCGACCATACGATGCGCGCGTACATGCGCTGGCTTGGTGAAAACAATCTCGTTATGCGTCATCGTGAAACATGCGCGATACTCCCCGGCAAACGTCCCGCTGGCATCATTCACTGGTCCCGTTACTACATGTACAAGGTGGCGCAACTCCTCTGGCAGCCGTTGCGCGGCAACATGCTGATTGTCTTTGCGCAAAAACCGCCGAAGTCACAGACCTGTTGTTGAGCGGAGGGTCAGTGAAGTCGATGGTGTCGAATCCGCAGGGTGTCCTTTGCGACGTGGAATCGAAAACCGGGCTTGCGTTGCCGGGGGCGTCGGAGTATAGTGATTTGGAAAGGAGTTTGTTATGACGAGTGTTTCGATTCCGGCGCGCCGGATTCCGGTGGCAGGTGAGTATGATGTGGTGGTCGCGGGGGGAGGTCCGGCGGGATTTGCGGCGGCGGTGTGCGCGGCGCGGCAGGGGGCGAAGACGCTGCTGATTGAGCAGGCGGGGCAGGTGGGCGGAGTGGCCACGACGGGGTTGATGAGCCATTGGACGGGGCGGACGAAGGGCGGGTTTTATGAGGAGCTGCTGGAGCGCAGTTGCGTGCCGGGCGCGCATCGCACGACGATTGACCCGGAGCGGTTGAAGGGGGTGATGCTGGAGATGTTGGAGGAGGCGGGGGCGGAGGTGTTGCTATACGCGTTTTGCGCGGAGGCGCTGATGGAGAACGGGCGCGTGGCGGGGGTAATCACGCAGAGCAAGTCGGGGTTGCAGGCGTGGCGGGCGAAGGTGGTGATCGACGCGTCGGGGGACGGGGCTGTGGCGGCGTCGGCGGGAGCGGCGTTTGTGAAGGGACGCGAGGGGGACGGGAAGATGCAGCCAATGACGCTGATGTTCAAGGTGGGCGGGGTGGATGTGGAGCGGGCGATTTTTCCGGGATCGTTTGAGACGCGGGTGAAGGTGCCGCTGGGGGAGATTCAGGCGCTGGCGCGGGAGCGGCTGCCGCATCCGGCGGGGCATGTGCTGTTGTACCGGACGTCGCTGCCGGGGGTGGTGACGTGCAACATGACGAATGTGATTGATGTGGACGGGACGCGGGCGGAGGATTTGACGCGGGCGGAGTGTGTGTGCCGCAAGCAGATGCCGCGGATCGTGGAGTTTTTGCGGGCGTGCGCGCCGGGGTACGAGGGGTGTTATTTGCTGTCGAGCGCGTCGATCATCGGCGTGCGGGAGACGCGGCATTTCAAGGGGTTGCACACGCTGACGGAGGAGGATATTTTGGCGGCGCGGGTTTTCCCGGACTGGGTGGTGACGAAGGCGCATTTTAATTTTGACATTCACAGTTTGAAGGGGCCGGGGCTGGACGAGCACGGCGTGCAAAATGAGTTCAAGCAGCCGGAGGGTTACACGATTCCGTACGGGTGCCTGGTGCCGGAGAAGGTGGACGGTTTGCTGCTGGCGGGGCGTTGCATTTCGGGCACGCACAAGGCGCATTCGAATTACCGGGTGATGCCGATTTGCGCGAACATGGGGCAGGCGGCGGGGATTGCGGCGGCGCTGGCGGCGGCGAAAAATCTCCAGCCGCGCGAGGTGCCGGCGGCGGAGATTCAGACGATTTTGCGCGGACAGGGCGTGGAGCCGTAAGGCGCGCAAGGAGCGAGTGTGATTGTCAGCGCGAGCCGGCGGACGGATGTTCCGGCGTTGTACAGCAGGTGGCTGATGAACCGCGTGCGGGCGGGGTTTTGCCTGGTGCGCAATCCGTTCAACGCGACGCAGGTGACGCGCGTGTCGCTGGCGCCGGAGGACGTGGAGGCGATGGTGTTTTGGACGCGGAATCCGCAACCGATGATGGACAAACTCGACGAGTTGGAGGCGACGGGGTTGCGGTTTTATTTTCAGGTGACGCTGATGGACAATCCGCGGTGGCTTGATTTGCGCGCGCCGGGATTGGAAGCAGCGGTGGACAATTTTCGCAAGTTGTCGGAGCGAATTGGTCCGCAACGGGTGGTGTGGCGGTATGATCCGGTGGTGCTGACGAACGAGATGCCGCCGGCGTTTCATTGCGAGGTGTTCGGGCGGATCGCGGAGCGATTGCGCGGCGCAACGCAACGGGTGATGGTGAGCGTGCTGGATGATTACAAACATGCGGCGCGACGGATGCGCGGGCTTGACGTGCTGGCGCCGACAACGGAACGGCTGGGTGAGTTTTTGCCGTTCATGCGCGAGGCCGCGGCGCAAAACGGGATGACGGTTTACAGTTGTGTGGAGGCGTTGGACATGGCGCGGTTTGGAATTCAACCCGGCGCGTGCGTGGACGGGCGGTTGATTGGCGAACTGTTCGGCATTGCGGTGCCGTCGCGGAAAGATCCGAACCAGCGCGCGGTGTGCGGGTGCGTGGCGAGCAAGGACATCGGGGCGTATGAAACGTGCGTGCTGGGGTGCAGATATTGCTACGCCACACGGAGCCTGGAACGGGCGGAGCAAAACTGTCAACAGCACGATCCGGCATCGCCGTTTTTGGCGTGACGCGCGCCGGCGATTTGTTGTCATCAAGCGGTTACGCGGATTGATTTTTAGGGATAAAATGTATATACTATAA
Organism: Kiritimatiellia bacterium; assembly: GCA_031550185.1. Classification (GTDB taxonomy): domain Bacteria; phylum Verrucomicrobiota; class Kiritimatiellia; order RFP12; family JAVBOU01; genus JAVBOU01. The sequence continues at coordinate 33,593 of JAVBOU010000014.1, read as the reverse complement.
GAAGTTTGTTGATGAAGGAAGGGCACTGATTTCACACGTCAGAGTATACGGGCGAACGTCCCGCGCCAAGGAGTTTTAAAATGAAAATATCATCTGTTTTTGTCGTGGCGGTCTTGTGTTTCGCCAGCGCCGCGGAAGCGAAGCTTTGGTTGCATGACGGCGTCCCGCTGGGAACCGGCGGTTACCCGGAAAACGCCACCATCGGCGGGAAAAACCCGACAGCCACCACGGGCACAAGCGGCACCTGGCTCTCCGGAACCGGCGTTTATGTGGCGCGCGGCGCGTCCATGGCGTTGGACTACACGACCGTACCCTCCTCCCTCGAAGCGGTGGCAGGGTCGGGAACGCTTGCGGTCTGCAACAGCAGCACGGTCGCCACGGATCGCCGCATTCAACCCCGCGCGCTGTCTTCGATTCCGGCGAACACCAATGTGTATTTCAGCGTTTTGATGGCGTATCAGGCGGGGGCGTTTGACAAATTTGTGGACAATCTCTGGGCCGGAATCGGGCTGACTGAGGGCGATATGCGTGAAGATGCCACGCCGATGTATGTGGATGGTTTTTTCACCGGATTTCAAAAGCTCAACACCAATGGCGTGACGCGCATAAGGCTGGTGGCGTATGCCGGCGGTGACGCGGTGCCGGGAAGCCCGGTGATTTTGCATGACAATCCCCAACCGGGCGTGACGTACATGGTGGCGGTGAAGGTCGTGTACAACAACGACGGCGCGGAAACCGTCAGCTTTGCGTTAAATCCCATTCCCGGCGAGGAGAACTTCGATGCGACGCTTTCCGCAAACATTTTGACTCCCAATGGAAAATTCCAATATTTGAAATTGGGCGGCGGATATGCCACGGCCAACAAAAATGTTTTCTACGACGAAATCCGCGCAGGCTCGACGTTTGCGGATGTTGTCGGCGAGGTGCTTCAAAACTCGTCGTTCATGGGCAAGGCCAAGGCAAGCCTCACGGCGGAGAACACATTCGATGTGTCGATGCAAATGGCCACCCACAAAAATGGCGCGCCTGTCTATCTGGTGATGGGAACCGAACCCGGCGTTTGGAGCATCACGAACGAGTTTGCAAGCACGCCGGTGTTTCAACCGCTGACCATCACGGCGCAGGGTACCGCGCCTGACACCACGTATTACTACGATGTCGTGGCCGTCGATTCGGCGGAAACGCCGGTCTTCTGCGGCACGGAACCCGGCTTTGAGACGTTTTGCACAGGAAGCCTTTTGTTTGACAACGCGACCGCCACCGCCGACGAGGGAACGCTCGCACCGGCGCGCATCACCGTCCGCCGCGCGGCGACGGGCCTCAGCGCGCCGCTTGTTGTCCACTACGCGATCACCGACGGCACCGCGGTCGCCGGGGTTGATTATGTCAACGCGCACCAGACCGGCACGCTCACGATTCCCGCCGGCGCGGAAACCGCCGACATCGTCATCACACCGCTGCCCAACAAGGCCAAATTTTACGACACCACGCTCACCGTCTCCCTGGCCGGCGGGTTGTACTTCACCGGTGCGACGGCGAGTTGCGCCGTGACGATCGTCAACGCGCCGCTGCCGGAGGGTTACAAGGTTTGGACAGCCACCGCGAACAGCTCCGTGACCAATGCCGCGAGCTGGACGCCCCCGGGAGTTCCCGGTGCGGACGACCATGTTTTGCTGGGCGCCTATTCCACGCACAACATGACGATTCCGGCCACGTCTCCGTTGACCGTCGCCAGTTGGACGCAGGAAGCCGAGTACAGCGGCGAGGTCGTGATCAACACCCCGTTCACCAGCGAAACGCCGCAACTGCTGGTGCTGGGTGACTGCATTATCGCCGGCGGAACGTGGACGCACGCGGCCGGCAGCACCGCGGAAAACACGAAACTCTTTGTGGAGGTTCGCGGCGACATGACCATGGCCGGCGGCGTGATCAATCTTTTGAACAAGGGTTTCAATGCGTATCGCGGCCCGGGCGGCAGCACCAACGGCGCGGCCTATGGCGGCGAAAGCGCGCAGCAGGACGCCAAGACCTATGGGTCCATTTTCAAGCCCATGCGTTACGGCAGCTCCGGCGGCAGCGTGTCCCTGAGTGGCGGCTTTCTGCAGCTCGTGGTGCGCGGCACGCTGACGCTGGAATCCGGCAGTTCAGCGGTGTTTAACGCCAACGGTAACAACCAATGCAGCGGCGGCAGCATTTTCCTGACCGTGGGTGCTTTACGCGGCGGCGGCCAAATCACGGCCAACGGCAGCAGCTACAGTTCCAAATCCGGCGGCGGCGGGCGCGTGGCGATTTACCTGACCTCCCCCGGTGCGCAACGCGCGGACTTCAACGGCGCGGTTTACGTGAACGGCGGCATCGGTTCCAGGCAGGATGACATCCCCGCCGCCGGCAATGGCAGCGTTTACTGGCAGACCGCTGCTGACGCGGATGGCGCCGGCACGATCATCGTGTCCGCGACTCACACCGACAGCCACGGCGACTCCTACGAACGGCGCGCCCTGCGCGTCCCGTGCGACCTGCCCGACGTCCCCGAAGACTACCGCAACAGCCACTGGATCATCCGCGAAAACGGCCAGTTGAAACTCACCGACAACGTCCTTGTTCAATCCCTGAAAATCGACACCGCGGTCGCCAATCCCGCCAGCATCCCGACCTTGCGTCTCAACGGCAAGACCTTGCGAACGCGCGAATTATCCATTGGCCAGACCTCCTGCGCCCCTGGAACTTACACGGCGGCAGACCTTGGCCTCCACGTCGTGGATGGCGCCGAGGCATCCGGTCGCGTCGTGGTGGTCTCGCCGGCGACCATCCTCATCGTGCGTTAAACGCCAACACTTCCCTGTCCGTCTTTCAATGGCGGACAGGGAATTTTTTTACAAAAAATCCGGCATCCGCGCGCGCAGATTTCGCGTTTGACGCGCCGCGCATGAAAATGCTATATTTTACGCTTTCTTTTGAACCAAGAGGAGTCTTGTAATGAAGCAACTTTGGCAGCCTTCTAAAATCAAACGCAAGCGCAAGATCGGCTTTCGCGCCCGCATGGCCACGAAAGGCGGACGCAAGGTGTTGTCCGCGCGCCGTCAAAAAGGCCGCGCCCGCCTCGTCGTGGCGTAACGCCGGCAGCATGGACGCTCCGGATCGCAAAGACGCCCGCCTCACGCGCGGCAGAAGACTCCCGGCCGCGCTCTACCCGGCGGTGTTTGACCACAAAAAGTCGTTTCCGGGAAAGTACATGATCCTGTGCCTCGGCCCGGCGTCGCGGTTGCCGCACGCGCAACTCGGCATCGCCACATCGCGCAAGACGCTGAACACGGCCGTGGCGCGAAACCGCGCGCGGCGGTTAATGCGCGAGGCCTTCCGAACCCAGCAGACGCAACTTCCGCCCGGCGCGCGCCTCATCCTCGTGGCGCGCCGGCGCATCGCCGAGGACGGCGCCTTGGACAACGTCTCCCGCGATTTCCGGATGCTCTGCGACCGCGCCGGCCTTTGGGTGAAAAATCCCAAATCTTCAATTTTCCCAATTCCAAAATTTCCAAATCCCTAAATGTTCTCCCGTTTCCTCATGGCCTGCGTTCGCGCGTATCAGGTGGTGCTGTCGCCGCACCTGGGGCACTGTTGCCGCTTCGAGCCGTCGTGTTCGAACTACGCCATTGAGGCGTTGCGCGTGCATGGCGCGTGCAAGGGACTCTATCTCGCGGCCCGGCGCCTCTTGCGCTGCCGTCCGTTCGGGCCGTCGGGCTTCGACCCCGTTCCGCCGAAACATCAAACCTCCCATTCCCTCCCATGAACAAACAAGACATCACCGCCGTTGTCGTCCTTGTCGCGCTTCTGCTCGGCTGGTTCTTTTTTCAAAGCCAGCAAACCCAAAAGCAGGCCAAACTGCGCGCCGAACAAGCCGCCGCCAACACCAATCTCGTCGAGCAGGTTACCCTTCCCCAGGACACCGTCATCACCGCGCCCGCGCCCCAGCCGCCCGTTGAAACCGCCGCCGTGGCAGAGGTGCCCGACGTGCCACGCGCCGACGAAATCCGCGTCGCCCTCATCAACGACTCGCTCCAGCTCACCCTCTCCTCGCACGGCGGCGTGATCCAATCCTCCACGCTTCCCGAATACCATTCGCTGCCCGACAAGATGAGCGACCCCGTCGCCTTCGACTACGGCACCCTGCCTGTCCTCGCCTGGTCCGACATTCCGAACCTCGCCAAGGACGCCGCCTACCTCCTCACCGACAACACCGAAACCTCCGCCACGTTCGTCACCACCAACCTCACCCGCAACCTCCTCGTCACACGCGTCTACACGCTCGAATCCGACTACGCCCTCACGGTTCGCGACACCCTGCAAAATATTTCCGACTCGCCCGTTGTCATCCCCACCAACCGCGTCTCCCTCGGCAACGTCACCCGCGGCTCCTCCAAAAACGACATGCTCGGCATCGACGCGCTGGCCAGCGGCCAGACCAAGGTCGCCCATCTCCAAAACAATCTCGTCAAACTCATCGGCGGCTCCACCGGCGGCCTGGGTTGCAAAGGCGCCTCCGCTGCCACGCGCGACATCGCCTCCGAAACCCTCACGCAATCCAGCGCCTGGGTTGCCCTCAAGTCCCGCTTCTTTGCCCACTTCTACACCTTCACCCAACCCGGCGCCAGCCTCACCATCACCTCCGAGGCCAAGGTCGATGGAGTCGCCGTGCCACAGCGCGTTTCCGCCTCTATCGCCTTCGCGCCCGCGCTGCTCGAACCCGGCCAGGTCTACACCCGCGACGCCAAACTCTACATCGGCCCCAAGCGCCTCTCTGTCATCAAGACCCTCGGCCCCAACACCGACCAAATCATGGAGTTCGGCTTCTTCGCCTGGTTCTGCAAACTCCTCGTTCCGGTGCTCAACTTCTTCTACTCCCTCATTCCCAACTACGGCGTCGCCATCATTCTGCTCACCTTCCTCGTGCGCATTCTCTTCTGGCCGCTCACGCACAAGACCGCCGAAAGCAGCCGCAAAATGGCCGCCATTCAGCCCAAGGTCAAAGAGCTCCAGGCCAAGTTCAAGGACAACCCGCAGAAACTCCAGCAGGAAACCTGGGCTCTCTATCGCGCGGAAAAAGTCAACCCGCTGGCCTCCTGCCTGCCCATGCTCATTCAGTTGCCCGTCTTCTTCGCGCTCTTCACCGTCCTGCGCAGCGCCGTTGAGCTCCGCTACGCGCCCTTCCTCTGGGTCGCCGATCTCAGCGAACCCGAAAATCTCTTCCCCGGTCTCCTTCCCCTTCCCATTAACATTCTGCCCATCTTTATGGCCGCGACCATGGCCCTCCAATCCTACCTCACTCCCAGCATGGGCGATCCGGCCCAGCAAAAGATGATGATGTGGATGATGCCCGCCATGATGCTCTTCATCTGCTACGGCTTCCCCTCCGCGCTCGCGCTCTACTGGACCGCCAGCCAGATCGCCGCCATCATCCAGCTTGCCTGGCAACGCCGTCGCGCCGCGCGTGAAAACGCCGCGAACAATCCCCCGCCGCCCGATTCGCCGGACCAATCCAACACGCGCCAAATGCGCCGTCGTCTCGAACGCACGTAAAAACCGCCTTGTGGCGTGGCAGGAATCCTGCCACGCCACAAACGTTTTAACCCCCATGCCCCTTTCCCCGCGTTACGACTGGCAAACCGTTGCCGTGCCCGATCTCACCGGCCATGTGGCAGAGACCCTGGGTCTGCCACGGCCCGCAATGCAACTCCTCGCCGCGCGCGGCATCACGACCGCCGACGAACTCGACCGCTTTCTCGCGCCGTCGCTCGCCACGCTCTCCGATCCCTTCGACTTCCCGAACATGCTTGCTGCGGCGGAACGTATCTGGCTCGCCATCGACCGCAACGAACCCATTACCATCTTCGGTGACTTCGATGCGGACGGCATCGCCGCGACCGCGATTCTCGCCGACGCGCTCGCGTTGCTCGGCGCCACGGTGCATCCCTTTTTGCCGCACCGTCTCAGCGAGGGTTACGGTGTCACACCCGCGGCATTGACACGTTGCATCGCCGAATTTCCCGACACGCGCCTTTTGATCACCGTCGATTGTGGCATCACCGCCGCCGTGCCACTGCGCCAGCTCCCGCCGCACATCGACGTTATCATCACCGACCACCACCATCTCCCCGACGAATTTCCCCGCGCCATCGCCATCGTTCATCCGTTGCTGCCCGGCGTGCCGGACGCGGCCCAACGCCTGTGCGGCGCAGGCGTCGCGTTCAAGCTCGTCCACGCGCTGGTCAAACTTGGCCGCCAGCAAAACCGCCCGCAAGCCGAACTTGATCCGCGTTGCTGGCTCGACGCCGCGGCGGTCGCGACCATTGCCGACGTGGTTCCGTTGCTCGGCGAAAACCGCATCCTTGTCAGCGCCGGACTCCAGCGCCTCGCGCGCGCGCCGTCCACCGGCCTCGCCACGTTGCTCCTCTCCGCGGGCCTCACGCGTCCGCCCGGCGTGCAGGATATTGCCTTTCGCATCGCCCCGCGCATCAACGCCTCCGGCCGCCTCGACACCGCGCACGACGCCCTCGCGCTCCTGCGCACGAACGATCCCGATCACGCCCGCGACCTCGCGCAAACGCTCCATCAGCTCAACGAGGACCGCCGCACGCTGGAGCACGATCTCTTCCACGACATTCTCAACCAGCTCCGCGCCGAACCGCCGCTTCCCGGCGCGACCGTCATCGCGCATCCCGACTGGCATCCCGGTTTGCTCGGCCTTCTCGCCGCGCGCCTCAGCGAACATGTCCAGCAGCCCGCCGCCGTCATCGCGCTCATCGCGCCCGACCGCGGCCGCGGCTCCCTGCGCGCCGACGCGCGTTTCGACCTCATGGCCGCGCTTCACGACGTCGCCTCCTGCCTCGACGGTTTTGGCGGACACGCCCGCGCCGCCGGCATCACGCTGCATCCCGACAAGATTCCCGAATTTCGCCAGCGCTTCGCCGACGCCTGCCGCGCGCAATCCGGCGCCGCCGCGTCGCGTCCGCATCTGCGCATCGACGCCTGGCTCGAACCCGCCGACATCAACGACGCGCTCTTCAACGCCATCCGCCGCTTCGAGCCCTTTGGCGAAGGCCACGAAACCCCGCGCTGGGCGCTTGCCAATCTCGCGCTTCGCGAACCCCCGCGCGTCATCGGCGCCGACGGCTCGCACCTCGCGCTCACCTTCGCCTGCGGCGCCCGGCCCGTCCGCGCCGTCTGGTTCCGCGCCGGCCATCTTGCCGACGAAATCCGCGCCGCCGGAAATTCATTTGACGTCGTCTTCGAACTCACGCAAAATGTTTTCCTCAACCAAACCAACCTCGAATTTCGAATCCTCGACTTGCGATCTTCACATGACTTCACCCACACCTTCGCCTGACCTTCGCCCGGACTGGGACGCCTACTTCATGGGTATCGCCAAAATGGCCGCCACGCGCGCCAACTGCTCCCGTCGTAAAGTCGCCGCCGTCATCGTTCACGACCACCGCATCATTTCCACCGGCTACAACGGCACCCCGCGCGGCGTCAAAAATTGCTTTGAGGGCGGTTGCGCCCGTTGCTCCGGCGCCGCCCCTTCCGGCGCCTCGCTTGAGGAATGCATCTGCGTCCACGCCGAGCAAAACGCCATTTGCCAGGCCGCCTACCACGGCATCCGCACCGCCGGCGCCTCCATCTACATCACCCTCAGCCCCTGCCTCACCTGCTGCAAACTCATCATCAACGCCGGCATCCGCGAAGTCGTCTACGGCGACGACCAGTACGCCTTCAACGAACAAGCCAAGGCGCTCCTCGCCGAAGCCGGCGTCCTCTGCCGATTCTATCCCGTTCCCGCATAAATTCGTGGACTTTCCCTTCAAATACGAAACCCACGTCCACTGCTCTCCGGCCAGCGCGTGCGGACGTTTTCCGCCCGAAGACGTCGTCGCCTGCTACGCCACCGCCGGTTACGCCGGACTCTTCCTCACCGACCACTTTTTCAACGGCAACTGTGGCATCCCGCGCGACCTTCCCTGGCCCGAACGCGTCCGCCAGTTTTGCGACGGCTTTCACCGCGCCAAACGCGCCGCCGACGCCATGGGCTTCAACGTCTTCTTCGGTTACGAATTTGCCCACAACGGCTCCGAATTTCTGATCCTCAACTCCACCGAACAATTCCTCTACGACCACCCTGATCTGCTCGAGTGGGATCTCCTCGACTTCCTCACCCGCGTCCGCGCCGCCGGCGCCTTCATCGTCCACGCCCATCCCTGCCGCAACGCCTTCTACATCGCCGAACCCGGCAAACGCTTTCCCGATTACGTTGACGCCGTCGAAGTCTTCAACGCCTCCCACAATCCCGCCGACAATCCGCCCGCCGCCGCTTACGCCGACGAATGCCACCTCCTTCCCTTCAGCGGCTCCGACAATCACAACCCTTTTTCCATCGCCGGCGCCGGCCTCGCCTTCCGCCAAAATCCCTCCACCGCCGACGAACTGCTGAACCTCGTCAAAGCCCGCGACTACCTCCTGCTCACACCGCCAAATGTCTAACGTGGCAGAGCCTCACCTCTGCCACACCACCAATTTCGCCCGGGTATTAATTGTTAACTTTTCACTTTTCACTTTTAACTTCTTCCCTAAACGCCTGCTTGAGCTTGACGCCGTCGACAGCGCGGCCGGCAAGAATATAAATGTCGCCGAGCGTGATGACCGCGAGCGGTTCCTTAAACTGCGTGAGCTTCGCGGCGCGTTCGGCAAGACTGATGGCGTAATCCATGTTGCGGAGCGGGTTGTCGCGGTTGGCGAGGAATTTCGCGTACTCGGTGAGCGCGACGATGTTGGTGGGATTGTGAGCGAGAATTTGCGTGTAATCATCGCGGGCATCGTTCCACTTGAAGAGCTGCCGGGCAAACTCCGCTTTCTCAAAGCGCAGCGCAATCATCCCCGGTGCAAGTGCGGCGGCCTGCGAAAGAACGGTGTAAGCTTCCTCGTTTTTATTGAGCTTGCGGAGCGTTTTGGCGTAGTCGTACTGCGCGCTCCAGGAGCCGGGACGGATGAGCTGAAGCGTGAAAAAATATTGGTAGGCGAGGGGATAGTTTTCCGCCGCGGCGACCTGGCGGCCGGTGAGTTCGACGCGGTCGCCGAAGTCATGCACCAGCGGCAGACGCGCATAGGTCAGGCGCGACATCAGCAGCGGCGCGAGCGCGCTGGCGAGGTCGTTCGTGCAAAACGCGCGGATCGCGGGAAGCGCGGCGAGACGCGCCTGGATCGCGGCGTCCATGCGGTTCGTGACCACGTCGTAGACGTCGGGCGCGTCGTTACCGGAGAGCGCCCATGTGAGTTCGCGCGTCTGGAAGTGCGCGAGGGTTTCGAGGAGATGCGCGGGGATCTCGGTGTTGAAGAGCGAACGCCACGCGCGGACGCTGGAAAGGCGCGCCGTCTCCTTGTGCGGCGCGTCGGCGAAACGGATCGCCGCGGCATTGTCGAGCAGTAGCGTGGAGAGCACGTCGGGCAGCGATTGGATGCCTACCGTTGCGAGCTCGCGGAAGAGCGGCGCGTGGTCGCGCAAAGCGTCAACCGCATCCTCGAGTTCGGGCGCCGCGGAGCCGCCGGTCAGCAGATAATCTTGCATGCCGGTGTTCCACAGGCAGGTCTCCGCAAATCCGGCCTTTAGAAAATTTTGCACGATGCGCTGGAGCATGAGCGGCGTGAGGCCGCGTCCGTCGAGGTGCACCGCAACCACGCCGTTGGGCGCGAGGCTGCGGCGGAGTTGCTTGAACGCGGAGGGCGTTGTCCACGCGAGCGCGCCGCGCCGCCACAGCGGGCCGGGATCAACCACCACGATGTCGCGAACCTCGCGGCCGGCGAGTGCGGCGCGTCCGTCGCCGAGGCGGATCGTGGCATTGGAGACGTTGCCGCCACATGCGATGAAAAGCCCGCGGATGGGCTCCCACACCTCCATGTTCTCCAGCGGCAACGCCTCGCCCGCAACCGCGGCGCGCGACGCGAAATCACCGACAAACAGCGCGCGTTTCGCTTCCGGCGCGCGCAAAAAGGGAATCACCGCGCTCAACACATGCGGCGTCCGAAAACGTCCGTCCGCCTGGATCGGCAACGCATCGACCACCACCACGCGCCCGCAAACCGGATCGTCGTAAACCGCAAACTCATGGTTCGCCGAATGCCCCTCCGCCACCGGCGCGGACGTCTTGCCGCGCATGGGAATAAACCCGTTGTCACGCGCCGCCCAATATCCAAAGGGCCCCTGCATGAGCAGCGGAACATCCCGCGCCGTCTTCACGCCAAGCACCATCACCGCCACCACGGCGACACCCGCGAGCAGCAGCCAGCCCTTGACCTTGCGACGCCCGTGGCAGAACCCCAGCGCTGCCACAAGACCGGCAAGCAACAGCGTCGCGCTCCGCAACGCAACGTCAAACCGCGATGCGGGCAAAACCGCCAGAAGCGCCAGCGCGACCACCACGCCAAGCAGCAGATGAAGAAACATCGGCAAATGAATTTTGCGCGGTCCCGGCATCGAACTCGCGAGAAGCCCGGCCAGCACGCCGTTGCACAAACCCGCCACGCCGCCCCAGAGCAGCGTCATCCGCAACACGTGTCCCGGTGTCGCGCGAAAGAAAGAAAGTTTTTGCCAGGTGGCAAACACCGAATCCGCAAAGGCTGGCGGGAAAATCCCGATCACCATCACCAGCGCAAACACCGCCGCGAGCACCGCGCCATGCGGCCGCTTCTCAAACCGCACGCGATGCGCGACGCCGAAAAACGCCGCCAGCGCGCCGACCGCCGCACCGCACACATACGCACGCAACAGCATCGGCGTGTCCCCGCAACTCGTCGCGAGAAACCGCCACGACAACGGCATGAACAACGTCAGCAACGCGCCACACAATAATCCGTAAATCATTCTCAAGGCTCCTTTGAAAGGTCATGCGAAAGAGCATACCCCAACGCGCGGCCATTCTCCAAGCGAAAAAATGCGCCGTGGCACGGCACGACCTCTGCCACGCGAGATGTAAAGAAAATCGCGATTCGTTTACATGTCGAATTGCAAACTGACAAATTCGCGGGTATAATGTCGGTTTTGTGGAAAATTCGATGTCTTTCGTCCTTCAACCTTTACCTGTTTGCCACGCGCTGGAAACCAAGGCCGTTTTGCGAAAAGCAACCGCGGCGGGCCGTGCATTGGCGGAATTGAAGGGCGTTTCGTTGTCGATTCCGAATCAAAACGTGCTCATCAACACGCTGTCGTTGCAGGAGGCAAAGGACAGCTCCGCAATCGAAAACATCATCACGACGCAGGACGAGCTTTTCAAGGAAACGCTCTTCGAGGCGTACGCGCACAACCTTGCGGCAAAGGAAGTCAAAAACTACGCCCATGCGTTGCGGACGGGATTTGCGCTGGTTTCCGAAAACAAGCTGCTGACCACGAATCACATTTGCCACATTCAGGCGTTAATTGAAGGGACGAAGCCTGGCTTCCGCAAGTTGCCCGGCACCGCGTTGCGCAACGCCGCGACGCAGGAAGTCGTTTACACGCCGCCCCAACACCCGGACGAAATCGTCGCGCTCATGCGCAACCTTGAGCAATTCATCAACGATGACGCGATGGCCGATCTCGACCCGCTGGTGAAAATGGCGGTCATTCATTTTCAATTCGAATCCATTCATCCGTTTTACGATGGCAACGGTCGCACCGGGCGCATTATTAACGTTCTTTACCTCGTTCTCAAAGGTTTGCTCGACATTCCCGTTCTCTACCTGAGCCGCCACATCAACCAGACCAAATCCGACTATTACCGCCTTCTTCAGCAGGTGCGCGAGCGTGGCGATTGGGAGGCGTGGATACTCTACATGCTCGGCGCCATCGTGCAAACCGCGCAACACACCATCCGCATCATCCACGACATCCAGGCCGCGATGCAGGATTACAAACACCGCATTCGCGCGAATCATCCCGACATTTACAGTCAGGCCCTGATCAATCACCTCTTCTCGCATCCTTACACCAAAATTGACTTTTTCGAACAGCAACTTCACGTCAGCCGTCCGACCGCCACCAAGTACCTCGACCAACTCGTTGACAGCGGTTTTCTCAAACGCGAAAAATTCGTCCGCAGCTATTATTTTGTCAACATCGCACTCTACAATCTCCTCGCGCAAACTGAAAAGAAAAAAAAGTAATTTTTTACACGTCGCGTGCGATATAGTGTTTCATACAACATTCCGACATTCGTCTTCAACCCCAACGGGGTTGCCTAACATAGCCCAGGGTTGCGCGTATTCGCGCTACCCTGGGAACGCGTTTGCATAGGATGATGAACCCCAACGGGGTTCCCTTATGAAGCCGCTCACGAGGCAACCCCTTTGGGGTTGATGTGTTGTCCGACCGTTAACCCAGGGTAGACTCGCTTCGCTCGCGCAACCCTGGGCTTTGATGTTCAACCTCTCCGAGGTTGTCAATACACCGTTGTGGCGTGGCATATGCAAAAGCACTAGATCAGCCCCGGAGGGGCTGAATAAAAGGTGGGGCGCGCCCGGCGATCGCGCCCCACCCAGAAATGTACCAATGTTGCCCAAAGATGCTATATGTAAAGAAAATCGCGATTCATTTACACGTCCCGTGCGACATGTAAAGAAAACGGCATTTTCTTTACATGTCAGGCGTGGAGCGGCGGCGTTTGCGCTTGATTCGTTTGAACGGAATGCGTTTGGGCAATTCGAGGCGAGTCGTCATGGCAATGAAACGCAGGGCAATGGTGACGATTGCGGCGACCAGGAGCTGGATTGAAACCGGCGCGCCGAAGTGGCGGGCAACGAGCAACGCGGCAGCGCCGAGGATGGCGGCGGTGGCGTAAAAATCGCGCACCAAAATGGCGGGGATTTCGCGCACCAACATATCGCGCACCACGCTGCCGCCGGTCGCCGTAAGCATGCCGGTCATGATGACGCCAACCGGACCGAGCCCGGCCTCGGCGCCTTTTTGCGCGCCAATCGCGGTGAAGACGCCAAGTCCGATCGCGTCGGCGAAAAGAATCTGATTCCAGTTGCGGGAGACACGGCGGGTGTTGAGCAGGACGATGACGGCGCCAAGGACGCAAATGAGCAAATAGTATTCGTGTCGCAGGCAGGCGGGTGGAATGCTGCCGATCAGCAGGTCGCGCAGGATGCCGCCGGACACGCCGGTGACAATGGCCAGCACCGTGACGCCCAACAAATCCAACCGGTGGCGGACGCCATGCAGGGCGCCGGAAATGGCAAAGATGAGCGTGCCAAAAAGATCGAGCGCGTGAAGCATGGACATGTCAGGCTTTGCCCTTGAGCATCGCCTCAAGCGTCTCGACGCGCTTCCGGAGGCGTTCGACCGCCTTAAGGAGAAAACGCTGGGCGAGGAACTCGCGTTTTTTTCCGGCTGGCGTGCCGATCACGTACGCGCCGGGCGGGACGTCGGCGGCGACGCCGGATTGCGGGCCGACTTGCGCGCGGTCGTGGATCGTGAGGTGTCCGGAGATGCCGGCCTGCGCCCAGAGCATGACGCCGCTGCCGACCTTCGTCGAACCCGCGATTCCGGCCTGCGCGACAATGCCGGTGAAGTCGCCGATCTGAACGTTGTGGCCGATCTGGACGAGGTTGTCGATCTTCACGGAATTGCCCACGCGCGTGCGTCCGAAGCGCGCGCGGTCGAGCGTCGAGTTCGAGCCGATCTCGACATCGTCGCCGATTTCGACAATGCCGACCTGCGGGATTTTGTCGACCTTCACGGAACCCTCCGGCGTCATCGTGATGGTGAAGCCAAATCCGTCGCCGCCAATGACCGCGCCGCTGTGAATGATGCAACGCCGCCCCAGCGTGCATCCCTCGCGCAGCGTGACGTGCGGATAAAGGCGCGAACCATCGCCCACCACCGCGCCCGCGCCGACAAACGTGAACGCCTCAATCACCGCACCCGAGCCGATTCGCGCGCGTTCATCGATGACCACATACGGCCCGATGTGCGCGTCCGGCGCGATCACGGCGTCCGGCGCGACAACCGCCGTAGGATGCACGCCGGGTTTGCGCACCACCGGCGGCGGGCCGAAAATCGGCGCGAGTTGCGCGAACGCCTTGTTCGGATCCTCCACGCGCAACAACACGGGCGTGGCCGTGGCAGAGCCCGACCATTGCCACGCGGCAGGGACGAGCACCGCCGTGGCGCGTGTCGTGGCGACTTGCTTTTCGTACTTCGGATTGCCGAGAAACGAAATGTCGCCCGGCCGCGCGTCTTCAAGGCTGGACATGGCGGCGATGGGCAAATCCGGCGCGTCCGGTTCGAGCGTGGCGTTGAGATGAGCGGTGAGGGAGTGGGTGGTCCAGTTCATGCGGCCATGATAGCAGAGCGGCGCAGGCGTGCCGACGTGTTGGGGCGTGCCAGCGGTCGTGCCACGCCACAACACGTAATTTTTTTTGAAAACGTCGCGTGCGTGTTGTCGCGCATCTGAAAACATTGTAAACTGTAAAGCGACAATTTGAGGTATAACATCATGACATGTCAACACGTCTTTTTGAGCGCGCTTTCAGCGGCGCTGGTCGGCGTCTCCGGTGCGGATGCGGCGGAGTACCGCATGACAGGCACTGATCCGATCGGTGCGTCATCGTTCAATGCCAAGGGTCTATGGAACAGCAATGCGGCGCCGGCGGCTGGCAATACGTATGTCATTGACGGCGGGTTCACGATGCGCACGCCGAGCGGCGGCGGCAACTTCACATTTGCGGGCGACCTGCTGACGATTGCGGACGACGGCGCTGTGATGTGGAAAACTCCCACCGGCTTGATCGCAATTCCGAATTGTATCTTTCGCGGTCAATTCACCCAGGGGCAGGACGAATCGATTGGCGTCCTGAATGGCAATTATTTTATTCCGGCTGACGCCTCGCCAAGCATCAGCGTTTCCGGCGCCAATTCACGTCAGTACACCGTGAATGCGACGCTTTCCGGTAGCGGTCGCCTTTCGTTGCTTGTGCCGCCGGACGGCACCAAAACAAAGGCCATTCATTTGCGCGGCGCGAACTCGGGGTTCACCGGGCCGATCAACGTGACCGGATCGGGAAAATTGTTTATTCTTACCGAAGACAACCTCGGCGGAAATCCCGATGTGTTTAATCCCAACCAGTTGACCATCAACGGCTCGACGCTGGTTTTCGGAGGCGATCCCGAAACGATTCTTGACGACGTCAACCGCGGCATTTGCATCAGCAACATCACGGGCAACGCCGGCGCAAAATTCGAGGTTGCCGCCAATCGGGCGGTCACCATCGCCTGCGCGGTCAGCGGATCTGGTCCGACCACAAAGCTGGGTCTCGGCAAGCTCACCTTTGCCACCAGCACGACCTATGCGGGCGCGACAACCATCAGCGAAGGCACGCTCCTGTTCAACGGCGAGTCGAACGACACGCCGTCCATCACGGTTGCCTCCGGCGCTTCAATGGGCGGCACGGGCACGCTGGGCGCGGCGGTCACTTTGGGCGCCAACAGCGGCATCGCGCTCGCGGGCAACGAATACGGCACGCTCGCGCTCAACCATCCCGCGGGGATTTCGCTGAACAATGCCGCACTCTCTTTTGACGTTCGCGGCGACGAGGACGGCCCCTCCGACTGCCTCGCGATCAGCGGCCCGCTCGCCGTCGCCGGCGTCAACACCATCACGCTCGCCCTGCCGCCGGACGGTCTTCCGGCGGGGACGTACACGCTTGCAACTTACGCCTCAAGATCCGGCGCCGGCACGATTGTTCCGGCCATGCCGTATGCCAACACGTCGCTCACGTTGGGCGACACCGCGCTCACGCTCGAGGTGACCGGCGGTGGCACCACCATCATGACGTGGAAAGGCAACGCCTCCGCCAACACGTGGAATCACTCCGCCGGCAACTGGTGGCCCGAGTCCATGCCCTTCGCAGACGGCATGGACGTCGTGTTCGACGACCAGGGCGTCGCCTCTGCTCCGGTCACGACCTCCGGTGATATTGCCCCGGGCAACATCACCATCAACACCGTGGCGAACACGTACATCCTTGACACGGGCGTCAACACGCTCACCGCCGGCAACGTCTTCAAGTTCGGTTCGACCGCGCTGACGCTTCGCGGCAACCACCATTACGACGCCATGACCGTGGGCCAATACACCGGATCCACCTTCATCAGCGGTGGCACGTTGACGTTGACCGACACGCGCCTCATCGTGGACACTGCTCTCACCACGCTTCCGAATTCAGGCGCCATCAATCAGTCCGCCGCATCCGTCATTTCCGGCTCCGGTGGCATCAACATCGGCGGCGGCGCCAACCTTTACGGTGCCAACACCTACACCGGCGCGACAACCATCGGAACACCCGTCACGCGCGTCGCTGCCAACATCTTCTCGCCCTCCGCGCTCGGTGCCGCTGACACCGTGAGCCTCGCCTACGGAACCGTGAACAACTACACCGAGTTCAACAAAGTCATCCTCCAGTCCGGCATCACCGTCACCGGCAAAACCCTCTCCACTCTCGGTGGAATCGACGCCAACCTCCGTGCCGGAATTTGGATGACCGCCGCCGGAGACGCCGGTTGGGCCGGCGACATCATCATCAATCCGCTGGGCACATTCCAAATCGGCTCCGACAACGCGGGCGGCACGCTCACACTCGGCTCCGCCGACTTTGCCACCACCATCACCAACGCCGGCAACTCCGCCGTCTCCCTCCGTGGCGTCGGTGTCATCGCGTTGCGCAGCCGCCTCATCATGCCCGACGCCGGATTTGCCCGCGACGATGCCGGCACGCTGCAAATCTATTCGACCAACAACCTTGTCAAAACATTCGACCAATACCAGGGCACTGTCATCCTCATGGTGGACGATCCCCTTGCCGACGGCTTGCCCTATACCTTCGGCCGCAGCAACGACAACCAGAACAACCGCGGCGTCTTGAACCTCAACGGTCACCGCCTTACGCTCGGCCGCCTCACCGACCTGCACTACAACGGATACAACACCGACGCCGGCAGAGTCGGCTGGCAGCGCATCATCTGCACCACTCCCTCGACGCTCGTCATCAACGGCATCCTCGACAGCACCTTCGACAAATACAACAGCCTGCTCGACGGCCCTGTCACACTCGTCAAGCGCGGCAGCGGAACCTTCACACTCGGGCAGACCCATAACATCTCCGGCGACGTGTTGATCACCGGCGGCACGCTCGCGGTCACCGCCAACGGCAGCTTCGGCGCAAACGCAACCAACATCGTTGTCTCCGCCGGCACGCTTTCCGTCGCGAACAGCGATGCCTTCAGCCCCAACGCGTTCCTCTCACTCGCCCCCGGCGCCACGCTCTCCGTCGCGGCAGGCGTGAACGCCACGGTGTCAAAACTCTGGCTTAACGGCGAATTGAAAAGCGCCGGCACCTACGGCTCTTCCATCAGTCCCGCATCACGGCAATACGACGCGTTTTTCACCGGCGCCGGCACGCTCACCGTCTTGAACGGCTACCCGCAAACCCTCTTCTTCCTCAAGTAAAAATCAAAACCGCGTTGTGGCGTGGCAGGACTCCTGCCACGCCACAATTTTTTGCGCAGGTCATGCCAGTCCAGGGCAACGCTTGGGTTATGGATTACCGTCAGAATCGCAAGTATGGAGTGCGGCGATTTATCGCCGCTTTTTGCTGAGGCGGAGCATCTGTTTGCGCCTTCATGTCGCGTGGGATCACAACATGCGCCAAAACCGGTGTCATCGATATGGTGACCGAAAATATAGTGACCTGTTTCAAAACCTGAACATGGAGGGCGAGCGTCCTCGCGAGCCGCACGAAGAGGCCCGGTTGATTTCGTGTTGGGATATATCGCATTTTTATGTGACATTGGCCCACAAAATGTGATGCCGCCGAAGGTGCGCAACCTGTTGTTCAACCCCTCTGGGGTTGATATAGTGAAACCACTTTAATTTTGTACAATATCATGCATAATTTACACAATTCAACGCAGTTTTCGATAGCGTCATATAGGACTATTTTACAGTGTATTGACTATAAATGGTGGGGCGCGACCGCCGGGCGCGCCCCACCCTGAAATCTCCTAATGTTGTTCAAAAATACTATATTAGACTTGTTCCAAAACCAGCTTCTAATTGGAGCGCGAGCGTCCTCCATGTTCAAGTTTTGGAACAAGTCTAATAGACGACAACCGTAAACAAGCGTGGCGTGGCAGAGGTTCTGCCACGCCACAACGTGGGGTGGAGGGTGGATTACACCACGCCTTGGGCCACGGAGGCGAGGAGGCCGCCGTTGGCGACGATTTTCTTTTGGCGTTCGGTCAGGCGCGCGACAACGGTGAATTGGGTGCCGCGGGTGATGTTGCGGATGAGGAGTTTGCCGTTGCCTTGAACCGCGTCAGCCAGGCCGTCGGCTTCGAGTTTGTCACCGGCGTTGATGGCATCGTAATCGGCGGGGTTGTCGAAGAAGAAGGGGACGATGCCGAAGTTGATGAGGTTCGCGGTGTGGATGCGCTCGGCGCTTTTGGCGATGAGCGCGCGCACGCCAAGGTACATGGGGCACATGGCGGCGTGTTCTCGGCTGGAACCCTGGCCGTAGCTTTCGCCGGCGATGATGATGTTCGCGAGGCCGTCGGCCTTGTTTTTGAGCGCGCGGTCGTGGAAGGTTTTGTCGACATGCTCGAAGACGTATTTGGCGTATTCGGGAATGTTGGAGCGGTACTTCAAACGCGCGCCGGCGGGCATGATGTGGTCGGTCGTGATTTTGTCGCCGACCTTGATCGCGACGACGCCGTTGAGTTTTTGCGGCAGCGGTTCGCCGGCCGGAACTTTGCCAATGTTGGGGCCGCGCGCGATTTCAACGGACGGCACGCCCTTGCCCGCGGTTTCGCGGAAGAGGAACATGGCGTCGTCGAGCATGAATTGCTTCGGCATGGTGACAGCCGGCACGCCGCGCATGAAGGGGCGCGGATCGCAAAACTCGCCGGTGAGCGCGGCGGCGGCGGCGGTTTCGGGGCTGACGAGATAGACCTGCGCGGACTGGGTGCCGGAGCGGCCTTCGAAGTTGCGGTTGCTGGTGCGCAGGCTCACCGCGTCGGTGCCGGGCGACATGTGGTTGCCGATGCAGAAGCCGCACGCGTTTTCGAGGATGCGCACGCCGGCGGAAATCAGATCGGAGAGCAGGCCCTCCTCGGCGAGCATCAGCACGACCTGGCGCGAGCCGGGCGCGACGCCGACCTCGACGCTCTCGTGCACCTTCCGGCCCTTGAGCATGAGCGCGACGCTTTTCAGGTCGCGGTACGAGGAGTTGGTGCAGGAGCCGATAAGCACCTGGTTGACCTTTTGGCCGAGGAGCTGGCTGACGGGTGTGATGTTGCCGGGCGAATGCGGCGCGGCGGCGAGCGGTTCGACGGTCGAGAGGTCGAGCGCGAAGACGTCGTCGTACGTTGCGCCGTCATCGGCGGCGAGCGGCTGCCAATCCTTGCCGCGGCCCTGCGATTCCAAAAATTCGCGCGTGGTGTCGTCGCTCGGAAAGACCGATGTCGTGACGCCCATCTCCGCGCCCATGTTCGTGATCGTCGCGCGCGACGGCACGTCGAGCGTCTTCACGCCATCGCCGCTGTATTCGATCATGGTGTCGACGTTGCCCTTGGTGCCGTACTTGGCGATGACGGCCATGACGACGTCTTTCGCGGAGACGCCGGGCTTCAACGCGCCACTGAGGCGGACGTTGATCACGCGCGGCCACGTCAGGTAAAACGCACCGCCGCCCATCGCGACCGCGATGTCGATGCCGCCCGCACCGATGGCGATCATGCCGAGGCCGCCGCCGGTGGGCGTGTGCGAGTCCGCGCCGAGCAGCGTCGCGCCCGGCTTGCCAAAGCGCTCGAGGTGAAGCTGGTGGCAAATGCCGTTGCCGGGACGCGAATACACCACGCCGTAACGCTGCGCCACGCTGCGCAGATACGCGTGGTCGTCGGCGTTTTCGAAGCCGACTTGAATCGTGTTGTGGTCGACGTAACTCAGCGAGAGATCGGCCTTCACGCGGTCGAGGCCCATGCTTTCGAATTGCAGGTAGGTCATGGTGCCGGTCGCGTCCTGCGTCAGCGTCTGGTCGATGCGAATCCCCACTTCGCATCCTGCGCGCTGTTCACCGGTCATACAATGTGCGGACAGTATTTTGGTCACGAGATTGTTTGGCATGTTCATTCTCCTTGTTGAAAAACTTGGAATTGTAACACATTTCCGCCGGGGTCACAATCGCGCGGCTGTTCATTGAACCACGAATGGACACGAATGAATACGAATCGCAACCACATTGCGGCGCGTGGCAGAGGTGTTGCTCTGCCACGCCGCAACGCCGCGCAAACTGCGCCAGTGGCACACCGTGCGCTGGCGCAGTTTTCAAAATGTGGCACACTCGTGGCAAAGCCCGACCTCTGCCACGAGCCGCATTTTCATTGAGTTTTTCGCATGTTCGCTACGTTTTCCGTTCTTTGGCACGTGGCCTGCTAATTAGCGGGCGGCTTTCTGTTTTGATGCTGAAAGCACAATAAGGAATTTTGATATGGCTAAAGTTTTGGGAATTGATTTGGGCACGACCAATTCGTGCATGGCGGTCATGGAAGGCGGCGAGCCGACGGTGTTGGAAAACGCCGAGGGCATGCGCACGACGCCGTCGATCGTGGCGTTCACGAAAACCGGCGAGCGCCTCGTCGGCCAGGCGGCCAAACGCCAGGCGGTGATGAATCCGAAGCAGACGATTTATTCGATCAAGCGTTTCATGGGCCGCAAGTATGACGAGATCGCGCAGGAGGCGACGATGGTGCCGTTCGAGGTCGTGAGGGCGGCGAACGGCGACGCGCATGTGAAAATCGGCGACCGCGTTTATTCGCCGCCGGAAATCTCCGCGATGATCCTCCAGAAGCTGAAGACCGACGCCGAGGCGCGCCTGGGCGAGACGATCACGCAGGCGGTCATCACCGTGCCCGCGTACTTCAACGACAGCCAGCGCCAGGCGACCAAGGACGCCGGCAAAATCGCTGGCCTCGAAGTGTTGCGCATCATCAACGAGCCGACCGCCGCGTCGCTCGCTTACGGCCTCGACAAGAAGAAGGACGAGAAGATCGCGGTTTACGATTTCGGCGGCGGCACCTTTGATATTTCCGTGCTCGACATCGGCGACGGCGTCTTCGAAGTGAAGGCCACCAACGGCGACACGCATCTCGGCGGCGACAACCTCGATGAGACGATCATGCGCTGGCTGGCCGACGAATTTAAGCGCGAAAACGGCATCGACCTGTCGAAGGACATCAACGCGCTCCAGCGCCTCAAGGAAGCCGCGGAAAAAGCAAAGTGCGAGCTCTCCTCCACGCAGACTTCGGAGATCAATCTTCCCTTCATCACCGCGGACGCGAACGGCCCCAAGCACCTTTCTGTTTCGCTCTCGCGCGCCAAGCTCGAACAGCTCACCGGCATCCTCATCGATCGCACCGATGGCCCGTGCAAAAATTGCATGAAGGACGCCGGCCTCAGTACCGTTGACGAGGTCGTGCTGGTCGGCGGACAAACCCGCATGCCGCGCATTCAGACCAAGGCGAAAGAGCTCTTCGGCAAGGAACCCCACAAGGGCGTCAATCCCGACGAAGTCGTCGCTGTCGGTGCCGGCATTCAGGGCGGCATTCTCAAGGGCGAGGTCAAGGACGTACTCCTTCTCGACGTCTGCCCGCTCACCCTTGGCATTGAAACTCTCGGCGGCATCATGACCCCGCTCATCGAGCGCAACACCACGATCCCGACCAAGAAAAGCGAAGTCTTTTCGACCGCCGCCGACAACCAGCCGTCCGTCGAAATCAAGGTGCTTCAAGGCGAACGCAAGATGGCTTCCGACAACAAGACCATTGGCGTTTTCCACCTCGACGGCATCCCGCCCGCGCCGCGCGGCACCCCGCAAATCGAAGTCTCATTTGACATCGACTCCAACGGCATTCTCAACGTCACCGCCAAAGACCTCGGCACCAAAAAGGAGCAGAAGATCACCATCACCGCTTCCTCCGGTCTCACCGACGCCGAGATCAAGCGCATGGTTGACGAAGCCGCCGCCCACGCCGCCGACGACACCAAAAAGCGCGAATCCGTCGAAACCCGCAACCAGGCCGAAAACCTCGCCTATCAGGTTGAAAAGACCCTCAAGGACAACGCCGACAAGATTTCCGCCGACAAAAAAGCGCCCGCCGAATCCGCCCTCAACGATCTGCGCGAAGCGCTCAAGGGCAGCGACGCCGACGCCATCAAAGCCAAGTACGACGCCCTCATGAACGCCATGCAGGCCGTCTCCCAGGAAATCTACTCCAAGGGCGCACCTCAACCCGACGCCCAACCCCAGCCCGACCAACAACCTCCGCCCCCGCCCGAATCCGGCGCCCAATCCTCCGACAACGGCGACGTCATCGACGCCGACTACACCATGGTCGACGACGACAAGAAAAAGAAGTAATCCAAATTCCCGAGCCAAGCCGATTCCCCTCAAACGAACCGGCTTGGCTCGATTCGGATCGAATGAATCGATTCATTCGACACATCTCATCACCCACCCCGTGCCCGACATGCAAATCTCAACCAACAATCGCCTCCTCAAAAGCGCCGCGCATATTTTGACTTTTGCTTCCGTCATATTGCTTTTGAGTACAATCTGGTGGCTAAATTCAAGTGAAGTGGCGAATGTCTCGCTCGGTAAAAAAATATCGCTTTGCTTTATTTCAGGCAAATATGTAGTAGTTGGCATTTATTTATTGAGCAATAACATCAAAAAGGCGTTTTCTTCGCTGTTATTTTTTGCTACCTTTGAAATCATTCAAATAGTTATTTTGTTTTTGAAACCACCCGCCAAAGATTTAGCGTGGATTTATATGATTTCAGGAATTGGACAGTTTGTAACGCTTGCATTGTTTTCGATTAGTATCCTTCATAAACCACTCTCCGTTTATAAAACAGCAATGGCGGTTATCGTCGTAACAGGATTAACGATATTATTTAGGCTTTATTTAAGCCTGCCTCATGCAACGAATATTTTCGAAATAATTTCCATGATATTTAACCAAATTACCCCTGTTGCATTTATATTGCTTGCAAGCGCGTATCTTGCAAAAGGCGGTGTGGCAGAACCCCTGCCACGCCACGAACCGGACACCAACCTCTGAAAACCAATTATGCCTGAACAAAAAGACTATCTCCGAGCCTTGCGGCGCATAAATTTGTGTTTGTCAGAAACACAAGCGAAGCAATTTTTTGAAAAAGTGAAACCACTTATTATTTCGGTCGGCAAACCCGATAATGACATGGGAGAGCTTCTTTTGCTTTTCGAGGATTTTCACAACGCCATTGTGGACATTTTTGACGTTTACCCCCCTCACTGCATAGATGTTTTTTGGAAAAACTTACGGGTTGATTTGGGTTTTGAAAGAAACTTGAACCTGCCGCCGCTTGAGTACGTGCCTTCAAGGAGAAACAGCAAAATATGTTTTTGAAACATTCCAACATCACCCGCGGCCTCGCCAAAACCAAAAACGCCCTCGCGCGCATTCACCTGGTTTTGTCCGGATCCCGCGTGCCCGCTTGGAACATCGCCCGCAACCTCAAAGAGGTTGCACACCAAAGCCCAGGGTTGCCGAGCAACGCGAGGCTGCCCTGGGAAAACATCCGCAATAATTTCCAACCCTGGAAGGGTTGCACATTCTCCTTCCGCCAACACAATCTTGGTGTATGCGCGCTTGATGAACGCGCTTCCTTCCAAAACCCCTTTCCTCGTGGCAGGGCTCCGACCCTGCCACGGGCAAACCCCCAACCTTTAAACCAACCAACCAGGAGAAACAGCAAAAATGGCTGCTAAAATCCGTCCCCTCGGCGACCGCGTGCTCGTCGAGCCCATCACCACCAAGGAGCAAGTCAAGGGTGGCATCATCATCCCCGACTCCGCCAAGGAAAAACCCATCGAGGGCAAGGTCATCGCCATCGGCAAGAAGCTCGACAAGGAGGGCAAGGAAGTGAAGTTCGACGTCAAGGTCGGCGACACCGTCCTCATGCCCAAGTACGGCGGCACCGAGGTCAAGATCAACGACAAGGAATATCAGTTGATCCGCGAGGAAGACCTCCTCGGCATCGTCGAATAACCCCCAACCACTTTCAGGAGAACCACTACAAATGGCTGCTAAACAAATGCGTTTTGAGAACGAGGCCCGTCAGGCCGTTCTCGCCGGCGTCCAGAAACTTTCCCGCGCCGTCGTGTCCACCCTCGGCCCCTGCGGCCGCAACGTCATCCTCGACAAAAAATTCGGCTCCCCGACCATCACCAAGGACGGCGTCAGCGTCGCCAAGGAAATCGAGCTCGCCGACCCCTTTGAAAACATGGGCGCCCAGATGGTCCGCGAGGTCGCGAGCAAGACCTCCGACATCGCCGGCGACGGCACCACCACCGCCACCCTCCTCGCCGAAGCCATCTACCGCGAAGGCCTCAAAAACCTCACCGCCGGCGCCAACGGCATGCAGATCAAGCGCGGCATCGACAAGGCCACCGCCGCCGTCGTCGAAGGCATCGCCAAGCAGGCCAAGAAGGTCAAGGACCCCGCCGAAATCGCGCAGGTCGCCACCATCTCCGCCAACGGCGAAGTCTCCATCGGTGCCATCATCGCCGAAGCCATGGACAAAGTCGGCAAGGACGGCACCATCACCGTTGAGGAATCCAAAACCATCGACACCACCCTCGACGTCGTCGAAGGCATGCAGTTCGACAAGGGCTACCTCTCCCCCTACATGGCCACCAACATGGAAGCCATGGAAGCCGTCCTCGAGAACCCCTACATCCTCATCTTCGAGAAGAAAATTTCCAGCCTCAACGACCTCCTGCCCCTGTTGCAGAACGTCGCCAAGACCGGCAAGCCCCTTCTCATCATCGCCGAAGACGTCGAAGGCGAAGCCCTCGCCACCCTCGTCGTCAACAAACTCCGCGGCACCCTCCAGGTCTGCGCCGTCAAAGCCCCCGGCTTCGGCGACCGCCGCAAGGCCATGCTCGAAGACATCGCTGTCCTCACCAACGGCAAAATGATCTCCGAAGACCTCGGCATCAAGCTCGACTCCGTCCAGGTCGAAGACCTCGGCCGCGCCAAGCGCATCACCATCGACAAGGACAACACCACCATCGTCGAAGGCGCCGGCGCCACCGCCGACATCCAGGGCCGCGTCGCCCAAATCAAGCGCCAGATCGAAGACACCACCTCCGACTACGACCGCGAAAAGCTCCAGGAGCGCCTCGCGAAGCTCGCCGGCGGCGTTGCCGTCATCAAAGTCGGCGCCGCCACCGAAGCCGAAATGAAGGAGAAGAAGGCCCGCGTCGAAGACGCCCTCCACGCCACCCGCGCCGCTGTCGAAGAAGGCGTCGTCCCCGGCGGCGGCGTCGCGCTCCTTCGTTGCCAGGACCTCCTCAGCAAGGTCGAGACCTATGCCGACGAAAAAATCGGCGTCGAGATCATCCAGAAAGCCCTTGAGGCTCCCCTGCGCCAACTCCTCGCCAACGCCGGCCTCGAAGCCGCCCTCATCGTCGAGCAAGTCAAAAAAGGCAAAGGCGCCAACGGCTACAACGTCGCCACCCGCGAGTTCACCGACCTCGTCAAAGTGGGCGTCCTTGACCCTGCCAAGGTCACGCGTTCCGCGCTTCAGAACGCCGCCTCCATCTCCGGCCTCCTCCTCACCACCGAATGCATGATCACCGAGATCCCCGAGAAAAAGGATCCCCCCATGCCCGGCGGCGGCGGAATGGGCGGCATGGGCGGCATGGACATGTAAGTCCGGTCTTCCAACCGAAAAACGCAAACCCTCGTGGCGTGGCAGGACTCCTGCCACGCCACAAGGGTTTGCGTTACCATTTTTGCACGACGGTGACGAGGTCGTTTGGGTGTGTTGCGAGGTAAAAAGTGCGGGCAGGCACCAGCGCCGAACAGGAAGACTTCGTTTGTCCTACATTGGGTCGGCGGGCGGGGGAAGATGGTAAAGGGCGTCGAGGACGCGGTCGCCGCGTTCGATGGAGGGATCGTAATGGAAGTGGAGGCGGGGGGTGTATTTGAGGTGGCAGTCTTTGTTGATGAGGGACTGCAGGGCGGGGGCGTGGCGGGCAAGGGTGGCGAGGATTTTGGGATGCTCGCCGGCGTGGCCGTAGATGGAGATGTAGACGTTGGCGTTGCGGAGGTTGGGGGCGGTTTCGACGCGGGTGACGGAGACGGCGGCAAGGTCGAGGCCGCCGCCGGCGAAGACTTTGTAGAAGGCTTCGGCGATTTCGCGGTGAAGCAGGGCGTTGACGCGGAGGATGCGGGAGGTGGACATTTGGGAAATTGCTGATTGCTGATTGCTAATTGCTGATTGCAAAAACTTCCGTGCTTTGACACCAATTAGCAATCAACATTTAGCAATTCTTACAGTGTTCTTTCGAGTTCTTCCATGGCGTAGCATTCGACGATGTCGCCGGTTTCGAAGGCTTCGAAGCCGGTGAAGCGGATGCCGCATTCCTGGGCGGAGGTGATTTCGGCGACTTCGTCCTGGAAGTGCTGGAGGGTGAGGAATTTGCCGTCGTAGATGACTTCGTTTTTGCGTTTGACGCGGACGCGGTCGGCGGCGCGGAGGGTGCCGTCGAGCATCTGGCAACCGGCAACCTTGCCTTTTTTGCCGATGTTGAAGATGGCGCGGATGTCGGCGTGGCCGCGGATGATTTCCTTGTATTCGGCGGGGATGAGCTTGAGCATTTCGCGCCGGATGTGGTCGAGGAGTTCGTAGATGATGCGGAAGGTGTTGACGCGGACGCCGTCGTGGCGGGCCTGGCTTTGGACGCCGGGTTCGCAGGCGACGTGGAAGCCGACGATGTGGGCGCCGGCGGCGGCGGCGCGCTGGATGTCGGCCTGGGAGATGTTGCCGACGGCGTCGGCGACGATGGTGAGGGAGACTTTGTTGGAGCGGATGTCGCGGAGGGACTGGCAGATGGCTTCGACGGAACCCTGGGTGTCGGCCTTGACGATGGCGGCGAGCTGGAGCTGCTGCTGTTCCTTGATCTTGGAGAAGAGGTTGTCGATGGTGGTCTTCTGGTTGGCGGCGAGCTCGGTGAGTTTGCGGTCCTGGGCGAATTGATCGGCGAGTTCGCGGGCGCGTTTTTCGTTGAGCATGACGCGGAAGTGGGCGCCGGCTTCGGGAACGCCGGAGAGACCCATGCAACGGACGGCCATGGAGGGGCCGGCGGATTTGACCATGCGACCGCGGTCGTCGACGAGGCCGCGGATTTTGCCGAAGTTTTCGCCGATGAGGACGACGTCGCCGACCTTGAGGGTGCCGCCGTCGACGAGGAGGGTGGCGGTGGGGCCGCGGCCCTGCTCAAGCTGAGCCTCGATGACGAAACCGTCGGCGCGGCGGCCGGGGTTGGCGGTGAGTTCGAGCATGTCGGCCTGGATGAGGAGCATTTCGAGGAGGTGGTCGACACCTTTGCCGGTGATGGCGGAGACTTCGCAGCAGACGACGTCGCCGCCCCATTCTTCGGGGGTGAGGCCTTCGGACTGGAGCATCTGTTTGACGCGGTCGGGCTTGGCGGTGGGGAGGTCGCATTTGTTGATGGCGACCATGATTTGGACGTTGGCGTTTTTGGCGTGGCGGATGGCCTCGCGGGTCTGGGGCATGACGCCGTCGTCGGCGGCGATGATGATGACGGCGATGTCGGTCATGCTGGCGCCGCGGGCACGCATGGAGGAGAAGGCGGCGTGGCCGGGGGTGTCGAGGAAGGTGATCTTCTTGCCGTTGAAGTCAACGGTGTAGGCACCGATATGCTGGGTGATGCCGCCGGCCTCGCCGGCCGCGACTTTGGCGTCGCGAATGCGGTCCATGAGGGAGGTCTTGCCGTGGTCGACGTGGCCGAGGAAGGTGACGATCGGCGGACGGGGAATGAGGGATTCGGGCGGATCATCCGGGATCTCGTCGTCGGCGGTGGCGTTGGGGAGGACGGGGCGGCGGTCGCCGGAACGCTTTTGGCGTTCGAGCTCGACTTTGAAGCCGTATTTTTCGGCGATGCGCGTGGCGTGGTCGAGCTCGATGCGCTGGTTGATGGACGCGAGGACGTTCATCTGCATGAGGTCGGCGATGAGCTTGTTGGGGCGCATGCCCATGAGTTCGGCGAGGTCTTTGATGATGACGGCGCCGCGGAGGGGAATGGTGCGGTCGGAGGGGGCGGCCGCGGGTGTGGGGGCTGGCGCGGCGGGGCTGACGGGCGGACGGGCGCTCTGCTGCTGGCCTTTGAAGCCGGGGCGTGCCGGTTGCTGGGGCTTGTTGCCGGGCTGGGGACGGCCGGCTTGCGGCGGGCGGGCGGCTTGCGGCGCGGCGGCACTGGGGCGCGGCGCGGGAACGGGTGCGGCGGGGGGTTTGTTGAACGCGGAGCTCACGGGCTGGAAGCCGGAGCGCGTGAGGGGTTTGGGCGGCGTCGCGGGCAAAGGTTTTTTGCCGGGAATGGCGGGCTTTTGTCCGGGTGCTGCGGCGGGGCGGGCGGGAGCCGGGCGGCCTTGCGGCGCGGGGGCGCCGGGACGGCTGGCGGCGGGAGCGGCGAGACGGCCGGGAATGGCGGCGGGTGCGGGTTTTGGGGGAGGCGTTGCGGAGGCGGGTTTTTTGGGCGCGCCTTTCGCGCCTTTGGGTTGTTCGCCGCGCTCGGCGACGCGCTGTTTTTCGATTTTCGGGGCGGGCTTGTTGCGGACGTAGGAGCTGAAGTCCTCCTCGTCGTCAAACTCCTCGTCCTCCTCGAAATCGTCGTCAAGATCTTCTTCGGGTTTTTCCGCGGGAACGAGCTTGACCGCTGGCTCTTCGGGAATGGCGGCGGGCTGAATGATGGCTGAAATGTCGAGCTGAGGTTCGGCGGAAACGGGTTCCTCTTTGGCAACGTCCGTTTCTTTTGGTGGCACAGGGAGGGGCTCTGCCACAACAGGTTTTTCGACCGGTGCCGGCGCCGCGGGTGCGGGCTTTTCAGCAACAGGCTGTGGCGCGGGCGCGGGAACGGGCGCGGGTTTGGCTTTGGGTTTGGCGGGCGCGGAGGCGGCGGCCTGTTGCGCGCGGGAGACGCCGGCCTGGAGCTTTTCGCGTTCGCCGGGCGCGGCCTGGGTGATGGCGGCGGCGCGGGTGCGTTTTTCGTCGAGCGTCTTGCGTTGCTCGTCGGTGTTGCGCTTGCCCTCGGTGGACTTGGCCTGGACGCAGGATTGTATCTTGGCCACTTCCGCGGAGGAGAGGCGGGAGAGCGCGGTGGTGGCGTCGAATTTGAGGGCCGTGGCGTGCTGCAGGACTTCGGCCGCAGGGATGTTGAGGGATTGGGCGAGTTCAAATACTCTCATGGTCATTTATCCGTTTTTCCTGGCAACTTGGGCGGCGGCGGCGTTGTAGACGCGGGTGGCGGTTTCACCGTCGAATTCGGTGACTTCCTGAATGTAGGCGGGATCGGCGGCGAGAATGCCTTCCGGGGTGAGGAAGCCGTTGGCGACAAGCGTCTCGGCCTCGATTTGCGTGATGCCGTCGATCGCGGCAAGGCCGGCGATGGCGTCGGCGACCTGCTGCTGGAAGGAGGCGTCGGCTTCCTGCTTTTGGATGTCGAGCTTCCAACCCACAAGGCGCGTGGCAAGGCGGACGTTCTGACCGTGGCGGCCGATCGCCAGCGAAAATTGATCGGGCGCGACCTTGATGTGCAGGACGTTCGGTTCCGTCTCATCCGTCGTGAGGGAGATCAGTTGCACCGGCGCGAGCGCCTGCGCGACGTACTGGCGAATGTCGTCGTTCCAGCGCACGATGTCGATCTTTTCGCCGGACAGTTCGCGCACAATATTCTTCACGCGGTTGCCGCGCAGGCCGACGCACGCGCCGACCGGATCCACCTTGTCGTCGTGTGTGCGAACCGCGATTTTGGCGCGAAAACCCGGGTCACGCGCCACGCCCATCACCTCGACAATGCCGTCCGCAATCTCCGCCACTTCGAGCCGGAAAAGCGCCTTCACAAATTCGGGGCACGCGCGCGACAACACGATGGATGGACCATTCGGATTCGTCGCCACCTTGTAAATGTAGGCGCGCACGCGGTCGCCCACCTGATAATCCTCGGAGGGAATGCGTTCCTTCGCCGGCAGGAGCGCCTCCGTCTTGCCGAGGTCAACGTACACATCGCGATGCGCGACCGAACGCACCGTGCCGATCACAATGTCGCCGATGCGCTCCTTGTACTCCTCAAACACATTCTCCCGTTCGACCTGGCGAATCTTTTGCACAATCATCTGGCGCGCTGTCTGCGCCGCCACGCGCCCCAGCCGCTCCGGCGAAACCTCAATCTCAACCACGCCGCCAAGCTGCGCGTCCGGATGCGTCTCGCGCGCCTTGCGCATCGAAATAAAGCCCGGCCCCACCTCCGTGTCCGACACCCGCGCCATGTCAAAAGCGCGGATTTTATAATTCTTGCGGTCGATTTCCACGCGGAGCTGATCCGAGACGCCCATGCTCTTTTTGGCGGCTTGCTGCAACGCCGCCTCAATCGCCTGAATAATGGCCTCGCGACCGATTCCGCGTTCGCGTTCCATGTAGCTGATGACGGTCAGCAGTTCGTTATTCATGGCTTTCTCCTGCGTGGTTGAGGGGTGAGGTTTTTCCGTATTGCAAAGAAAAAAGAGTGGGTACTCCCACTCCTTGGATCAAATGCAATGGACCGGATGTGTTAAAAACGTACCTAAAATGTCATAAACCACGCGTTTTGTCAAATCAAAACCGACAATTTCCTCAATCCGCGGAGCGCATGTTGCGTGTTCACGCCAAAACACAGCCTCCACCGCCAAATCTCACCTCAACCATTGTCCGGGACGACCTCTTTCCCATCCGGCAAAAGATACTTTGTTTGCGCCCCGTCGACGCGGTTTGTGGTCACATCAAAAGTTTGCCCGCGATACACCGCCGCATACGTCATCGCTTCTTTTCTAACACGCACCGTTACACCATCCGCGCGAACCAAAATCGCCGAATTTCTCTCAAACAAAGGAAAACCCGGATTGGCAACAAACCGAATATGCTTTTGCATGTCACCATCCGCCAGCTTCGTTCGTAACGATGACGGATCGACATTCCGCGTCGCAAGAACAATCAAATTTCCCGGCGGATTATCGGGGATATTTTGAATGACAATCCATTCATTTCGGTCATAAAAACGATTGTCTGGATCGCGTTGTTGTTCCCATTTCAACAGCTCAAGCCACATTATTGATGTGAGCAAACCTTGATTCAGGACTGTAAAATATGAGCAACAAATTGTACACAATAAAAATGACAATTACGCCAATCCAAGCAATTCGCCATAAAACTTTGAAAATGTCACGCGTGGTTGTCATACGGTTTCCAAATTCCATAACCGCTCGATGATAGCGATGAATTGATCGACGTCGCCCCAATAGTTGGAATCCGGATCCATCGCTTTCACATACACGAACACATCCTTTATGACCTCCTGCTGTTCACGTGAAAACTACGATATTTTTTGTTTTGTTGCACACAAATTACAGCACATACGGGACCATCACGCCATGTTTCCAATGTGCTGGTGAATTGAGGCTCCGCCACATTGATTGCAAACGATCAGGTTGATGGCAACTTGCAAAATAACTCGCGATCCAGTTGTTTTGAGCCTCCAAAATACTCATCCGTCCAGCTTGAATTCACGGCAAGATTCAGGTTGAATTTACGTTTGGCATTTTTGTCCTTTGCTTGTTTCATGAAATATCGGAAGCGGTAGTGATCATAAAACCGCAACACTTCGCATGCGTAGCAATCGGCAAGATCCGTATTTCCCCGAATAATGAGGAAGTTTTCGTCGTTGCTTCGTGAGGCATTCTCTGAGAGGTTGTGCGAACCGCTAATAATGGTGGGATCGGTACTCGTAAAGTCAATGATCACAACCTTTGTATGAATGAGAATGTTGCCTTTTTGGCGTTTCTGTCCCTCATTGCGCCAACCTTCAAGCACATTTCCCGGCAAGACGGCGGATGCGGTAAAAGTCGCATTGTTTCGGTGATAACCTGTTATATCACTCTTACAGTTTTGTAATCCATAACGAAGGATCGCCGCGTTGTTGCTCTTACCTGAAAGGATGCTTAAAATGTCGCCCTGCGGCTTAAAAGCAGTACAAAATAAGACATCACGCTGAGCTTCTTTGATGAGTCGCGCAAAGACATCCAAGTCGGTGAAACCAGGAATATTGAGGAGATTGTCGTTTGTTTTCGGTTTGGCGCGGGGAGAGAACCCGATGTTAATTCCCGGCTCCGTGGTGATGGGATTGTTGGAAGTGATCCAAGCTCTGGCGGGTGCAACATGATTATGATTTTCCCAAAGCACCTCGAACATATTTTCGTACTGCCGGGCAATATCCTTCTGGCTGATCACATGCACGACATTAGCTTGGCGGTAAACGCCATTTTCAGTAAAGTTGGTCGAGCCACAGAGAACTTCACATGGGACTCGTGTGCCATTTTTCACTTTACTCAAGACAATGAATTTGTCATGGCAAATAGCACTCGTGATTCGTGGGCGTTTTTCTTTGATCTTCTCGAGATTCGTTTCGTTTATCGCAGTCTGTGGATCGGATTTATTTGCATGATAAAGCACACGCACATGGACGCCGCGAGCCTGAGCCGCATTAACCGCCTGGACAATGGAATCCAGTTCATATTCGTAAATGGCAATATCAAGCGCCCAATTTTTGTCAATCGCCCGTTTTATGATGCCCGTGATTTCGCCCAGCAAGCCTCGTTCGAGCCATGCGGCAGGGCTTTCATTGTACTCATTTACAGGCCATTGCGAGACAGGAGGCACGTCTTTGACCTTCTTTTTGAGCATTTCATTGGCAGCAACAAATTTACGCTCAAAGGCCTGGCTCGCAACAACGGCACGATTGAAGACAACCCGGTGTTCACCGGACACCGGATGCGTCGAGAGAGCAAGCTCAAGACAAGGACCTCGTTTCGGATTGTCCGGCGTCCCGTATATGAGGTAGACGCGAAATTCATACACAGTGTCGGGGTCGACGTTATACAGTCCCCAGCGAAATTTTTGAATCGGGGCCTTGTCGCTGGGCGTCGCATCATACTTCGCGTTGGTATGCGACTGGCCGGGAAAATGCAAGCTTGAAAGCTGAAAATTAAAGGTTTTCTCGCCGGGCTTGCGTCGACTTATGGCAAACCCCAGCAACCCTTTACGGCGCGCCTCGCTGACATTCATGGCAAGTAAAATGCCGCTGGTACCCGCATATCCTTGAACCGCAAAATCCCCTTTGGGGGTTGCAACGTACTTTCGCATGATCAACTCCTTTAAAAGGTTGGAAACAGTGCCAAACTGACTTCAAACATAGCCGCAGGATATCAACTTTTTTGTTAAGGTTCAAGACTAGTTTAGAGTGGAAATCTTCAACAACACGTGTTAAAACACAGGTGATTTCCATGAAAAACAAGTATCTCAAACATTCTCACATTTCGGAGGTTCATTTCAGAGCCCTCACCAAGCAGTTTGCGCTCG
>JAVBOU010000212.1:0-19931 GCA_031550185.1 Kiritimatiellia bacterium | reverse complement strand
GGGCGGTCTTACTCGCGCGCCCCACCCCCGCTGGCCCCCCCCCTCACGGGGGGGGGGGTGGCCCCACCCCCCCCCCCCCCACGAAGCGGTTGTTGACGTCTGCTCCGGCTTAGTCTTCCTTGCGCTTGCCGAGCTCGTGGTCGATGCGCATCAGCTGGCAGGGGGCCTTGCCGTAGAGCTCGAGGCGGGTGAGAACTTCCTGCGTCTGCTGCTCCTCTTCGATCTGCTCGGTGATGTACCAGTTGAGCATGATCTGCGTGGCGACGTCCTTTTCCTCGAGCGCGAGGGTGTAGAGTTCGTTGATCCACTTGGTGACCTTGCGTTCGTGCTCGAGGGCCTTGGCGAAGACGTCGTCGAGCGAGGCGAACTTGCGCAGGGGCTTTTCGAGCGCGCCGATTTCGACGTGGCCGCCCTGATCCTCGATGTACGTGATGAAGCGCTCGGCGTGTTCGATTTCTTCGCCGGCCTGGGTTTTCATCCATGTCGCGGCGCCGTGGAGGCCGGCCTCATCACACCACAATCCCATGGAACGGTAGAGCCAGGCGGCGAAGTATTCGCGCGTGGCCTGGATGTTGAGGGCTTTTGTCATTGCTGTGCTGATCATGTGTCATGCTCCTTTCGGGGTTGAAGAAAACGGAAATGAGTGTATCACATCGCAAAGGAAAAGCATAGATGCCCGGAGCGGGGGACGACTGTTTGATTTTTCATTTTATTTGATGCAACAGACCCGAATTTTCCGCGCGCGTGAAATGTGGTATGATGCGGCCATGAAAAATTTCCTCCTGCACCAGACCGATTTGTTTCATCCGCACAATGATCCCGACGACCACTGGGATCTCGCGTGCGTGTTCGCGCTTGCGAAGGCCGGACACGTCGACCTCACGGGCGTACTCATCGACTACGCGCCGGAACACCAAAAGGGCGACCCCGCGGTGCACGCCGTGGCACAGCTCGCCCATTGCCACGCGATGCCGGGAATCCCCGTTGTCATCGGCAGCCGCAGCTCGATGACGCACCGTCGGGACGGTTTCGAGACGTTGCCGCCGTGCGACCAGGCGGCGGGCGAATGGCTGTTGCAAATGTTGCGCGACGCGCCGGCGCCGGTGGCGATCATGATCGTCGGCTCGTGCATCGACGTGGCGTCCGCGGCGGTGCGCGACCCCGGCGTGTTCAAGGAAAAATGCAAGGGAATTTACCTCAACGCCGGCTCCGCGTTTCCCGGCGACGTCGAGGGCGAGATCGAGTGGAACGTCTACCTCAACCGCGCGGCGTACGCGGCGGTGTTCGACATTCCCTGCCCGGTCTACTGGTGTCCGTGCTGGCACCGCACCAACGATTCGCGCGTGGGCAAAAACGGCACGTGGTACAATTTCCGCCAGGGCGAGATTTTGGAGTCGCTCACGCCGCAGATGCAAAACTTTTTTTTCTACATGCTCAGCCGTTCGAACGACCCGCAACACCTGCGTTAC
Source organism: Kiritimatiellia bacterium (assembly GCA_031550185.1). GTDB lineage: Bacteria > Verrucomicrobiota > Kiritimatiellia > RFP12 > JAVBOU01 > JAVBOU01. Next base: position 18,462 of record JAVBOU010000212.1, on the reverse strand, counting down.
CTCGACCGTCCGGTGGATCCGCAACTCTACGCGAAGCACGCCGCGGAGATGCGCAACATGTGGTGCACCGGTCCCATTTTTCACACCGCCGGGCTCACGGTCGACAAGGAGGGCAACGTCGGCGCCTTCGATGAGATACGCGAACCGCTCTACACCTTCGAGTCGGTCGTCCTCGAATGCGATGACGACGGCGAGGTGAAATGGGAACCCGAGACCGGCGTGAGCAACCGTTACATCTTCACGATTCACGACACCGAACGCTATCGCGACGCCATGACCACCGCCATGTGGCGGCTCCTCTCCGCGCCGATGGCGCTGGCGTGAGCTACACCATTTCGGCGAGGCGCTGGCGCAGCTCTGCCACGGTGCGGAGCAGGCGTTCCGGATGCGTTGCCGCCAGCTTTTGAACGTCGGCAGATTTCGACCACGCCGCGGCAATGGCGGGAATGCCCACTTCGCGCGACGCCATAATATCGCCCGGTGAGTCGCCAATGTACACCGCTTCGTACGGCTCGAAACGTAGCGTGTCGAGCACGCGACGCAAGCCACCGGGTTTGTCCGGGCCCTTGGGCGAACCGGCTTCAATCGCATCGAAAACGCCGTGGAGACCGAACTGCGCAAGCGTGATGTCGAGCGATTTCATTCCCTTGCCGGTGACGATTCCAAGGCGCACATTCCGCTCTTTCAACATCGCAAAAATCTCCGTCATGCCGTCGAAGGGGCGCGGACACAATTCGGCGTGAAGCTCAGCGTAACGTCCGAGAAAAAGCCGCATTCCCTCTTCAAAGTGTTCCGGCATAAACGCGTTGATCGTACCCTCTTCGGACGGGCCAAACGTGCTGATGACTTCCTCGCCGGAAACCTGCCGCCCGAGCATTCCGTTGATCGCGTATTGAAACGCCGCGACGCACAGGTGAATGCTCTCCGCGATCGTGCCGTCCACGTCGAAAATCACACACTTGCACGCGGGCCAACAGGGAAGACGTTTCTCCATCACAAAATCGTCGGTCGCAAAACCGTTGCCGATGTCGCCGACACATTCGCCCGCAATGCGAAAACCGAGCCTGCGGTACACCGCGATCGTCTCCGCGTTGTGGCGGTTCACAAAGAGGCGCACGCGCGTCCCCGGCGTCGCACCCAGCGCGTCGATGGCATGCTCCAGTAAACGCCGTCCGCAACCGTGGCCGCGGCGCGTCCGCTCCACATAAAATTTACTCAGCAACACCACGTCCGCGGTTTCGCGCTTCACCGCGCAGTAGCCGAAAAGTCCGTCCGCATCGGCCACCGCAAAATAGCGGAAACCTTCCTCCGCGACCTGGCGCGCCATGGCCGCGGGCGACTGAAATTTCGCCAGCATGTACTCCACCTGCGCGCTGCCGATGATTGGCGTAAAATGCTCCCGCCAAATCCGGCCCGCCAGCTCGCTCACACGCGGCAGCTCCTCCGGCGCACATTCGACAATCCGGACGCCATTCAAACTGATTTCACACATGTTTCATCCTTTGTTGCAGACCGCCCAACAGACGGCGAAATCCTTTTTACCATCTCCGTCCGATTCTTTCAATCGCCTTTTCGAACACAGGGAACGCGGATAATAGACTTGTGCCAAAACCTGAACATGGAGGGCGAGCGTCCTCGCGAGCTACACGAAGCGGCGTAGCACAGCAGCGCCGCTACACAGAATTATGCGAGGGCGGCGAGGACGTCGGCGCGGCGGGGAATGGAGGGGGAGGCGCCGGGTTGGGTGCAGCAGAGGGCGGCAGCGGTGTTGGCAAGGCGGAGGGCGTCGGGGAAGGGGGTACCGCGAAGGCGTTCGGCAAGGAAGTAGCCGGTGAAGGTGTCGCCGGCGGCGGTGGTGTCGACGACGCGTGAAATGGGATGGGCGGGAATGTGGAGGGGCGGTGTGGTTTCGTGGGGAAGGGAGGCGATGAGGCCCTGGCTGCCCAGGGTGAGGATGAGGGTGGTGTCGGGGTATTGTTGGCGCAAGGTAACGAGGGCGGCGTGTGGCGCGGTGTCGGAGGGAAGCCGGGCGAGCTGGCAGGCTTCGATTTCGTTGAGGATGAGGGTGTCGAGGAGGTGAAGGGGCGCGTCGAGAAGGTCGGCGGTGAAGGGTGCGGGGTTGAGGGTGACGCGGAGTTGGGCGGCGTGGGCGAGGTGGAGGAGGGGGGTGAGCTGGGAGATTTCGTTTTGGAGGAGGAGGGGGTCGCCGGGATGAAGGGGGGCGAGGAAAGCGTGGAAGTGTTCGGTGGTGAGGGTGTGGTTGGCGCCGGGGTGAAGGAGGATGGCGTTTTGTCCGTCGGGGGTGACGTGGATAATGGCGTGGCCGGTGGGTTCGGCGGGATGGATGAGGAGGGGCATGACGGAAATGTGATCGGCGAGGAGTGTGTCGCGCAGGAGGGCACCGTCGCTGCCGATGGCGCCGGCGTGGGTGACGGTGGCGCCGGCGCGGGCGAGGGCGATGGATTGGTTGAGGCCTTTGCCGCCGGGAAAGCGGTGGTAGGCGGTGGAGTGCAGGGTTTCGCCGAGGTGGAGGAAGTGGGGGAGGTGGTAGACGTGGTCGAGGTTGAGGGAGCCGATGTTGAGGATGTTCATGGTTGCCAGGTGGTTTTCGCGTGGATGAGGAGGGCGTTGTCAGAGGAGCGGAGAATGGTGTGGAGGCAGGTGCGGGTGTCGGGGAGGAACTGGGTGTTGACGAGGAGGGTGTCGCCGATGTTGGCGGGGAGGCGGTAGGCGATGTCGAGGTGGGTGAGTTGTTCGGGGGAAAGGGGGCTGGGGAGGGTGTCGAGGATCCAGGCGATGTAGTGGGAGTTGTTGACGTGCTGGTTGAAGTCGATCTGGCTTTCGCGGACAGGGAAGGCGCGGGAGAGGGTGGGGGAGGTGAGCTCGGGAAGACGGGGCAGGGCGGGGGCGGAATCGGCGCCGGAGGGGGCGAGGCTGCGGATGTCGTCGGTGAGGCGCAGGAGGCGCTGCTGCTGGATGTCGACGAGGCCCCATTCGGAGGTGGCGGAGAGGAAGGGGGTTTCGTCGGGGAGGATGGCGGCGGTGTATTCGCGGGTGGCGACGAGGCGGCCGCGGGTGCCGGAGGGCCAGGTGGTGACGCGGAGGTTTTCGCGCCAGCGGGGGAATCGGGTGATGCGCAGGACGAAGCGCAGGAGCATCCAAGTGATGCCCTGGGGGCGGAGGTCGTCGGCGCCGAGCTTGAGGAGGGTGGCGTGGTATCCGGCGGATTCCTGGAGGTAATTGGTGAGGGAGGGGAGGCGGGCGTTGAGGCTGCGGTCGCACTCGTCGGCGCGGACGAGGTAATCGTGGGTGTATCTCATGCGCGTGAAGTATACACCGTTGAAATGGCAAAAACAACACCGCGGCAAGGAGGGCTTTGTCCGCGGTGTTGTTTTTTGAAAGGTGTGATTAGTCGATGTTCAGGTCTTTTTTCCAGCGGTAATAGGTGCGCAGGCTGATCTCCTGCTTGTTGCAGGCGATGTTCAGGGGAAGGCCGTTGTCGACGTCTTTGGTCACGAGCCTGACTTTTTCGGCGAGGTCATAGGTGCGGAGCTCTTCGTCGAGGCTTTTTTCGTCGGTGGTGAGATCGAGGCCGATGAAGGGATCCTTGGTGAGGATGCCGAGGCGGCAGAGTTTTTCGACGCTGGAATGGTATTGCGCGGTCGAATAGCCTTCTTTGTTGCAGGCGTCGACCAGGGAGAGACCGTCGCGCGTGTAGCCGCGGATTTTCTGCACCTTGGTGGTGGTTTCGCGCAGGCCGGCGGTTTCGTTGGGGCGTTTGGGGCATTCTTCTTTTTTAATGATGCCCCTGGCCATGAACTCTTCGATCCATGCCTGATAGATGCGGTAGTTGACGCCCACGGTGCGGCAGGCCATGCTCAAGGCCTGGCCTTTGCGGACTTCATCCCAGATGCGACGGATGCGCTCGAGTTTCGATTCTTCGGAGGTGTGGCGGCCGCGGGTGCTTTCGTAGACTTCGCGTTCGATCAGACCTTTTGAAGCCAGGCGTTCGGACCACATGCGGAAGGCCGGGACGTTGAGGCCGACCTGTTTGGTGGCCTTCAACAGGGCTGATCCTTTTTTCACGAGCTTGCGAACCTGAAGAACCCGTTGGACGAGATCGGAGAGGTCTTTGGCGTATTCCCAGCGGTCGCCGGAATAGCCGCACTCGGCTTCGAGGACGCCGGTGGCTTCGAAGCGCCGGGCCCAGCGGTAGTAGGAGCACATGCTGATGTCGTGCTTGCTGCAGACGCTGCGGATGTCGGAGCCACGATGCAGGTCTTTGCGGACATCCTGAATCTTGCGGAGCCATTTCGCCGTGTCCTGGAGGACGCGCTTCTTTTGGTTTGCCTCACGGCGTTTGCGTTGTTCCTCCGTGGTCTTGTCCACGAGGGCGAGCGCTGATTTCAGGTCGCGCTGGTTGTCGTAGATTTCGATTTTGAAGGTTAACCATTTTTGTGTCATCATCCTGTTTCCACAGAGACGCAGCCACACTTCGGCCACTTGATCAAGCAATCCCTTTTCGAGTTTGTATTGCTGTTCAAGGCGTTCAAATTCGGGACGGTCGGCGTTGGCGTCATCCAACCATCCGCGGCGATAGTACTCAAACACAGCCAACGCTCTTCCCGTTGGTGTCGGAGACAACTCTTCAAGTTGTTTGCGGAGTTCGCGTTCTTTTGCTTTGGTGTGTTGATTCATATCGCCATAATACAACATCGTGTTGGTGATGTCAATGTGATGTTTGTCTACAAAAAAACTATCATTATTGGGTTAATCCATCTCCCGCGGGAGATTGTTTTTGTGCTTATCTGCGTTTTTGTGGTTCGCGGCGGCATGTGTCGCCGCGAACCACGCGGGTCGCATTAGTTTTTGGCGCGGCCTTGCGCGCCGGGCGCCTTTTCGGCGTTCAGCTTGGCCTTCTCGTTCGGGCGCAAGGAACGAACGGCGGCGCCGGCCTGCCACATTTCGGAGTTGCGGATGACGGCGAGCTCTTTCTCCAGCTTTTCCTTGTAGTCGGGTTTGGAGCCCATGCGGATGACGCGCTTCGCCTCGTCCTGCGACGCGACGGCCTTGTACAACGCCTTGAACACCGGAAGTGTCGCCTTCTTGAATTTGGGCTTCCAATCGAGCGCGCCGCGCTGCGCGGTGACCGAGCAGTTGGCGTACATCCAGTCCATGCCCTTTTCATCGACAAGGCGGATGAGCGACTGCGTGAGCTCCTCGACGGTTTCGTTGAAGGCCTCGCTTGGCGAGTGGCCGTTGGCGCGCAGGACGTCGTATTGCGCCTCCATCACACCCGCGAGGCAGCCCATGAGCACGCCGCGCTCGCCCACGAGGTCGGAGGTGACTTCGTTCTGGAAGGTCGTCGGGAAGAGGTAGCCGGAGCCGATCGCAATGCCCAGCGCCAGCGTGCGGTCGAGCGCGCCACCCGTCGCGTCCTGCGCCACCGCGTAGCTCGAGTTGATGCCCACGCCGTTGAGGAAGTTGCGGCGCACCGACGTGCCCGAACCCTTTGGCGCGGCGAGGATCACATCGACATCGTGCGGCGGCTTGACACCCGTGAGGTTTTTGTAAACGAGGCCGAATCCGTGCGAAAAGTAAAGCGCCTTGCCGCGCGTCATGTACGGCTCGACGCGCTTCCAAACCGACTTTAGCGACGCGTCCGACGTCAGCAACATGATGATCGTCCCCTTCGCCGCGGCCTCGTCAATGTCGAACAGCGTCTTGCCCGGCACAAAGCCGTCCTTTACCGCGCGCATCCAGCTGCTGTTTGCCGCCTTCGAAGGCCGCTGGCCGATGATCACGTTGATGCCGTTGTCCTTCATGTTCAGCGCCTGCGCGGGTCCCTGCACGCCGTAACCGATGACCGCGACGACTTCCTTTTTGAGAATTTGCTGTGCCTTGCGCAGGGGAAATTCCTTGCGTGTGACGATGTCTTCGACAGTCCCGCCGAAATTGATCTTGGCCATTGTGTGTTCCTCGAGTCGGGTTGTGTAAATGCAAACACCGCGCCGAAAGCGCGGTGTCACTCTTGCCTTAATGGTGGAGGTAAGGGGAGTCGAACCCCTGACCTTTTGAATGCCATTCAAACGCTCTACCAGCTGAGCTATACCCCCATTGGCTTGGAAAGTCCCGCAAACAATACCAAAACGTTTTGCGAAAGTCAACACCTTCACGGCAAAAGCAATTATTTTTTCGCCATCAATCGTCGAGCTTGTATTTCTTGAGGATTTCGCGGTAGCGGGCTTCGTCCTTGACGTGTCCGCCGCCGATGATCACGGTGTTGCTGACATCGCCGATTTCGTTGATGAGCCGCTCCAGCTCTTCGGGGCTTCCCCACGTTTGGGAAAGTTTGCCGTCGTCGCGGATGCGGCGTTGCTGGTCAAACCAGCCGATGGAGGAGGGATGGTCGCCGTCGCCGGGTTGCCACTGGACGCCCGCGAGCTCCTTGATGCCGTGGAGGGAGGCGGTGTGGGGAAGCTCGCCGATGCCGTCCTGGTGAAAGAAGGAACCGCCAGGAGCGAGGCGTTTGCAGGTCGCGGTGAGCTCGGGTAAAACAAAACGGTCAAACATCTCCGGACCGATCATGTAGCAGAAATCGCATTGCAGCATGTAGCCGGGTTCGTTGGAAAAAACCTCGGCCCATGAGGAGTACCCGGGGTTGCCCTTGAGCGCGGCGTTGATGAGGTCAAAGTATTTGAACCACTGCGGATGAATTTCCCACATGAGGCGCTCGATTTCCTCCGGGCAGTCGTAGAGGTCGGTGAGCAATTCCTCCGCGGGGCGCAACGACGCGAGGATGTCCATCGTGCCGCCCAGATCGGTCATGCCGACTTGAACCAGGCCCTCGAAACGGTCGATGCCGGCGCGGGAAATTTGCAGGATGCGTTCGAGCCACTGGCTGTGCTCGCTGTACTCAATGTGCATGTCCTTGGGGTGAAGACCTTCGAACTTGCCGGGATAAAACCAAACCGTGCCGTTGCGCGCGTCGGCTCGGCCGCCAAGAAATTCCGCGGCAATGCCGGGGCCGAAATTCGTCCAAAAAGACGGGTAGGCGTCGCCGAGAAATTTTTGACCCGAGAGATCATACTCCCAGCGATCCATGATTTGGTCGATGGTATAACGGGTGTCGAACGAGGTCGAGTGCATGCCGTTCGACGGCGTCGCGGGTTCGGGGCGGCCGGGGTCGACGCCGCGGAGTTTCCATTGCACGAGCGGGCGGCCGAGCTTTCGTTCGCGCCATAAGCGGTTCTTTTCCTTGACCCGCGCCCAACGTTCAGGAGTGAAATCGATAGCCATCGTAATACCTCGGTGTAAAGTGCCGGCGTTTGAGAAACGCGGACATGAGAAACGCGGACAGGATACCACATGCGTACGTCGGATGGAAGCTCTGGCGTGGCTCGCCAAACCCAACGACACTCGCGACGATTTTCTCTTTTTGGTCAAACTTCTTGAATCTTTTCCGTTAATTTGTTAAAATTTGAAACTGTTTTTTTGATTCTGTTACATGTTAGCAAGGGAGCAACCCGTGAATTTTGTCATTGGCGCGGATCATGGCGGTCACAAGCTGAAGCAGGCGCTTTCGGAATATTTGGGGCAACGCGGCCATACCGTGGAGACGTTTGGCGCGGTGTCGGATGAGCGGTGCGATTTTCCGCTGGTGTCGAATGAGGTGTCGTCGCGCGTGGCGGACGGACGCGCGGAGCGTGGGCTGTTGATTTGCACGACGGGCATCGGGATGTCGATCGCCGCAAACCGTTTCGCGGGCGTGCGCGCGGCGTTGGTGCACAATGTCAACGACGCGATGCAATCCTCCGACCACAATCAGGCGAATGTGCTTTGCTTCGCGGGCACGACGCCGCCGGACGCCGCGGTGAAGATGCTCGACGCGTGGCTTGCCACGCCGGCAAGCACGGACGTGCGTTACACGCGCCGCCTCGGGCAAATCGAGCGCGCGGGGCGTCTCGCGGAAATCGCCGGTCTTGCCGCGGCGGACAAAGAGGTTTATGACGCGTGCCTCGCGCAGATTCAGCAGGAGGACACGACGATCAACCTCATTGCATCGGAGAACACGGTCTCGCAGGCGGTGCGGCTCGCGTCCGGTTCGGTGCTGACGAACAAGTATGCGGAGGGCTATCCCGCAAAACGCTGGTACGGCGGTTGCGGTCCGGTCGACACGGTCGAAGCGCTCGCCATCGCGCGCGCCAAAGAACTCTTCGGCGCGGATCACGCCAACGTCCAGCCGCATTGCGGTTCGTCCGCAAACATGGCGGTTTACTTCGCGATGCTTCAGCCCGGCGACACGATCATGGCGATGAGCCTCGACCAGGGCGGACACCTCACGCACGGCAGCCCGGTGAATTTTTCCGGCAAACTTTTCAACATCGTTCCCTATAAAGTCGCACCCGAAACCGAGATGCTCGATTACGACGCGATTGAGGCGCAGGCGCTCGAATGCAAGCCCAAGATGATTGTCGCGGGCGCGAGCGCCTATGCGCGCGTTTTCGACTTCCCGCGGTTGCGCGCGATCGCCGACCGCGTGGGCGCCTACCTCCTCGTCGACATGGCGCACATTGCCGGACTCGTCGCGGGCGGCGCGCATCCCTCGCCCGTGCCGCATGCGCAGTTTGTCACCTCCACCACGCACAAAACGTTGCGCGGCCCGCGCGGCGGACTCATCCTCTGCCAGGCCGAATTTGCCCAGGCCATCGACAAGGTTGTTTTCCCCGGCTTGCAAGGCGGGCCGCTTGAAAACATCATCGCCGCCAAAGCCGTTTGCTTTGCCGAGGCGCTGCGTCCCGAGTTCAAAGAATATGCCGCGCAGATTGTCAAAAATTGCAAAGCCCTCGCCGACGCGCTCATCGCCAAAGGCCACAAGCTTGTCTCCGGCGGCACCGACAACCATCTGCTTCTTCTTAACGTCGCCGCGGCCGGCCTCACTGGCAAAGACGCCTCCGCCGCGCTCGACGCCGCGGGCATCATTTGCAACAAGAACACCATTCCCTTTGACACCAACAGTCCCTTCGTCACGTCCGGCGTTCGCATGGGCGCCGCCTCGGTCACCACGCGCGGCATGAAGGAACCTGAAATGCGGCAGATCGGCCTTTGGATCACCGACATCCTCGCCAACCCCGCCGACACCGCGCTCCAGCAACGCGTTCGCGCCGAAGTCGCCGCCTTTGCCCGGCGCTTCCCGGTACCCTGATATGCGACCTGTCGACCACGACCAACGCCGCCGCCGAATCCTCGAAAAGGCCCTCGTCCTTTTCGACAAAAACGGTTATCAGGCCACGACCCTCACCGAGATCGCCGACGCCAGCCAGTGCCCCCGCACCATGCTCTACCGTTACTTCTCGAGCAAGCGTGAAATCTTCAAGTACACCATCACGCTGCTCACCCAGGAGCTCGCCGCCAAATACGCCGACATCGAGGACGCGCCCGGCACCAGCCTCGAAAAACTCCAGCGCGTCATGGATTACGTCATCGACAGCGTCTTCACCCATCGCACCGTCCTGGCCGTGATTTTGGATTACGTGCTGGCCAGCCGTCGTTCCGGACGTTCCCCGCGCCGCGTCATCGCGCGTCATACTTACGGGTTGCGTTCATTGCTTCACCGCCTCATCCTGGCCGGCATCCGCCGCGGCGAACTTCGTCCCGTTCCGGTTCGCATCGCCGTCAACCTCCTCTACACCCAAATGGAATCCGCCATCCTGCGCATCACCATTACCGACAGCGCCGACCGCAAAGAAATCACCGCCTCCATCCGCGAAGTCCTCTCCTGGATGTGCGCGTGATCTTTCATCAAAACCCTTTACCGCTCGTGGGGGGGGCGGCAGGCAAGCCCCCCCCCCCGGGTTAGGAGGCCGCGTGTTGGCGGGTGGGATAACCCGCCCCCACCCGCGAAGGCCTCGCCGGGTTGGGCGCTGTAACTTTCATCAAAACCCTTTCCCGCTCGTGGCGTGGCAGGACTCCTGCCACGCCACGCTGTTTACGGAGCCGGATTTTTCGCCTTTGGAATCCCGCGCCACAACATGCCATCCTTGACGAAATCGAGTTGTTTCATCATTTCCGGCGTTGTATACGCACCGCCAGGTGATATGACATAGAAGCGTCCCTCCCGCGCGAGTTCTTCGAATGGCGGTGTTTGCGTGTGAAAGCTCGTAACCACAATGAGACTGTCTGGCGTTGCGTCAGGATCATATTGGCTGTCGCGTATCAGGTTTGTCAGCATGGCCACGCCTTGCTGCATGATGTCGGCCCACATCACGCAATTTGGTTTCTCAGCGAATTGCACGGTCAAGGCGTCGATAAATTTTTGCGCCGAGTTTTCGGATGCTTTCCAGGGAATGGCCCAAAAACGGAAGTCATTCCGAAATGGCAATTCGCGTCCGCGTGGCGGCAACACGCCGTACGCGACGGCTGTCGCCGCACCCCAGGCAAGCAAGGCATACGCACACACCGGCCCTGCAATGCCCAGTAGCATGAGCGCGTACGTCCAATGGTTTTTCCAGTGTTCGATGGCCACCGCGACACCCGCGCCGCCGAACAACGCCAGCAACGCCACGCAGGGAATCGCGAACGTCGCCTGGTCACCGACAGGATATCGAATGAAAAAGATGAAGTGCGTGAGAAACAACACTCCAAAGGCAAAGCCCATCCCGCCGCGCGCGACACAACAGCGGCGCCATCCCCGCGTTCGTAAAATTTTCCATCCTCCCCATGCCGCCATGAACCAAAGCGGATTCATGAAGTTGAACGCAAACAATCCCATGTTCATGGCCCACAGTTGCGTGAAAAACGGAACTCTTCCCAGCACAAGATCTTCGCAATAAAGCCCGAAAAACCCATTCTTCAGGCCAAAAACAAATCCCGACGCCATCATGCTTTGAAGAACCGGCTCCCACCACATCACCGCGCCGGCGATCCAACCCGCGCCGATCAAGCCAAGGCTCCACCACTTGATTTGCCTGCGCATCACCGCCCAAATCCACACACCGCCAATGGCGGGCAGATTGAGTAATGCAAAATTTTCCCAGGACATGTGCACACCGTTGACAACACCCAGCAATGTCCACCACAACAGCGCGTATCGTTGTCGATCCGGCTCTTCTGGTTTTTGGTTTTTCAGTAGCAGGAGAGCTAAGATTCCCCACTGCGCCATGTGAAACGCCAAGCCGCCCGCATAGACCTCCGTCGTTGTCGCCATCCACCACGGCATGTGAGCGAATCCCAGCAAAATGGCCGCCACCCAACCCGCGCTCCGCCGCCCGGTCATCAGGGTTGCCACACACCACGTCAGCCCGACGGCGATGCCCATGGCCAGGGCGCTCAAAAGATTGATTTTGAAAAAAACATCCCTTGTCCATCCGAAGCTGTCCCACATGGTGAGCCAAACCCGGCATGTCCCGATGTATAGCCGATGTGCCAGCGCAATGCCTGCCTGTCCGTCGTAGTCGCCCTGTAAAATCCGGAACTGAAACACCGCGGAATCCTGCCACCCCGCACCGCGTTGACAAGTCAGCACATACAGGAGTGTTGCGGCACACCCCACGATCCAGGCGTAATACTTGTTGGGCAGAGGTTTGGTCATAATTCCTCAAAAGCATTCGTTTTCACGGACACAGGCAGGATGATCCTTGCACCGGCGCGTTCAATCGCGGCGTCCACCGCCGGGTGAGGCTTCACGTAAGCCATCAGCCAAAACTGTCCGTTCTCCAGCGGCCACACGATGATGGCCGGCGCCTCATGGTCTTTGGAAAATCGTGGCGCCCATTGCGGACTCAGTGAGGCGTCGGCGGTATTGTAGTACACCCAGTTGTCCCGGATTTTTTCAGCGCTCCAATCCAACACCTCTTCGTCTGTCTCCGCCACCCAGGGATGGTTCACCAGCAGATTGATCTCCTTGTCAAGGAGGGTCTCCCAGCGCGCCATGCGCACATGACCGGGACGGTTGCCAAACCGGGGCGATCCCTTCACGTGATCACCGGTCAAGGCGACCTCACGATCATTGAGTCCGAGCAAATCCAGCGACGGCATTCCAGTGTAAAACGGGATGATCCCCGCGCAGGTGATGCCAATTTTGACATCATGGCGCGATTCGCCCATAAACCGGTTCATTTCACCCGCAAGGTACGACCATTCGGCGTGTAATTTTTTCAACTCCCGAAAGGAAGACGGGCAGGTGTTTTTATACAAAATAAAAAATGTGCCCAAAACCATGATGCCTGCCGCGGTGGCGGTACGAATGCGCGGCCACCGGGAGGCCGTTGCAATCAAGCCGGCCAGCGTGACCATGACCAATGGTAATGTCGGCATCATGAGGCGAAACTCCATGTGGCATCCCCCCACTTTCATAACATAAAGTTGCCACGCTCCCCATGCCGTAATCCCGCATACAAAGGCTGTCGTTGCCCGCATGACGTCCTGCCTCCTCAACACCACAAGCGGCACGGCGAGCCATATCCCTGAAAGCACGTAAAAAAGCGTCACATACACGATCCCGCGCAATATGTTTGGCCCGCCGGATTTGATCAAGAACGTGTTGGGCACCCACATGCCGTAATAGTGGTGGCGCCACAGCAGCCATGCCACGACAGGTACCGCGCCGGCCAAAACAGCCAGAGCAAATCTGACACGTTGCGCATTCCATGTGAATGAACCGCGGAATGTCATCCATGCGGCTCCGCACCAGAACGGCACAAGGAGCAGTACGGCGTCCATGCGTGTCATCACCGCACATGCCGAAGCAAGCGCCGCGAATATCAGGCGGTTTGTCTGAAGGAGCCAAATGCTCAGCATGACCCACATGATTCCAAACTGTGTTTCGAGTCCGCCTGTTGCGTAACTGATGAAGGAGTGATTGCACGCCAGCAACGCGATTGTCAACCATCCGGCCGCGCGGCTCTTCCACCACATGGCCGCAAGCCGGCTGCTGACGAGCAGCGTGACGGCGAATGAAACAAGCGACAGCGTGTAACTCCACGCCACAATGTCGAGCTTCATGAGAAACGCCGGCGCCATGCAGAGCGTCCACAAAAAATTCGTGTAGCCCTCAATGCGCTCGCCGATGTTCCACACTAGTCCATGCCCCTCGGCCAGGTTTCGCGCATAGCGAAAGGAGATAAACGCGTCGTCCTGCACGAACCGTTGCGTCCATGCGTACGCGAGGGAAAATGCGATCAGCATCCAGCTCACATAATCGCGTTTTTCCTTCACGAGCGACGTTGCGGTAAATTGTTGTTCTTGTGTTTTCATGAAGGGCGTTATGTTAACGCATGCGCTTGGGTTTGTCGACAAACGGCATCAGCCAGCGCTCTTCAAACGGAAAGGCGCTTTCGGTGTGGCGGATGACGGGCGGTGTTTTGGAGGCGGGTTTGCCAATGACTTCGACGACATCGAAGCGGTACACGAGTTTGGGCCAATGCGCGCGTTGGAGATAACGAATTGCGGCGCGATTTAAGGCGTGGCGTTTGGAGCGGTCAACGGCGGAGATGGGGCGTCCGTAGTTTTCCGTGCGGCGCGTTTTGACCTCGACGAAAACCAGCGCGCCGTCATGCGTGGCAATGAGGTCGATTTCACCACGTCGCGAGGGACGCGCGCGGCGTTCGATGATGCGAAACCCGCGTGTCTTCAAAAATGCCGCCGCGACTTCCTCACCCCATTCGCCGACGCGCTGCGTCACATGCTTCGGCTTTTGCTTGCGGAACAGGTTCGTGAACCACTGGCGAAAACGGTTCATTCGGCGTCCGGCAATGTTCCGGTGTAGACTTGCGGCAGCCATTCGGAAAGCATTGTCCGCAACTGTTCGAGTCCTTCCTCGGTTTCAAACGAGGTGTTGCTCACGATCGTAAACATGGCCCAGCGGTTGATGCGGCCATAGATGGAACGCTGCCAGATATCGTACACAATGCGGTGAAAATGGGAGGCAGTTTGCACATGGTCACTGACGAGGAAGTTGGCGAAGCCAATTGTTTCCGTGCCGGCGCGATGAACGCGATAGAGCATGACGTCGAGTTTTTTGCCGTTGTCGAGCACAAGCGTGTGGATTGTTTTGGCGACCACCACGTAGCCCTGCCCCGGCAAACACATGTCGGGCCGGTGAATGCTCACGCGGCTCTCACCACTGACGACCATGGTCACGGTGTAGGAGCTGTGCGCGTTTTCGTAGACGCGCTTCAACAGGAACGTGTCCTTCGGTAGGATGAGTTTTTCGGAAAGCGAAATGGTGAACAGGGGGTTTCCACAATTCGGGCAAACCGGCTTGCCGTCTTCCCGCGTCGTGATCTTCGAGTCCGGAAAATCCACCAGACACGCCTGCTCATGGCAATACCAAATGGGCTCGCTTTGCATCCCACCCATAGTTGGGGGAAATTCTTTGACAATGAAAGTATCCGGATCCAACGCGGTTGGCTTCATGCGATTGAGTGTGGTCAGCATGGTCGCGGTCAGCGCGATTCCCATGATCAAGGCCGCAAGCCCCGCGGGCCAGCGAAGCTGTTTCATCGGTGGCGTGACAGGCGTGTCTGGCGGTTCGCGGCCGATTTTGCAAATCACCTTTTCGCCGAGAAGCAGCATGAGCAAAATGGCGACCGGAAACGTGAGGAATCCGGAAAGCTCGTGAAAAATCTCCATCGCGCGATCCTGACCGAACATGTTGGCCACAATCCCGATCGTCGTCAGGCGCACGATGTTGGCGATCACCGCAAGCGGAATCGAGCACGCCATCAGCAGCAGCACGCGCAGGGCGGTTTTTTGATAAAAGAAACCATACGCCGCGGAGAGCGACATGATGGCGAAAATGGACTTGATGCCGCTGCACGGATCAATCACGTCGAGGTGAAATTTTCCCGTCGCCGAAATCAGCGAGGAGCCGCTGCGAATCACGTCGACACCAAGTCCGTTCAGCAGCGCGGTCGAGAGCACCGTGGACATCAGCCGCAACGGCAGCGTGATGAAGTCGAGAAAATTCATCGGAATGATGAAGAGCAAATACGCGGTTGGAAACAGCAAAATTCGCGCCACTTTCCGGCCCCATCCAATCCACGCCACCGCGGGAATCGACAGGATCATGGCCAGCTGGCTGAAGCGCGACTGGCCGCCGCGCTGGCCGAACCACAGCAGCGCGCACATCACCGCCAGCACCGCGAATCCTCCCCACGCCGGACGCCCCGCCGCGTCGCGCAGTTTGTGGCGCAGCGTCCACGCGGCCACCAGCGACACCGGCGGAATCAGCCAGCCGTGCATCATGTCGTTCACCGGATCCTTGAACGCGCCTTTGGTCGCGCCGATCGCCGGGCGGAACATCATGTACAACACCACCAGCCATACGCCGATCAAAACGAGCCGGAGTATCTTCAAATTTTTGTCGTTGGAAATCGTTTGCGTCATTCGGATTCCTTGTGCGCCGGTGCGACGCTTTCATGAAGAAACGCGCGGACGGATTGCGGGCCTTCGTCAAGGGCGCGGCGCGCGGCATCGCACAGCGCCGCGACATCGCGGGGCGCGCGTTGCTCAATGCGGCCAATGAAAATGCGCGCGTTTTCGGTACGGATCGCGGAGGCCTCGCTGACGTCGAGCTCCTCGAAAAGTTTTTCGCCCGGACGCACACCGGTGAAGTGAATCGGAATCTCATCATACGGCTTGAAGCCGGAAAGCCGGATCATCGATTCGGCGAGCTCGACAATGCGCATGGGTTCGCCCATGTCGAGCACAAACACCTCGCCGCCCTTTGCCACCGCGCTCGCGTGCAGCACAAGGCTGACCGCCTCCTGCACGGTCATGAAGTAGCGCTTCATATCCGGATGCGTCACCGTGACCGGCCCGCCCTTGCGGATTTGCTCGCGGAAGAGCGGCACGACCGAACCCGAGGATCCCAGCACATTGCCGAATCGCACCGCGGCAAAACGCGTTTTCGACGCACCGGTGAGCGCGCACACCGCCATCTCGGCGAGGCGTTTCGACGCGCCCATGATGGAGACGGGATTGACCGCCTTGTCCGTGGAAATCATCATGAACATTTCAACGCCTGTGCGGCTCGCGAGTTCGGCAAGACTTTGCGTGGCGAGAAAATTATTCTTCACCGCCTCGCCTGGATTGCGCTCCATCATCGGCACATGTTTGTGCGCGGCGGCGTGAAGCACCACGTCGGGTCGCGCTTCGGCAAAGACCTCTTTCATCCGCTCCGCGTCGGCAATGTCCGCGAGAAACGGCTCGACCGTGACATCCTGCGAAATGCCGCGCAGCTCGCGTTCGATTTCGTACAGCGCAAACTCATTGCGCTCGACCAGCGCGATGCGCGTCGCGCCGGAACGCACCGCCTGTCGCGACAGCTCGCCGCCGATTGTGCCGCCCGCGCCCGTGATCATCACGCTGCGTCCGTTGAGAAACTCGCGCACGACCACGTCGTCAAACCCGCTTTCGTGCCGGCCAAGCAGGTCGATGATGTCCACCTCGCGCACACGGTTCGCCTTCACCGTGCCCTCGACCAGCTCGTAAAAACTCGGAATAATCCGCACGCGCACCTGCTCCTCCTCACATGCGGCGACCACCTTGCGCACGACCTCGCGCGGCGGCCGCGCCATGGTCACGACCACCTCCTCCGGATGCAACCGCCGCAGCAACGCGGGCAATTCCGAAATCGCGCCCCACACGCGCACGCCGTGAATCACCGCGCCGCGCTTCGCCGGATCGTCGTCCGCAAACCCCACCGCGCACATTCGCATCGGCCGCTGCCGCAGCATTTCCCGCAACGTCATGCTCCCCGCAGATCCCGCGCCCACCAGCAGCACGCGCGTCATCCGCCCGCCCATCGACCACAGCGGCTCGTGATCCACCAGCACCCGCGGCAGCAACCGTACCAGCAGCAATCCGCCCAGCGCCAGCACGCCGTTCAACACAATGATCAGCCCTGAAAAATTCATCAGTGCATGTCCCACCTGCATCGCCCGCAGCAACGCGAAAACCAGCGTCGAGAGCGTCACCGCCAGCACAAACCGCGGCACGTCCATGATCGTGATGAACCGCCACAACAACCGGTAACATCCCGCCAGCGCCAGGCAGGCCAACTGCACCGCCGCCACCGTCGCAAACGTCCACGCCGCGCCCCGCATCCCCCACGCCGGCAGGCCAAACTCAATCCCCCGAATCCCGTACGCCGCCGCGTACGCCAGCGCCATCACGCACACATCCACCGCCACCGGCCACACCCGCGAAAACACCCTACGCATGCGCCACCTCCCGCGCGATGTCACAGACCTCCGCCACGTCCTCGCGCGTCATTCCCGTTCCCGACGGCAGGCACAGCCCGTCCGTAAAAATGTCCTCGCTTAACGGCTCGCCATAACACGCGCACCCCGCGAAAACCGGTTGCGTGTGCATCGGCTTCCACACCGGCCGCGACTCAATGTTCGCCGCCTCCAGCGCCGCCATCACGCACATTGCCAGCTCGCCCGGACGCCCCTTCTCAATCGCCCCCCGCCGCGGAAAACGCGCCACCGTCAGCCACCGCGAACTTTGCCCGTAATTTGCTTCCGGCATCACCTCCGCCACGCCCGCCAATTCCTCCGTGTACCACGCGCAAATCTCCCGCCGCTTCGCCACATACGCCTCCAGCATCTCCAACTGCCCCGCCCCAATTCCCGCCAGCACATTGCTCAACCGGTAATTGTACCCCGTCTCCCGGTGCTCATACCACGCCACCTTTTCACGCGCCTGCTGCGACAGCCTCTCCGCGCGCGCCAGCATCTCCCAGTCCTCCATCGCCAGCGCCCCGCCGCCCGACGTCGTGATGATCTTGTTTCCGTTAAACGAAAAAAAACTTGCCGCGCCCGCCGCGCCTGCCGGACGCCCCTTGTAACGCGCGCCCAACGCCTCCGCCGCGTCCACGATCAACGCCACCCCGTGCCGCGCGCACACCTCCGCAATCGCGTCATAATCCGCGCACTGCCCGTACAAATCCACCGCAATCACCACCCGCGCCTTCGGATGCTTGCGCAGCGCCGTCTCCAGAGCCTCCGCGTCCATGCACCACGACTCTGCCGCGCACTCCACAAACACCGGCGTCGCGCCCATCTCCACCGCCGGTCCCACCGACGCGATAAACGTCAGCGTCGAACACCCCACCTCGTCGCCCGGTCGCAACCCCAGCACTCGCAACGCCAAATGCAACGCCCCCGTCCCGCTCGACGTCGCCAGCACCGGTCGTCCGATCCGCTCCGCCAGCATCCCCTCAAACCGTTTCACCATCGCCCCGCACGGCGCGATGTAATTGCTTTCAAAAACCTCCTCCACCCGCACCCGCTCCATTCCTCCCATGTGCGGCGGTGAAAGAAACAAACGTTTTTCCCTTGCCATATAGACTGTATAATATACCACATTTGCACGCCTCGCGGTATAAAAATCAAATTTTCAGGTGGGGCGCGACCGCCGGGCGCGCCGGGCTTACGACAAGCTTGTATCCGCAAC
>JAVBOU010000008.1:0-57382 GCA_031550185.1 Kiritimatiellia bacterium | reverse complement strand
CGTTTGTGTTGCGGATCCAAGCTTGTCGTAAGCCCGACGCGCCCGGCGGTCGCGCCCCACCCTGATGCAACAATTTTACACTGCAACCCCGTTGGGGTTGAAGCACATGCCGCAATGTTGCGCGAAAAACGCCGTGGCGTGGCAGAGGTTTTGCCCCGCCACCAACGGCCCCCGGGCGCCATCAACGTGGGTGGAAAAAAAATCAGCAGTCCGGGGTGCCGGAGGGCTTGCGGAGTTTTTCGCTGGTTGCCGTCGGAATGCCAAGAACGGGAAGACCGGTTTTGGCGTCGAACGTGAGCGACTGGATTCGCGGGGATCGCGGATCGTTGGGCGGCATGCCGGGAAGTTTGCGGGCGTGGTAGAGGTTCCACATTTCCACACCATCGGGGGAAGGGACAAAACTGTTGTGACCACAACCGTAGACGCTGTTCTCCGGCGACTGCTTGAAAAAGGGCGCGGGATGCTTAAACCAGTTTTGGGGATCAAGCAAATCCACGCCGCTTTTGGTTTGGAGGAAACCGATCGCATACTCAGGACTCCAGAACGCGCTGCCGCTGTAAGCGACAAAGATGTCGTTGCCGTGCCGGAAGATTTGCGGGCCTTCGTTGGTGGGTTGCTGGTGGCGCTCCCATTCAAATTCAGGACGCGAAAGAATGACCTCGCGATCCTCCAGCGCGAAAGGCGAGACCATGCGCGCGATCATGATGTGCTGCCACCAGCCGCCGTCGTAGTCGAGCTTGCTGCTCCAGATCATGTAGGTCGCGCCGTGGTCGTGGAGAATCGTGGCGTCGATGGCGTAGCGATCGGCGGGAAGTTTGACCGGGCCGCGGAAGTGCCACGCGTCATGGATGACGTCGTCGCCGTCGCATTCCATGACAAAGATGCGGCGCTTCACGTCGGAGCCGCTCGGGTCGGCCGGGTCGAGCATGGTGCCGGTGAAATAAACGTACCAGCGACCGTTGACGCGATGAATTTCCGGCGCCCAGATGGACGTGGCGCAGGCGTCGGAAAACGGCGCGGTGCCGATGATGCGGTTTTCGGCGTTGGCCAGGTCGGTGACGTCGCGCGTGCGGCGAATGCGGAGCTTGTCTTGCTCCGTGACCATGACGTAATAAAAACCGTCGTGGAACGTGGCGAAGGGATCAGGGCCTTCGGGAAGAAGCGGGTTGGTGAAAGTGTTCATCATGTGTGGGGTTGGAGTTAGCGTGTCAGTGAAATGGAAAAAGCGGCGTGTCGAGTTGACGTGGCCTTCCATAACGAAAACAAACGCGTGTTCATTGCGGAAGCGCCAGCACGTTGCCGATCCATGCGCCGGTGACGCACTCGCGTCCGATGTCTTTCGTGACGCCGCCGCGTGTGTGGCGCAACGTGACGGGATAGGCCATGTATCCGTGGAAGACCTGCTCCTTGACGACAGCGGAAAAGGAGCCGTTTTCAACCATAAAAAGCGGCTTGGGCGCCGGACTTTTCGGGTGCCGCCAGCTTGGGTAATTGTAGCCGCCGAGGAGTTCGGTTTTGCCGCCATTGCGCGTGACGATCCAGGTGCCGGTTTCGCTCTCTGTTTTGCTGCCGAAAATCCAGACCGTGCCGCCGTCGTTCACAAGCATTTCGCCGTTGGACTCGGGGTTGAACTGGCGCATCCAGACGTTCTGCCCGTTGAATTGAAATTGGCCGACCCAGTCGTCGACAAAGACGTCGGCGTTGCGGCTTGCGGGCGTGCCGCGGTACGGATCGCACGCGGAGGAGCCGTGCGCCATCAGAAGCGGACGCTGTGAGGCGTGCTCGATCCAGACGCAGTTTCGAACGGGCAACGCGCGCGCGAAATCCTCGTTGTAAAAGCGCTCGATGACCAGTGGCGTGGCGCCGGCTGTGACACGCCACACGGCCGCGCGGCTTTTCGCCATGTCCGGCGTGAGGCCCGACATCGCGTCGCAACCATAAATGCGGCGGATGTTTGCGGGCACGTTGATCGTGCTGCCGTAAAGCACTCTGCGGCCACCGGGAACGAGGAGTGAGGTCTTGCCGTTCGCCACGGCCCAGTCGAGCGCCTCCTGGATCACGGCGCTGTCGTCGTAAGTTTCGTCGAGGCGTTGCGGATTTACAACCGCCCATTTGTCCGGCGCGTCCCACGGAATGTCCGGCGACTCCTTGACAGGCAGGTTCAACATCGCCGGCTTGACGCCGGGAAAGGCGGAGACCTGCGCGCCGACACTGCCCCACCAGTCGCCTTTTTTTTCGGCACCATCGAGGCCGGGATCAATCAGTTTCGCGTAACCTTGCTGGCGGATGTTGCGCGTGAAAATCCACGGCTGACCGCAGACAATCGCGGCGGTTTTCGCGGCTTCGGGGCCGGTGCCGATGAATTCCGAGTCGATCACGCAGACGCCGCCAAAAGGCGTCTGGTCGGCGAAAATGATCGCGGGGCAGTTGTTTTCGCTGCGAATGCGACGGAGAAAAAGCGTCTGCGTGTTGTTGCGGATCGCGGCCTTGCGCTGCCCCTTGAAGAGGATGTTTTCAAAGGTCATGCTGAAGCACGTCTGGACGGAGAACACGCCATAATCGAAGCCCTCGATGATGACGTCGCGGATCAGGCCGGGGCCGGGTTCGTGGCGCGTCAGATCAAAGCCAACGCTGCCGCTTCCCGCAGGCGCGCGCAGACGCAGACGCTCGCCGGAACCGGTGTTGTTCTGCATCCATTCCAGCGCGACCGCGCCGGGGTTGCCGCTGCCAACGTCGATGGTCAGATCGTAGACGCTGTTGTTGAACGCCATGCCGGTGGTCGGGCCTTCGAACAGGCTCACGACCGCCTTGCGCTGGTCGAAGTCGGGGCAGTTGTCGCGCAACCGGATCGTGGTGAGGTCGCGGCCCTGGCCTTGCAGCGTGAGAAATTTCGCAAGCTCGAGGTTGTCGCCATACGTCAGCTTGTCGCTCACGAGATACGTGCCGGCGGGGAAATAAACGACGCGTCCGCCACGGTTGCGATTGTCCGTGATCGCCTTTTGAATCGCCGCCGTGTCATCGGTTTTGCCATCACCCGCCGCGCCGTAATCGCGGACATTGGCCACGCCGCTTTGCGCGGGAAGCGGGCGACCCGCGCTGGTGGTCTTCGCAAACAGCTCAAACGGCAACGCGGCTGGAAGCGCGGATTTTACCGCGGTGAAGTTGCCGGTGCGCGTGACCGAAGGTTTGACAAACGTCACGGTCGCGCCGGACCAGTGTCCGTCGTGCCACGGCACCACGGCGAGCTCGTCGCCTTTTTTGAGCGACATCTCAACCGGCTCCAGCGTGTTTCCGTTTTTCGGTTCCAACGCGGTCTTGAAAACCGGCTCAACGCTCCAGCCGTCATTTTTTTGAAAACGTTTGAGCACCATGAGAAACGTCGTCGTGCCGCCTTCCCAACGGTGAATGTCGATCGCGTCCACCGCGAACCGGTACATGCCGTCCTGCGGCGCAATGAAGACCAGCGCCGCGCCTTTGACAAACTCCGAGTCACCGCCGCCGCGCGCGCGCACTTCGATGCGCGCGTTGCCGTTTTCCATCTTCGCGTCCGGCTGCCCGCCCTGGCTTCCCGGCACGTTGTGCCACGCCTTGCGGCCCTCGTCCCATTTCATCACCACATACGCGTCAGCGTCCTCCGGATTCGCGGGCCGGATCTGGTCGAACCGCCAGCGCGGCTGCCCGCTTTCCTTGAACGGATTGCCTTGCGCGGCGCCCCATTCTGTTGGCGGCCGGAAGGTTTGCGCGATGAGCGGAAACGTCAGCGTGGCGAGAAGTGTCAGTGGAAGCCAATTTTTTTTCACGGGCGGGTTTTCCTTTCGTTCGTCATTTCAAAATGAATCGTGTTGCCGGGTTGACAATGACGAGTTTGCCATTGTTAAAGTTGACGCCGTTGAAGCGGCCGGAGGCGTTGTGCTCGTACGTGTCGGCGGATTTTGTAAACGTCCCGGAGGCATCGGTAAAGGACTGCACAAGAAGTTTCTTGCCGTTGAGATCCACGGAGGAATTCCACCCCGCTACGGTAAATGACGCGCACTTAAAGTCATACTGCAACGTGACGTGTCCGCCGGGCGCCAGTGACACGTCGGTGCGCCCAAAGTCGCTGGACGCGTCCTCACCCAATATTTGCAGGGGCGAGTCGGTGCGCTTCAACTTGGCCGGGAGGTCGGTGCGTTGAGATTGTACGCCCCAGTACGTATCAATGTTCTGGTTGTCCACGATGAGCCGGTTTTCAAACGGAGTCACGCGGTAAATCGTACCAGCGGCGGAGGAGGCGTTATCCCATTGGAAATTGCCGCGTGCGGAGAAGCGCAACCCTTGGGGAATCGCGTTGCCGCTTTGGATCGCGATGCGCCCGCCGCCACCCGCACCGCGCCAGTGGCTGCCGCCGCCGTTGGCCGTAAGAAGTCCCGTGGATGCCGGATGAATCTCCGTGGCACGCAGGTTGATGCTGCCACCGGAGGCGCCGCCGTCATCGACTTCGTAGTCATGCGCGTTGGCGTAGAGTGTGCCGTTGAGCAGTGCCGTGCCGCCCACATGCAGAAAGATCGCGCCCGGACCCTCGTGATTTTTTGCGCCGGAACCAAGATCCATCGGATTCAACGCGGAGCCGTATGTGTTGGGGTTTCCGCGAACGCGATACCAGCTACCCTGTCCGGCGTGCGAGATGCCGAATTCTTCGTAGCCGATATGCCACAATCCACCCGGGCCATTCCATCTGGCAAATCCTTTGTGTTGCACGTTGACGGATGCGCCGCTTCCCAGCGTGAAATCACCCAAAATGTCAATTTTTAACCAATACACGGAAAGGTTGGAATTTGCGCGATGCGTCCAAGTGCCGCCTTCAAGAACCGCGTTGCCCGTGATGGTAAACACGGGAAACGCCGCGCCGTAGGTGGTGTTGAATTGCACCGTGCCCGTGAAGTCGACCTCTTGCCGCCAATTTGCGACTGTTGCGGGCAAACCGTTTTCCCCATCGTAATCCCAGACGAGGTCGCCGGTGCCGGTCGCGTCAAGCACAATGGTGTCCGTCTCAAGCGGCAGACGGTTCTCCAGCCAGTTCGCGCGCTCCGACGCGTTGTTTGAAACCCGGCCAAGCCACAGGATTTCGCCTTCCACGGACTCCGGCAAATCCTCATTGTGAATCACCAGCGAAGTGGAACGCGACGGCGTGTTCGTGACATACGCGCCCGCGGCCAGCGTGAGGACCACCTCCGTGTCGTCCAGCTTGGAAAAATTGCGGATGGGCGCGATGGGCAGCACGAGCGCCGTCTCGCCCGCCGGAATCGTGACAAATCCTGAAAAGCCGGCGGCCACATAGTCCACGCCGCGCTCCGCCGTGCCGGAGAGTGTGCAATTCACGCGCAGCGGCAGGCTGGACGCGCCAGTGCGGCGCACCTCAAACGCGCCCGGGATCTCGCCCTTTTCCCACGCGTTGGAAAGCGTTGAAAAAGCCAGCGGCCCCACGTGAAAGCCCGGATCGCCGTTGACCGCGGCTTGCGACAGCACGCCGTTGTCCTCCACAAACATGCGGTACGCGTACGTGCCGGGATTCGCCTCGGACATCGTGATGCTGAACGGGACGCCGCTGGCAAACCCGCCCGTCACGCTGTTGGTCGACGTGTAAACGCCCGGTTCCGCGCCCCATACAACTGACACTTTTGGATGGTCCGCCGCATGTCCCAGCGTCGAGGCGATCGAAATGCCCGTGGTCTCCGCCTTCACCGACGCGGGTTCGCTGAACCAGCTCGCCCCCGGCCGCGCACCCGAGCGCTCAAACATCGGAAGCCCGCCGGCGGTCGCGATGGATGTGTCAACCGTGTAAGCAAATGCGTTCCAGAAGTCATGGCCGACTTTGTTCCCTTTGTCCCAGCGGGTGAAGAAAAAATAACCGCCACCCCATTGCACAAACGAAATGGCAATCGGGTAATAACCGCTTTCCGGGACACTCGCCAGGCCGAAATTCCACGTGGCGTGGGTTGATCCGCGTGCCACCACGACGTCATCGTCGCCAAACCCATCGCGTCCGGTGTCGATCATGATGAGCGAGCGGTCGTCGCAGTGCGTCGCAAACGTGTATGTCTCATCCGCGTCCAGCCACACAAAACCGTCCCACAGCATCGCGAAGTTCTCCGTGCCGATCGGCCCGCCCCTGTAAACGGGGCCCCATCCAAAATCATTGCCAAACCACACCTGGCCCTGGAACAAATGCGTCGAGTACGGCGCGCGCGCTAACAAGTCAGACAAGTCGCCATTTCCGGTGTAACTGTTGTAAATCCGCAGGCGCAATCCATTCGTCTCCTGCGCGATGGTAATGCTTGCGGATGGCTTCGGGGCGTCCATTAGCACGCCGTTCACCGTGGTTACGGTCAGCACCACGTTTAGATCCGTAATCTTTAATTCGCCTTTCGGAATCAGCTCCACACTGACGGATGTTTCATTCACCGCAAACGTGGCCGTGCCGCCAAGCGTCTCATAATCCACACCGTTCACGGCCGTGCCGCTCATCTCATATAAAACGATCCACGCACTGTCCGCGTCGATTTCCGCGCGCCTCAGGACAAACTGGGCATGTTCACCCGAGCTTTTTTGAATACGTGTAACTGCCGCCTCTATAGTCACCGGCGCGTTCTGCGCCCATGCGGATGTTCCCGCAATAACCGCCATGATGACGGCGAAACTGGTCAAATATTTGGCCATGGTTTTTCTCCTTGGCGCCGCTGTTTTTTAGCGGCAAGTTTTTGAAAAAACACACCATGCTAACACGTGAAAGCAATATATCAGACCCGTCACAACCGGTCAAGCGGTGAAAACCGGCGGGAAACGGTTGAAAATTCCGACATCAAACGGGTCAGCCCGGCAACGCTTCGAACGTTTGAAAAACGAGCTCGGCGGCGGGATCGGATTTGCGGAGCGCGGTGAGTCGAACAAAGGTGACGACATCCATCGGCAACGGGGGAATGATGTCCTGGGCGACGGGGTTGGCCATGATGTTCGAGAACTCGCCTTTTGCCGCGGACTGCCAGGTCGTGTTGTCGGCGGAGACGTCGAGCGCATACGCGAGCGGCGTGCCGGCGGCGTTTGCAACAGGCGTGAAGCGGAAGCCGCGAAGACGTGCGGCGCCGTCGTACCGGAAAACAAGCATGTCGTGCGTTTGGTTGACAAGTTGCATGGGGATGGTCGCGTCCAGGGAATCAATGGTTGTGTCGTCCGCGATGTCGATTGACGCGGGACGTTTGTAGAGGCGAAGTGCGACGGGTTTCACGTCGTGGCCACGGACGTCAAGACGCACCGCTTCGGCGCGGACAGGCGCGATGAGGCGGATGCGTTTTTGTCCGATGACGTGGCCGGAGAGTGCGACACGCCACGCGTCGTTGTCGAGGACGCAAAGCTCGTAGGCGTCAACGCGTTCGCCGCACGCGATGTCCTCCTCCATGACGATCGTGTCGAATTCGACGGGTTCGGAAAAATGAAACGCCGCGTGTGGCAGAAGTCCGGCCGTGCCACGAAGGTCGGCGAAAAGCTGGTTGCGGAGCGCATGAAAACCGGCCAGCGCACGCACGTCGTTGTCGTGGAGCAAGCCGCGCTTGTCGGGCGCGATGCCGATGTTCATCGTGCCGCCGCAACCGACGGAACGCAGATAAACGTTGAGCAAATGGCGCGAACTTTTCTGGCGCGTGTCCTCGGCCTCATGGTAAAACCAGCCGGGACGCAAGGGAAAGTCGCATTCCGGTTGCATCCAAAAGCGTCCGCGCGGCGTGCCGGTTCCGAGGATGGCCTGGTCGATATGTCCGGGCGCGGGGTAGCCGGCGACGCCCGGCGGCAGCGACGGCGTGAAGGAACAGCGGCACTCCGGGTCGAGGATGCCGGTTTCGTTGCCGGCCCAGCGCAGTTCCGGGCCAACGTCGCTGAAGATGCAGGCGCCGGGCTGAAGGCGACGCACCATCGACCACACCGCGGGCCAGTCGTAATACGCGAACTTGTCGATGCGCCGCTCCTCGTTCGCGCCGCCGTAAAACCCGGTGCCGCCGTTCGCGCCGTCGAACCATGCCTCGAAAACCGGACCGTAATTCGTCAGCACTTCGCGGAGCTGCTCGTGGTAGATCTCGACATAACGCGGCGTGCCGTAATGCGGGTTGTTGCGGTCCCACGGCGAGACGTAAACGCCGAACTTGATGCCGGCCTTGCGGCATGCGTCCGACATTTCACGCACAAGGTCGCCGCGGCCGTTTCGGAACGGCGACTTGGAAATGTTGTGCGGCGTCGTTCGCGTGGGCCAGAGGCAGAATCCGTCGTGATGCTTGCAGACGAGGATCAATCCCTGGACGCCGCTTTCCGCGCACGCGCCGGCGATCTGCCCCGCGTCAAACTCCGGCGGGTCGAAGAGCGACGGTGACTCATCGCCAAACCCCCACTCGCGTCCCGTGTAGGTGTTAAGCCCGAAGTGCATGATGGCGTAGATGTCGAGGCCGCGGCGTTGCAGCAGGGCCGCGTTGGGAATTCCGGTGTTGAAAAATGATTCAAGCGCGCTCATGCCTGTCCTTGTGTTTGAAAAATCAACATGTTAACGATAACACGTGCGCCACATGATAGAGGTTTCTTTCGATTTGTGAAAGCCAAATGTCGCCTTGTGGCGTGGCAGAGCCTCTGCCACGCCACGACGTTTTATTTGAGTCCCAATGTATCAACAGGGACGCGGCGGCAACGAAACGTGAATCCTTTTTCCTCTTCAGACAACGAGCGATCCGGCCCGATTTTGAATGTCGGGTTTCCCGTTGCGTCGAGCTCAAAGTCAGAGACCCTTTTTAGTGGCATGCAGCTGGCGGATGCCAACGCTCTCAAAAGAAGATGTTGCGCGTTTCGCGCGCCACGCATTTTGATGTTGAAGCTAACACGTGAAAGCCATATTATGAAAGACTTTTTGTGCAACACCATGCAAATTGCCTGCTTGCTTATGCTTTCGCACACGCCAGGAGGCGACGAGCGTTTTTACTGGGCCGAACGTTTTACGCCACGCCGCGCATCATTTGTCCGGAGTTTTTCACCGACTTCGACATCGCGCCGGGCGCAGAAACCGATCGACGCTGAAGTTTGAACCGCCCCCGGAAAAGGAATGACATGATCAAACGCAAACTCCAATCGCTTCCTGCCACGCTCCTCGCGTCGCGCCACTTGGATCAAGTGCTTGACGCGCGCGAGACGTATCTTGCCGTGGACAACGACGACATCCTGCACGGGTTTCGCAAAGGCAAAAATCTGCCTGCGCCCGGCAAAGTGCTCGGCGGCTGGTGTTCGCACGACAGCGGGCTGGTAATCGGCCAGTGGCTGAGCGGTTTTTCGCGACTCGGCGCGGCGCTGGGTGATGCGGCGCTGACGGACAAGGCGGTGCGCCTTTTCGAGGGACTGCTCGGCATTTACGGCAAGGACGGTCAGCATAATTTTGGCACGTATGGCTTTGACAAACTGGTCGGCGGCATCGTCGACCTCCATCATTTCACACGCTATCCAGATGGCCGTCGCTTTCTCGGCGGACTGACGGAGTTTGCCGGCAACGCGTTCGACCGTACGCGCTCGCCGGCGGGTGAGATCGACTGGGACGGCCGCCATCCTCACGGCACGCTGGAATGGTACACGCTCGGCGAAAACCTCTACCGCGCCTTTGAGCAGACCGGCGACGTTCGCTTCAAGGAGTTCGGCGACGTCTGGCGTTATCCATATTTTTGGGATCCGTTCCGCGACAGCAACCGCCCGTCCAACGCCCACACCGTGCACGCGTACAGCCACGTCAACAGCTTTTGCAGCCTCGTCACGGCCGCTGTGGTGGACAACGATCCCGCGCTCTTGCAAGCGGCCGTTAACGCGCATGATTACATGACCGGCACGCAGTGTTTCTGCACCGGCGGCTTCGGACCGTTCGAACGGTTGCTGCCGATTCATGACGGGCGGCTTGGTTATTCGCTCGACATCTGCGCCGAGCACGCGGAGGTGGGTTGCGGGTCGTGGGCGGCCTTCAAGTTGTCGCGTTATCTGCTCGAGCTCACCGGCGAGTGCCGCTTCATGGACTGGGCCGAGCGCGTGCTGCATAGTTGCATCGGCGCCGCGCTTCCGGTCTGGCCCGACGGACGCACGACGTATTACGCGGATTACCGTCCCTCCAGTTCCACGCGCCACTATTATCATTCGACGTGGCCCTGTTGCAGCGGCACGTACATCCAGGCCGTTGCCGCGTATCACGACCTCATTTATTTTACCTCACCCGAGGCGTTGCATGTGTCGCTTTATCTTCCGTCGAGCGTCATTGAGGATGGCTTCACGCTCACGCAAAAAACAGACTATCCGGCGATCGACACCATCGCGTTCACCATTGATGTTCCGCAACCGCGGCAACGCGCGTTGCGCTTCCGCATTCCCGCGTGGTGCCATGGCAGCCGCGCCACGGTGAACGGGCAGCATGTCGTCGGAACGCCCGGCCAGTGGCTCGAGATCAACCGCGTGTGGTCCCGTGGCGACCGCGTCGAACTGCTCCTTCCCGCGACACCGCGGCTTGAGGCGGTCGACGCGTTTCATTCGCGCCGTTGCGCCGTCGTCGCTGGTCCGCTCACCCTCGCGCAACCCGCGCAATACGCCCATCCGCTCTTCATTCGCGACGAGGAGGAATTCCAACGCCGACTGCGCCGCGACGACACCCATCCGTTGCAATACAAGATCGTCACCGACTTCCCTCAGGACCTCGACACCGGAAGTTTCCGCCCCCTGTGGGATTACACCGAGGGCACCTACCACCGCGTCTACGTTGACACCGACCACCCGCACCTTTATGGTTCATGGACGCGCCAAAACAGCGGCGCGCAATGACGCCTCGCGTCTCCATCCGCAACATCGCCGGTTCCGAGCAAGCGCGGCGCGCGGCATGATAACCGCGTGTGGGATCAACGTCAGATTATGGCCGAACATCCCGGCGACGATGACCATTCTGCCAGACCGTGGTTTCCAAGGTGCGCGACATCCCAGGGTATGCCTGCCGATCAAAGCGTCTTGATGACTCGCAACGCCACTAAAACACCCTTTTGTCGAATTTACGCGTGGTGGTTGAACACAGCATCGGTGAGATGAAGCAGTACGCCGAGGTGGCAGGGATTTACCGCAACCGGCTGGCGAAAATCGACGATCAGTTCAATTTGTTGGCCGCCGGGTTCTGAAGGAGCGTTCTATACGCGACGATTTACCAAACTTATAACACAACTTCTCTAATGCCGGTGTGCGGTATTCATAGGTTGACAGGAAACGGATTGTCGTGGTATTTTGGAAGCATGAATAGTACTGGTATGCACACCGGTTCTCCGGTTTATCGAACACTGGCGTTGAAGTTGAAGGCGTCAATCGCGAAGGGACATTATGCGCCGGGGGAGCGGGTGGCGTCGGAGCATGAGCTGTCGCGGCAGCATGGTCTGGCGCGGGTGACGGTGCGGAAGGCGACGGAGTTGCTGGTGGCGGAGGGGTTGCTGGAGCGCAGGCCGGGGAAGGGTTTGTATGTGCGGGAGAAGTCGAGGACGGCGGGGATGTTGAAGATCATGGTGGGAAATCTGGCGTGGGAACCGTCGATACGGATCGTGCGGGGCGCGCAACAGGTGGCGCGGGAACGGGGGTATGAGGTGCAGGTGTGCGACGCGCACGGGGATGTGACGGAGGACATGGAGAGCGTGGGGAGGCTGACGGAGAACGGCGCGCGCGGGGCGGTGATTGTGGCGTTGCACACGGCGGGATTCCGGGCGGCGGTGGCGCGGTTGAGGGCGGAGGGGTTTGCGTTTGTGATGGTGGACGCGCATTGCGGGGAGGAGGCGGGGATGACGTCGGTGGCGGCGGACAATTACCGGGGCGGGTTTTTGACGGGGACGCGGATGGGCGAGCTGGGCCACGAGCGGGTGGGGTTTATCGGGGATACGGCGTCGTCGACGGTGGCGGACCGGCTGGCGGGATTTCGGGACGGGCTGGCGGAGTTTGGGGTGGCGTTGCCGCGAAGTTTGGTGCGGGACATTGTGGTGGAGGATCCGTTTGCGGATTGGGGGGAAGCGGTGCGGGAGGCTTGCGAGGGGTTGCTGACGGGCCGGGGAAGGCCGACGGCGGTGTTTTGCAGTTGTGACGCGGTGGCGCGGATGTGCTACCGGTTTTGCGGGGAACGGGGGTTGCTGATTCCGGAGGATGTGGGTGTGGTGGGGTTTGACGACGACCCGATGGCGGAGTGGCTGACGCCGGGGTTGACGACGGTGCGGCAGCCGTTTGCGGAGATCGGCGCCACGGCGGTGCGGTTGCTGGAGGCGCAGTTGACTGGCGCGGAGGGTGCGGCGCAGGGGCATCACGCGTTGCCGGTGGAGTTGATCGAACGTGGTTCGCTGGCAAAGGCAAGGAAGACAATATGACGCTTGAAATTCCGAAAAACGCCCATGCGTGGACGCCGTTTTTGACGGTGCGCGGGAACCGTCTGGTGGAGAAGGAAAGCGGACGCGAGGTGTGGCTGCAAGGCGTGTCGATTTCGTCGCTGGAGTGTTGGCCGGAAGGAAATTACATTCCCGAAACCGTTCACCAGGCGATTCATGTGTGGGGCGTGCGGATCATCCGGCTGGCGGTGCATTCGAAGTTCTGGCTGGCGGAGGACGCGGCGGCGTACCGGAAGCGCGTGGATGACGTGATCACAACGTGCCAGGCGCGCGGGGTTTATGTGGTGCTGGACTTGCATGAGTACCGCGCGGTTTCGGAGCAGCATGTGCGGTTTTGGCAGGACGCGGCGGTGCGCTACAAGAATCATCCAGGCGTGATCTTCGGCCTCTTGAATGAGGCGCATACGATTTCATGGGAGGTATGGCGAAACGGCGGCGATGTTACGGACGACCCAAAGCAAAAGGACGGTGTTTTTGCCGAGAACACCGAGCCGGTTGTCGCGTTTCGCTCCGTCGGATTTCAACCGCTGGTGGAGGCGATCCGCAAGACCGGCGCGATGAATTTGATCAGTGCGGGCGGATTGGACTGGGCGTATGATTTGAGCGGCATCTTGAACGGCCATGCGCTGGTCGATGTGCCCGAAGGTCTCGGCATCATGTACGAAACGCACGTCTATCCGTGGAAAAGCGGTTGGCAGGAGTGTTTTATCAACGCCGCCGCGAAATACCCGTTGCTGGTCGGCGAAGTCGGTTGCCAGCCCGATCCCATGCCGTTCCTTCCGCCCGAACGCCACGAAGCGCCCGAGACCTGGGCGCCGGACATGATCGGTTGCATTCAAAAATACCGCCTCAACTGGACCGCCTGGTGCTTCCACCCGCGCCACTCGCCCTGCCTGCTTGCCGACTGGAATTTCACGCCCACACCCTACTGGGGCGAACCCGTTCTGCGCGCGTTGAAAGGCGCGCAATTTGAAATGAAAAAAAACCGCTGACTACATTTTTGTGGCAGAGGGGTACCTTTGCCACGCCACGCAACACCTCCTGACCACGAGCCACACGATGAAAAAACATCCGTTCACAACGTGCCTGCTTCTCTGCGTCACCGCACTGCTCAACGCACAGGAAAACCCACGCCTCATTGCCTTTAACAGCGACGCGACGACGGGCATCTCCACCAACAAGTTGTACACGCACGCGCACAACTTTGGCGTTGCCTCCGGCACACTGGTGATCAACGGCGTCACCTTCACCAACACGACGGCCACGGCCTCCTCTGTCGACCAGCAATATGGCTGGCGGAGCTTTCCGGGTTCAACGGCGAACAATAACAACAACATTGTCACGCCGACGGGAAATCAAATCCGCACGTTGCTGAACTCGCTCAATTACGGCATTTCCTCCGGCACGATGTACATCACCGGACTCGAGGCAGGCGTCCTGCACGAAATCCGCTTTTACAACCGTGCGTGGGAAGCCGGTTACAATCGCAACCAGCGCATCACATTTCGCCCGAATGGCACGACCGCGGATGCCATCGAATTCAACCCTGACGCCACTCCGGTGACCGACCAAATTTTGGTGTACCGCTACACCGCGCAGGAGTCCGGAGAGCTCGCCATTCAACTTACCCAGCTTGGCGGCGGCACGTACCATGTCTACGGTTTCAGCAACGAAAAGGTGTGGGAGATGACGGCGCAGCCGGCGACGCTGGCGGGCGACACCTATGCGACGCTCAACGGCCGCCTCATCACGCCGGGCAAGTCGACGACAATCGTGGCGCAATGGAAGGTCGATGACGGCGATGATTCCGAGGCGTCGTGGCAGGGCGCGCCTTCTGCCACGGTCGGGACGTTCACGACGAGCGGATCGTTTTCGCTGCCCATTGACACGCTGGAACCGCAGACAATTTACGCCTTTCGTTTTGTGACGAATAACGGCGTGATGGCGACAAAGGCATCGACGTTTGAAACGCGCGGACAGACGCCCGTGCTGGCGGTTCCGAAAATCGGGGAAATTAGCTTTGACCGCGCCGATGTGTCGGGTGATGTGTTGTACGCCGGCGCGACGGGATTTGTGGATGTGACGCTGTTTTGGGGGACGACGTCCAACGCATGGACAGGGCAGTTGGAGCTTGGCGTAAAAGAGGCGGGCGCGCTGGCGGGGACGATGGCAACGTTGCTGTACGCGACGGATTATTATTGTGCCTTCCGCGCGACGACCGATACATATGAAGCATGGTCCGATGTCTTAAAATTCCGCACAGGCGGCGAGGCGGTGCTGGGCGTGCCGTCCAGCATCGACATGCCGGCGCTGGTGGTACTCAACATTCCGCTTGTGGACATCGGCGCGGCTGAAACAACAGTCACATGCTGGGTTGGGACGTCGCCAGACGCATTGACCTCGCGCCACACATGGCCGGCGGCTTTCATGCCGCGCACGTTCAGCCTTGATATCGATGACTTGCCGGAATTTTATTACGCGTTCAGCGCGGTGAACACGATGCCCGACACGTTTGAAACGCGCGAGGTGTGGAGCGCGACGAACAGCGCCACATTTTCAAGCCGCGTGCTGATGTGGATCAACCCGGCAAACAATCCGGTGTGGGATACAGTCACGGCGAACTGGCGCGAGAACGGCGCGGCGGCCACCTTTGCATCGGGCGACAGCGTCATTTTCAATGGCACCTCCTCACCAGAACTGACGCAGGACATCGATGTCGGCGCGGTAACGGTCACACTCACCACGGACTGGACGGGGTGGGAACTGCACGGCACGGATAGGACGCTGACGCTTTACGATGCGATGCGCCTGAACGGGCCAAACGGCGGCTACACGCCAATGCGCATCCTTGGCCCGGTGCTCGCGGGGCGCGGCTCGGTCTCGCTGGGCGGCGCGCATGGCGAATTCGGCGCCGCGAAGCACACGTTCACTGGCGGCTTGAGCCTGACCTACGGCGAGCTTGCAGCCAGCATTGCGGCCGGGGCGGACGCGACACTTGGCGCGGGTGATGTCGCGCTTGGCGCCGCGCGACCGGTTCCCAAAATCGCTCAGTTGACATTGTCCAAATCCGCCGGTGACGAACTTGCGCTTCGTGGCGCGACCGCGCTCTCCGCCACGGGCGGGTTCAACACCGGCCGCTTGATTTTGGACGCGGGCGCGGATGACGCGGCCACGCTTACCGCGCGATTTGGCAGTCTGCTCCACGGAGAAGGCGGCGCGATGACACTCGCCGTCAAACACAACGCGGCGACGAATCCCGGCGCCAACGAACGTCTGGTTTTCGACGGCCATTCCTCCGGCCTGTTGCCACCGTGGTTTGTGATTGAAAAGAACGGCGGCGAATATGCGGCGCATGACGACATTCGCGGTGTCACCGTAACGAACCTGCCCGCCGGACTCAACGCGCCATACGCGCGGCTCGCCTCCAATGAAACTCTCTTTGCACCGGTCAACGCGACGGCCCTGCTTTTGCAATCCGCGTTGAACCTCGGCGGCAGCGCGCTCAATCTCGGCGCAAATGGCGCGGGCGGGCTGCTCATGCGTGCGTCCTCGAGCATTACCAACGCCGTCGCGTCAGGACGGATTAACATGGCCGCGAACGACCTGTATGTGTATGCCGGACAGGACACCGCGGTGATCCACACACCGGTCGACGGTTCTGGTGTGTTCCGAAAATTCGGCGCGGGCACATTGCGCATGACTTCGCCGTCGCTCCCCGCGCAGATGACGGTGCAACAGGGAACCCTTGAACTGGCGCAAGGTGTTTCGTTCACGTATAACGGTAAAATCTGGGGTACGGGTTCGCTGGTCAAAAACAACCCTGGCGTCATGACGTTTACCGGCAACAATGCACCCATGAGCATTGGCAACCTGACCGTCAACAGCGGCGCGATTCGCTTCATGGAGGGCGAGTCCGTCATCGTTGGCGGCTTCGCGATCAACACCGACGCCATCCTCGAAATTGACAACGCGAAGCTGACCGTCAACGCATATTCCTCGACCGGCCACAACGGCGCGCGCGGCAAAATTCTGGTGCAGCCAAACGGCCATCTGGTTGCCGCAGCCATCAACATGGGCAACAACACCGGCGGCACAAAACTCGTGGTCAATGGTGGACGCCTGACAGGATTGCCCAACGGCTATATCACCGTCGGCGACCAGGGTTCGGACAACCATCTCGACATTTTCAACAACGCCGTTGTTGACATGGCGACCGCTGAAATCAAGCTCGGCGGCCGCGGCAACGCCAACCGGCTGGTCATCAGCAACGCCACCGCGAGCATCAACCACTTGGTCATCGGCGGGCAGGGTTCGCTCAACGAAGGCCGCATTTGCGGCGCCGCGAACGTTACCGCCAATTATGTGGTTGTCGGCAACGACTGGGGTTCCTCCTCCAACACACTTTGGGTGGGCGACAGCAGCCTCAACATGCCCGGCGGCACGCTTCGCACGGGGTATCATGCCGTTAACACGGGCAATATCATTGAGTTTCTTGATGGTGCGCGGGTCAACGCCGCCCACTGCAATGTCGGCTATCTTGGCAGCGGCAACACCATGCGCGTGAACACCGGCGCAACCGTCACGCTCTCGGGCAACATCAGCATGGGGATGAACAACGATCCTTTCGGCAACGTCCTCCAGCTCGCCGGTGGCGAAGTCAGCGCGGTGAATCTTCAAGTCAATTCCGACAACGGTTTCGCGATTGAAATCCAGGCCAATGGATTGACGCCCGCCACGTTCAGCGGCCGCGCGAATTTCGCAACCCGCTCCTTCCTGCGCCCCCGCACAACCGTCAAGGACGCGTACGGAACCTACAAAGTGCTGACCGCCAGTGGCGGCATCACCATCGCCGACGGCGAGCTTCCCCTGGATTTGCCGACTCGGCAGCTCAACCAATGGTCCTGCTGGGTTGACGGCAACGACCTTTACATCAAGTACAAACCCCAGCCCACTCTCTTCATCCTCAAGTAACCCCGAAAGGAACACACCACCCATGCACAAACCCGGAAAACCACTTCGCTTCGCCCTCGCGCTCGCCGCCTGCGTGGCATGGCACAGCCTCTGCCACGCCGCGGAAAAAAACCTGCTCGCCAACGGCGACTTCCAAAAAACCACCGCCAGCAACGGCGCCGAGGCATGGCAGGAACCCAAGGACGGCATCAGCTATCCGGTCGAGGACGGCAACCGCTTTTTGCGCATCACGCAGTTCGAGCCGGGCAAGCATGTGATGATCTACCATCCTGTGAATGTGCAGGGCGTGGCAGGCGTCAAGATGACCTTCCGCGCGCGCTGGCAGGATGTCGCGGTCGGCGCGCAAAACTGGTTTGACGCGCGCATCATGATGGAGTTCAAGGACGCCAACCACACGACGGTCAAGGGCGGGCCGGGCGCGCCGAATTTCCGCGGCACCTCCGACGGCTGGCAAACGCGCGAATTGATGTTCGCGGTTCCGGATGGTGCCGTCTTCCTCGCGCTGATGCCGAGCCTCTTCCAGGCAAAGAGCGGCACGCTGGATCTCGACGACTGGGTCATCACCGGTTACAACGCCGCGGAGTGGAAGGCCGAGACGCTCGCCGCCGCGCAGGCCAAGGCCGCCGCGGAATACGCGGGCTACGTTTGGAGTACCACGTTGCCCGTTCCGCAGGACACAAAAACCGTCCCGCTGAAAGTCCAGGGCAACCGCCTCGTTTCAACGAAGGATGGCAAGGAAGTCTGGTTGCAGGGCGTTGCCCTGGCCTCCATGGAATGGACCGCCGCGGGCGAACACATTCTCGAATCCGTCGACCAGTGCATCAAGGTGTGGGGCGTGAACGTCATCCGCCTCGCCGTGAAATCGCCCTTCTGGTTTGGCACCGGCCCGTGGCAAAACGACAAGGGCAAAGCTTACCGCGAGCTCGTCGACAAAGTCGCCGCGACCTGCCAGCAAAACGGCGTTTACCTCGTCATCGACCTGCACGAGTACCGCGCCGCGAACGGCCAGCACGCCCACTTTTGGAAGGACGTCGCCACGCGTTACAACAACCATCCCGGCGTCATCTTCGGTTTGCTCAACGAACCCCACGGCATCTCCTGGGAGGAGTGGCGCAACGGCGGCAACCTCGACGAAGCGCGCGGCAAGGCCGGCGTCATTGCGGAAAACCAGGAGAACCTCGGCGCCGTCGAATCCGTCGGCATGCAATACCTCGTCGACACGGTCCGCAAGACCGGCGCCAAAAATCTCCTTTCCGCGGGCGGACTCGACTGGGCGTACGATTTGAGCGGCATCCTGAACGGCTACGCACTCACCGACACCAAGGACGGCCAGGGCATTATGTACGAAACCCACGTGTACGTCTGGAAAAGCAACTGGCAAAAATCCTTCCTCGACGCCGCGGCCAAATATCCCATCCTCGTCGGCGAAGTCGGCTGCCAACCCGAACGCATGTCCTTCATCCCGCCCGAAAATCACGAAATGCCCGACACCTGGGCGCCCGACATGCTCGGCTGCATCCAGAAATACCGCCTCAACTGGACCGCCTGGTGCTTCCACCCCAAATCCTCGCCGTGCCTGATTTCCGACTGGAACTACACCCCCACGCCCTACTGGGGCGAACCGGTCATGCGCACCCTCAAGGGCGAAAAGTTTGAGATGAAGACAATGCGTTGAAAAACTTCCGCGTGGCAGAGCCCCACCTCTGCCACGCAACATGTAAAATCAACAACAACACAAACATTGTGTCCGATCCAAAGGATACGCAACTAAGGAAAAATCAGGTGAAAACAACAAAACAATGTTGGGTTGTCGCGGTTCTTGCGATAACCGTAATGAATTGCCAAGCGGCAACAATAACGAATTTACTAAACGGCGCCACGCTGAATTCTGCAAACAGCTGGGCTGGTGGCATTGTCCCGGGAGCGGATGACATCGTCTGTTTTGTCTCGACGGATGTTGCCACAAATTTGACATGGACGATCACCGAAGACACCGCATGGAGCGGCATACAAGTCGATTATGGCGCATCGATTTATTTCAGGCGCTCCAACAATGCAAAATTACACTTGGGGAAAAATGGCATTCAACAGACAATTGGAAATATCCATTTTAATATTCCCGTGCATCTTCAGCACGATCAAACGTGGGATTGTCGGCGAGGCCTCACTTTTTATTCCACGTTCAACACGTTTCTCAATGGCCATGTACTGACCATAGCAGGAACCACCTCGACAGACTATCCCAAAAACTTTTCGGAATCCGTTATCGGCCCCGGAACGATCGTTAATGGGGGGCTGACGTCTTTCGCGGCCAACAAAGGCGCACTTGATACAGACTTGATTGTGGAAGCAGGGACGCTCCGATTCTACAATTCCTCGCCAACCAACAGGGCGAAAAGCGTGGAAATCCAGAATTCCGCCACGCTTCTCTCCTCATGTACGCTCACCACACCCAGTATAACGGAGATTGAAGGAAACATCACAATCAATGGCGACGTGCCGCAGATGAGCTTTTGGAAAAGCGCGGCGTCATCATCCACCATATTGGCAAACCGGTTTGATCCCGTCTCAGGAATGGCGATCATTCGCGGCACGGCGATCGGCGAATATCCGATAGATTACATGGGAGATGCTGTTGCCAGAGTCAATGTTTTATTTCGGGAAACACCCGAAATGCTGGGCAATCCATTTGGAACAGGCGTTGAGACGCCGATTGTGAAAGATGTCATCTTGCACCGGACAACGTCTTCCTCCACGTACGGGGAAGGTTTTTCCACATACGATCCCATGTATGGTCTGCGGTTGCTTGACCCTGCAACAGAATATGCCCACACGATCGTCGATGGGCAGACAGAACTCAGTAACGTGCTTTTCACCAACACGCTCGCCGGACCCGTTGAAATCACCTTGACGGAGCCGCTGACCACAATCAACTCGTTGTCGATTAACCTCGCCGGCGTGTCCGGAGCCGCCGGTGTCTCGATCCTTGGCGAACCTGACACCACCCTGCGCCTCGACAGCGGCATGATGTTTATCCAGCACAATCTCGCCGCCACGCGAACCACGGACGACAACCAGACGATCGCAGTGCCGAACCTTGACTTCAATGGACATGATGGCAAAATTTTTCTTGGCATGATGATAGGTAACAGCAACGGTTCCTTGACCCCGGCATTCAACCTGCAAAGCTCATTCACCAATGTCTCGGAAAACGGCGTATCGTTTTACTCGCCAACAGCGGCTTATCTGTATATGAATGGTGATGTTCCCAACACATATAAGGGCACAATCACCCTCAATAGCGGCGTTTGGGCGCGGTTTGCGCGAACCCCTGCCAATACCGCCGTGCTGGGAACATTGATTCTTAACGGCGGGAGTTGTCAGGTCAACCACCAGATCGCCGATGATGCCCATGTGACAATTAACTCCGGTACGCTTATGGTCAAATCCGGCGCGACAAATTCCGGCAATGGCGGTGCCGATTCGTTTGGTTCGCTAACCCTGAACGGCGGTACATTCAGTCTTGGTGGCGACGGTGGGGGTGGCGTTTCAACCATCAGCAACATCTGGATACATGGCGGCGCCGTGTCGCAATATCGTTCAACCAGCTTGGATGTCCCTGAAAATTTAATGATATCCGGCGGGCAGATGACGGTGAGGTCTAATTCGGACAGCTCCCGTAGCGGTTCCACCGTGCGTGTGTTCGGAGCAACAACCATTTCAAATACATTTGACAACGTAGAGTTTGTCCCGATTGTACTGGGGTATTCCTATTATAGGCTGCCGTGTGCCATTGCATTGCTGGGCGACTTCACGTTTGTAGGAAATACCGTCAATACAAACACCGCCAAAATCACCATCACGGAAAGCACCGATCCCAAAACAATGCTTGGACAGGTTCAGCTTGAAGGTGAGATCCCCTTTAACATCATTGATGGCGCGGCTGATGTTGATCTCGATATTCAAGCCATTTTGGCAAACAGCACCAACGCCGGCATGCTCGTCAAACGCGGCGAAGGCATGTTGCTCCTTTCCGTTTCGACCAACACGCTAACCGGCGGCATCCGTATCGAACAGGGGACGCTCGGCATCACGGGACTTTTGAACAGCCAGACAGCACGTGTCACAGTTCAATCCGGCGCCACGTTTCAATCGTATACCACCACGCAACTTGACGGCGGGCTGGAGTTGGAAGACGGCGCGAATCTCAGAATCGATGTCAACGGCGTCCTCAAGGCCTCATCGATAACAGGTGCGGACGCGACAGTTTGGGTTGACTTTGTTCCGACGGAAGAAATGCTCGAGGCCAAGTCGAGCGTCATCCTTTCCGACAGCAAAATCGAGCCCAACCTCGTGTCGGCGGTCAATAACTACTGGATTTATCGGCGCAACAATGGCAAGGAGGTTTGGATCGGCAAGCCTCCCAGCACGTTGCTTCTCGTGCGTTAAAACAATGACGTGCGGCGTATGGTTCTCAAAGGACGATGCGCCGCACATGAGACAAAAACAGTAATCTTTCACCACGTGAGTGAAAATATGACAAAAATCCGCTGTGTGGCAGAGCCCCACCTCTGCCACGCAACAACCCGCAACCCAGGAAAGGAGTCATCCATGAAAAATATGTCACATTGTGCGGCCGCATTCGCGCTTTTCGCCACATCCGCGGCATTACACGCCGCCGTCATCGAAAAAGCCGACATGCCCAATACCGTGCCGTTGAATTCCGGTGCCGCATGGGTCGGGGGCGTCGTGCCCACGGCTGACGATGTCGCGTCATTCCGTTCCTTCGCCGCAAACCGCAACTTCACGCTCGGTGAAAAGTTGGCTTGGTTGGGATTGCGTGTCACGGATGATGTCAACAACGGCCATTACAATTTCAATCCCGCCGCCAACACCCTCACACTCGGTGCCGAAGGAATGTGGGTGCTCGTGAACGGCGGTTCGAACGGCCCTGACTACACATTTAACACGCCGCTCATTTTGGCGACGAACCAGACATGGCATGTGGGACGCGGCAAAGTCAACGCCGTCAATGGTGTCACGTTGAACGGATACACGCTCACACTCACCGGGGGTATGACGAAGGAATTCAGGAACAAAATCCACGGCCCCGGGCGAGTCATCAATACAGCGAACAACTTTATATTGTTAAACGTCAACTCGCTGGCTCCGGACGCGGATTTGGTCTTGCAAAGTTCCGCTACTTTATATCTGCCTGAGAACGGCGTCGCCAACCAGTCGCAACCGTTCAGCCACAGCCTGTCGCTTTTTGACTCCGCAACACTCAACCTGCACGGCTCCACCACGCGGCATGCAATCCTTTCCAACGCCGGAGACTTGACGGTGCATCCTGGCGGACAATCCACCATCGTGATCTCTTCCAAGGCGAATTACCAAACCTCTTTCGTTTCTGACAGATTCGTGCGCACCAACGACGCCGGTTCGGTTTACATCCGTGGATGGAGGCTTGGGATGTACGACCCTGCCGACGGCGTTGCCAACTCGGTAAATGTGCTCTTTAACAATGCGCCCGACCTCTCCGGCCGCGGCGGTGCGGCGGACACCACCACCATCAGCATCATTCCCGGCGTGGTCGTCAGTACCAACGGCAATGCGAACATTGATGTCTGCCTCGCGACATACGATCTTGTGAAAGGCGTTCGACCGCTTGATTGGGTGACGGA
The DNA here is from genome assembly GCA_031550185.1 of Kiritimatiellia bacterium. GTDB lineage: Bacteria > Verrucomicrobiota > Kiritimatiellia > RFP12 > JAVBOU01 > JAVBOU01. The sequence goes on along the minus strand of JAVBOU010000008.1, from coordinate 34,296 downwards.
ATATACCGAAACGCTCGCCGACGGCGAGGACGATGGCAACAATGTGCGTATCGCAAATGTCGCGGGAGCCAGCAGCGCCGTCAAAACATTCACCCTCACTGAAAACACTACGGTCAACTCGCTTTCACTGGCCACATCGGGCACAGGAGCAAACGGCGGCATTGTGTTGGAGGCGGAGGAAAACGCCGCATTGACTATTGAAAGCGGCGTGATGTTCACATGTCAGGCGGTCGCTTCGCCTAGCGCCAATCTCACCAGCATGATCGACATCAGAACGCCGCTTGACTTCAACGGCCAGCAAGGATTGGTCATCAATTCCAGAACCGATAACGCCTCCGACGCGACTGGGAACGGAATACTCCGGTTTTTCAGCCCGCTGGCGAATGACGGCGGCAAAGGCGTTGTCTTCGCCGGCGCGGGAACGACGCATGTATTGAACTCAGAGCCACATTTGTTCACAGGTCCGCTCATCATCAGCAGTGGCACGGTTCGATTTGACGGCGCAGCCGATGCTGTGTTGACAAAACTTGTGCTCAACGGCGGCATGTTGCAAAACCGCGGCAACCGCATCGCGGACAACGCCGACATTGAAATCAACGGCGGCCTGCTGCGCCAGCAGAGCCAAAATACAAACAACGGCGCCGGCGCGAGCGAAACTTTTAATGACCTTTACATGACCGGAGGTTCGTACAACATGGGCATAGGTGGGACATCCTCCGGTTCGACCACATTTAGTAATGCTTATTTGACCGGCGGCACTCTCGTGGTTACCCGGGGCCATAACTCAAACATCAACGGCGACATCTTTTTGTCCGGCACGGCAAGCCTCATTTTTAATAACAGCGACAATGGCGATAATCGCTTCGGCACTCTGTGGATGAACAACGGCACCATCACCATCACCAATTCACCCGTTGGATTTCCCTCCAATACCGAATACATCCCTATCAACATCGGACATGCCACTGCGGACAGAAATCCCGCCCGCCTTGTGTTGCGGGCTAACGAAGTGCCTTCTATTGCTTTCATCGGAAATCCAGAAAACCCCAACACAGCGATCATCAACTCAAATGCTGGCGTAGTGAACGGTCGAATAGAACTTGTTGGCGGGCAAACATTCGACATTGGCGACGGCCCGGCGGTTGTTGATTTGCGCGTCACCGCAACAATTGCCGACCACCAGGCAAATCCATTTGTATCCGGCGCACTCATCAAACAAGGTGCGGGTACGCTCGCGCTTTCGGGCGAGAATACTTACACCGGCGGGACATCTGTCGAGGCGGGTCGGTTGCTGCTGGAGGACGGCGCCATCGCTTGCGCGGTCGAGGTTTCCGCCGACGCGGTGTTTGGCGGCAACGGACTTGTCCAAAACAACGTCATACTGGAGGACAACGCGGGGCTCGCGTTTTCCATCGAGTCGCCGCTCGTGGTCGAAGGCGACATTGCCGCCAACGGCACTGCCGGCGTCGCGTTGCTTGACGCCATCCCCGAAACTGGAAACATCTTTCTTCTCGCCAGCGCCGCCTCAATCGCCGGTGACTTCGTTCTTGCACCGGAACATCGCGCGCGCTGGCATATCGCCAAAACAAACACCGGGCTCTGGCTTTCGAAGAACACGGGCAGCCTATTGCTGATACGTTAACAAAATCAACCGGGAGCGTCCGGCCTTCACCGGCGCTCCCCGACTCGAACACCACCACGCCATGTTTGATATTTGTGATTACGGCGCAATCGCGGACGGGAAAACCCTGAACACGGGTGCCATTCATGCCGCGGTGGAGGCCTGCCATCGAGCGGGTGGCGGAACGGTTTATGTTCCGGCGGGACGTTTTCTGACCGGCGCCATTTTTTTGAAAAGCAATATCAATCTCCATCTGGAGGCGGGCGCGGTGCTTGTCTTCACGGATGATGTCGCGGAATATCCGGTTGTCAATTCGCGCTGGGAAGGCGTTAACCGCGATGTTTACGCGTCTTGCATTTACGGCGAACGCATTCAGAATGTGTCCATCACCGGACGCGGCACTCTGGACGGCAACGGACGGGTCTGGTGGGAACGTCACCGTTCCAAATGCGGTCTTCACTCACGACCCAAGCTGGTCAGTTTTGAGTCGTGCAAGGATGTCCTGGTTGCCGACGTGAAGATGATCAATTCGCCAAGCTGGACCATTCATCCGGTTCGCAGTGACAACATCACAATCCACAATGTGAGCATTTGCAATCCCAGTGACTCGCCGAACACGGACGGCATCAATCCGGAGTCCTGTCGAAACGTGCGCATTTCCAACTGTCACATCGACGTGGGTGACGACTGCATCGCGCTCAAGGCGGGAACCGAGGAATCGAGCGACCGCATTCCCTGCGAAAATATCACGATCACGAATTGCACGATGATTCACGGTCACGGCGGCGTGGTCTTTGGCAGTGAGATGAGCGGCGGCATTCGCAATGTGACGATCTGCAGCTGCGTGTTTGAGGGTACGGATCGCGGCATCCGCTTCAAGTCACGCAGAGGTCGCGGCGGCGTGGTCGAAGATGTGCGGGTCTCCAACATCGTGATGACAAAGGTGATTTGCCCCTTCATCATCAACCTCTATTATTTTTGCGAGCCGCGGGGAACCGACAAAGACGTGTGGGATAAAAACCCGCATCCGGTCACGGATAAAACCCCGGCTTTTCGGCGGATTCATTTTCATCACATCACGGCGCGCGAGGTCAGCGCGTCCGCCGGATTCGTGTACGGCCTGCCGGAAATGTGTGTGGAGGAAATCACCTTCACCGACATTTCAATTCACATGGCAGAAGATGCTGAGCCTGGGATGCCGGCCATGATGGCCGGCATTGAGCCGATGAAGCAACGCGGATTTTTCTGTGGCAATGTGCGGGATATGACATTCAACCGGGTCACCATCACGAATCACGCGGGGCCGGCTTTCCAAGTCGAAAACGGGGAGCGTGTTGAAATCCGCGAGTGCGGTTCCAAACTGCCCAAAGACGATGCGCCGCTCATTGTCCAAATTTATTCGAACCCCCAATCCGACGCAAACCCGCAGTGAAAAGAACTCACCATCTTCACCTCTCATTCGCACTGGTTTTCGCCGCCTGTGTGGCGTGGCAGGGGCTTTGCCACGCCACGGACAACCTGGTCGCCAACGGCGATTTCCAGGAGGCCGGCGAAATGGGCCAATGGCCGGAGGCGAAGAACGGCGTCAGTTATCCGGTTGAGGACGGCAACCGCTTCCTGCGCATCACGCAGACGGAGCCGGGAAAGCATGTGATGGCGTACCACGCGGTCGCGACTCCCAAGGGAACAGCGGGTGTGAAGATGTCGTTCCGCGTGCGATGGAAGGATGTTGAGCACGGCGTGAACGACTGGTTTGACGCGCGGATCATGATGATGTTCAAGGACGCCAACCATCACGACCTCGCGGGCGCGACGCCGCCGGAATCGCCGAATTTCAAAGGCAGCGGCGACTGGCAGACGCGTGAGATGAGGTTCGCGATTCCCGAAGGCACGGCGTTGCTCGCGCTCATGCCGAGCCTCTTCCAGGCGAAAAGCGGCGTGATGGATCTCGATGACTGGGTCATCACCGCATTCGACGCCGAGGGCTGGAAAACCGTGCAGTCCGAACGCTACATGTGGAGCGAATCCATGCCCGTTCCGGAAGGCCTGGTCATTCCGCCTCTCAAGGTGCAGGGCAACCGCCTGGTCGCGATGCGGGACGGCGCGGCGCGAATTTGGGGCAAGCCCGCGCAAATAAAAGCGGGCGAGGAGGTGTGGTTGCAGGGCGTGGACATTCCCTCGCTCGAATGGACCGCGACGGGCGAAAACATCGACAAGTCCGTTGATCATGCCATCCGCGTCTGGGGCGTCAACGTCATCCGCATCCGCGCGCTGACGTCGTTCTGGTTTGGCGCCGGCCCGTGGCAAAACGACGAGGGCCGCCACTACCGCGCCATCTTCGACCAGGTCGTCGCCGTCTGCCAGCAACAAGGCGTTTACGTCGTCATCGACCTTCACGAGTATCGCGCGCCGACCGGCATGAACGCTCTCTTTTGGAAGGACGCTGCCACGCGTTATGCGAATCACCCCGGCGTCATCTTCGACCTCTTCAACGAGCCTCACGGCATCACCTGGGAGGAATGGCGAAACGGTGGCGACATCGCGGAAAAATTACGCGAAAAGGAGGGCGTCTTTGCCGAAAACCTCCACGACCTCGGCGCAGTCGAATCCGTCGGCATGCAATACCTTGTCGACACCATCCGCAAAACTGGCGCGCGCAACCTGCTTTCTGCGGGCGGTCTTGACTGGGCCTACGACCTGACCGGCGTCCTCAACGGCCACGCGCTCACCGACACGCCGGACGGCCAGGGCATCATGTATGAGGCGCACGTCTACGTGTGGAAAGACCGGTGGCAACACCATTTCCTTGACGCCGCGGAGAAGGTTCCGGTTTTTCTCGGCGAGTTCGGCTGCTGGCCGACGCGCATGTCCTTCATTCCGTCGGAGCGCCATGAAATGCCCGACACCTGGGCGCCGGACATGCTCGGTTGCGTGCAAAAACACCGCCTCCACTACACCGCGTTTGCGTTTCATCCCACCGCCACGCCCAACCTCCTGCTTGACTGGGATTACACCCCCACGCCCTACTGGGGCGAACCTGTCCTGCGCGCCCTCAAGGGCGAACAGTTTGAGATGAAGAAAATGCGATAACCCCACCAACAACACAAACCCACATACAAGGAGCAATCATGAAAACAACAGTGAAAATCCTCCAGATATTGATCACTGTGTTCATTGTCGCGGCAACAGCCGCCTCGGCCGCCATCATTGAAAAAGCGGACAATACCGAACCGTTAAACTCGCCCGACTCATGGGTTGGCGGCATTGTGCCCGGCCCCGGCGATTTGGCCCTCTGGGGGCAGACAGCGGGAATTTACGACACAGGAGGTGACGTGTCCTTTTCAGGCATCGCGTTTACAAACTTCAACGTTGCCAACACGTCCATCCGGAACAACACACTCACGCTGGGAAAGGACGGTATTTTCATTAACCGTATTGGCGGTGCGAACCGCCAGTTCGACATCAACTGCCTGATATCGCTGGCGACAAACCAAATTTGGGACACCCTTTGCAGCAACTTCATCGTTAACAATCAAGTCAACATGAACGGGAACACGTTGACGTTGGCCGGCACGGGCAAGCAGTTCAAGGGGAGTTTCAACGGCAATGGCACTGTTTCTGTCGAATCCTCCTCGATGAAACTCACCAACCAAGGGACGAAGATGTCGAATGTGGATGTCATTCTCAAAAACGGAAACTTTACCGTTGACAAAGATGTGGTTGCCGCTCAAACATTGCCGCTGATGAACAGCCTGGCGTTAAGCGCCGGCAGCACGGTCGACATTACGAGTTCCTCGAAGAATCATCCGACAATTACAAACACCACGTTTTTTGGCGTCCATTCGGATCCCGGCGGAGGGATCGCATTCCCATGGGTCAAGGTGCAGGCGCAATCAAACTACCGGACGGTGTTCAACTCAGGCGCCTTTTACCGCGCCTCCGGCGCGGCCGCGCTTTGGGTTCGCGGCAACATGCTGGGATGGCATGATCCCGCCGCATTGACGCCTGCTTCCGTTAATGTGATGTTCGACACGCCACCCGCGCTTTTCGGAAGCGGAGCCCCCGGTACCCCGTCCATTGGATTAATCCGCGGCATGGTGGCCAGCACCAACACCGCGGACAACGCCGGTATTGGGCTCGCCACATACGACGCCGTGAAAGGCGTCCGTCTGCTTGATTTCAACACGGAATACACGTCCGGCATTGTCGATGGCGAGGACGCTGGAAACAATGTGCGGATCACCAATGTCGCGGTGGCCGGAAGCGCCACGAGAACGACAACCATCTTGCAGGACACGGCGGTCAATTCGCTCTCCCTCGTCACCTCCGGCACGGGGGCGAATGGTGGCATCGTGATTGATGCGGAACCGAACGCCGCCTTGAAAATCGAAAGCGGTGTGATTTTCGCCTCGCTCGCGGTCAACTCGCCGTCCAGTGATAAATCCAGCATGGTGTATCTGCGCGCGCCGATTGACCTTAACGGCCAACAAGGGCTTGTGGTTCACGGCAAAACAACCGGCGGAATGAGCGGTGGCAGTGGCAACGGACTCCTTGAGATGGCCGGCGAAATTTTCAATGACGGCGGTTTGGGCGTGGTATTCACGGGCCCCAACAACGGTGCCACGCATTTTAACGGTAGTGCAAGCGCCTACACAGGCCCCACCATAATCAGCGGAGGACTCGTCCGTTTTATCGGGGAAATTCCGGGCAGTGTGATTGTCAACGGCGGCACGCTTCAAGTTAACGGGTGTCTCCCGGATTGGGCGGACATGATGGTCAATGGCGGTGATTGCGACCACTACAGCACGGGCGAAACCTTCAACACGCTCCGCTTGGCCGGCGGAACCTACTCGTGCAACGGCAACGCCGCCACCGTTGTCATGACAAACGCCTGGGCGTCCGGTGGAACATGGAACATTGACCGTTCCGACACGGTTCGTGTCCTCCAAGACGCCGTTTTGTCCGGCGCCGTGCTGAACGCCAAAGGAGGCGATGCCAACAACAAGCGCGCCGGTGCGGTCTTCGAGGTGTCCGGACGCCTCATCATCACGAACATCTTACACGGCGTGTATCAACCCGTCTTGTTCGGCGCCCACACGAACCCGCAAAACGAACCGTACATCATTCTGAAAAATCCGGCGGCGGGCTTCTTTTGCGTCGGCAACGCGGAGAATGACAATACCGTGCTCATTACGGCCGACCTTCCCGTCGCCACTGTGGCCAAGCGCGGCGCCATCCTGTTGAACGGCGCGTATCCTTTCGAGATCGACGACGGCGCGGCGGAAATCGACCTGCGCATCAATGCGAACATCTCCGACGATGACACCACGCCCGGCGCGCTCATCAAGCGCGGCACGGGTACGCTCGAACTCACCCAAACCAATTCCTGCACCCTTGCAACGTCGGTCGAAGAAGGCCGCTTGTTCCTCAACGACGCCGGTTGCATCACCGCTTCCGTTGAGGTTTCTGGCGGCGCGTTATTCGGCGGCAATGGAGCGGTGCAAGGCGACATCACGCTCGCCGACAACGCGGGGCTTGCGCTCTCCATCGCATCGCCGCTCGTGGTGGAGGGCGACGTCACTGCCGCCGGCGTTGTGAATGTCACGTTGCTTGACGCGATTCCTGAAAATGAAGCCCATTTTCAACTTGCCACCGCCGCCGCCATTTCAGGCGAATTTTCCCTCAGCCCGGAATTGCAGGCGCGCTGGCATGTCGCCAAAGTTAAAAACAACACCGAGCTTTGGCTCCTCAAAAATACTTCCACGCTTTTCTTAATCCGCTAAACCACCTGGCATGGGAACCGCAATGGAAAACGTCTCATGCCAAACCAACAACCAACCGGAGATTCCAGTGACTCGAACAGAACACACCTTGAAACAACGCCCCGCATTTGCATTGATGCTCGCCGTCTGCGTGGCATGGCAGGGGCTCTGCCACGCCGCGGACGAAAACTTGATCGCCAACGGGGATTTTCAAAAGGTTAGCGAACAAGGCGCCGCCGCGCAATGGCCGGAGGTAAAGGCCGGCATCAGTTATCCGGTTGAAGACGGAAACCGCTTTTTGCGCATCACCTCCACCGAGCCCGGCAAGCATGTGATGATTTATCATCCGGTGCAAGTGCCGAACGGCACGGAGGCGCTCAAGATGACCTTTCGCGTGCGCTGGCAGGATGTCGAAGTCGGCGCGCAAAGCTGGTACGACGCGCGGATGATGATGGAGTTTAAAAACGCCAGCCATCAGACAGTCAACCCGAAGCCGCCGAACCCGAATTTCAAGGGCACGTCCGACGGCTGGCAGACGCGAGAGCTTAACTTCGTCGTCCCCGGCGGCGCGACGTATCTCGCGTTCATGCCCAGCCTTTTCCAGGCGAAAAAAGGAACGATGGACATTGACGACATGGTACTCACGCCCATCAAGGCCAGCGCCATTCCGAAGCCTGAACCCAAGCCCGTGCCACCGCCGCCGCAACTCGTGCGCAGCAAGGCCATGCCTCTTCCCGAAGGCGTCACCAGCGCGCCGCTCAAGGTGAAAGGCAACCGCCTCGTCTCCATGAAAGACGGCCAGGAAGTCTGGTTGCAAGGCGTCGCCGTCGCCTCCATGGAATGGACCGAAGGCGGCGAGCACATCATGGAGTCGGTCGAGAAGGCGATCAAGGTTTGGAACGCCAACGTCATTCGCCTCGCGGTCAAATCGCCCTTCTGGTTTGGTCACGGCAAATATCAAAAGGATGGCGGCGTGAAGTATCGCGAACTCGTCGACCAGGTGGCAACCTTTTGCCAGCAGAACAACGCCTATCTCGTGCTCGACCTTCATGAATACCGCGCTGCCACTTCCGCGCACGCCGATTTCTGGCAGGACGCCGCGACGCGTTACGCCAACCATCCCGGCGTGATTTTCGGCCTGCTCAACGAACCCCACGGCATCTCCTGGGAGGAGTGGCGCAACGGCGGCGACGTTGCCAAAAAAGGCGAAGAAAAAGAAGGCGTCGCCGCGGAGAACAAGGCGAGCCAGGACGCTGTCCGCTCCGTCGGCATGCAGGCGCTCGTTGACACCGTCCGCAAAACCGGCGCGCGCAATCTCGTCTCCGCCGGCGGACTCGACTGGGCCTATGATCTCGGCGGCGTCCTCAACGGTTACGCGCTTGACGACACGCCGGACGGCCAGGGCATCATGTACGAGACACACGTCTATCCGTGGAAGGGTAACTGGCAAAAACGTTTCCTCGACGCCGCCGAAAAGTACCCGATTCTGGTTGGCGAAGTCGGTTGCCAGCCCACACCCATGCCGTGGCAAAATGGAAAGACCGAAGACCCGTTGACCTGGGGCGCCGACATGATCGGCTGCATCCAAAAGCACCGCCTCAACTGGACCGCATGGTGCTTCCATCCGCGCTCTTCGCCGTGCCTTCTGCTCGACTGGGATTACACGCCCACGCCTTACTGGGGCGAACCCGTCCTGCGCGCGCTCAAGGGCGAAAAGTTTGAAATGAAAAAAATGCGCTGAACGATCGGCAAACGGAACGCGCGAACACCAATCACTGCGGACGATGAACGCCCGCACACCAAGGAAAAGTTATGAAATGTCATCACACCTTCACGGCGATGCTCGTTTTCCTGACATCGACACCGCCTCTCCTTGTACAGGGCTACACCCTGACTCAAGGCAATGTGACACTCCAAATTGGGCAGAACTCCGGCGTGTTTGGAGCAGACTCCGTGATCCTCGGGGACAACACGAATCCGTCCACGGCAAACGCGAATCTCACGCTGACCCCCACGCAGGCGATGGCGTCGGTTTCCACGCCGGGAAATCTTGTCGCCGGCGGCGGGATGAACACCGCGCGTCTCACCTTCAACGACACCGCGAACACCGGCCTCTCGGCGACATTCGGCGGCATCGTGCAAACTCCCGGCGGCACGCTCACGCTGCGCGCCAACCGCGCCGCCGAGCGTCTCTTCCTGACAAATCCGCCGCAGGGAATTTTACCGCCGTGGTTTGTCATCGGTGACAGCGGCGCTAGTTACGCGACATACGACCTGACGGAAGGTGTCGTCCGTGCCACGCCGGCGCTCACGGATTTCGCGGCATCGACGCCGGATGATGTCGTGCTGGTGCCGGGACCGGGGTTTACGGTTTTGCAGGGCGATTCATACGCGAAGGCCATTGAGCAACGCCAGTCGCTGAACCTCAACGGGCACACGCTTTACCTCGGCGGGAGCGACGGTACGGCGGGCATCCTGCAAGGTCGCGACGCGCGCATGTCCATTTATGAGCAAGGCGGATCCGGCGGAAAAGTCGATTACGGTGCAAACACGCTCTACGTCTATTTGGAGCAAAACCAAAGCATTCAGGTTCCTTTCCGTGGAACCGGCCCGATTTACAAGTTCGGAGCTTCCAATTTGTATTTCGATTACGACGAACTGCCGGGTGGCAATTTGGTCGCACAAGAAGGAGGATTTGTTATCCGGCCACCAGGCGCGCCCGTCACATACAGCGGAACCCTGGCCGGCGCGAGTGGCACCGCGGTTTACAAACAGGGCACAAACCTGTTGACCATCGCAAACAGTGCCAGGCCGCTTGACTTGAACATGCTGCGCGTGGTCGGCACCGGTGAGCCGGCGAAAGTCGGCTTGTCCTCTCCCATGCGCATCATCGGCGGCGAATCGTTCATCCAGACGCTGAGTTGTTACCGCAACGCCCAGTTGACCTTGGAGAGTGGCGCGACGCTCACCGTGCGCAACGGCATCACCCTGAACGGCGATGGGTATCACAACGCGTTCAAATTGATTGGCTCAACGATGAATGTGAGCGGAAATTTGACTGTTCAAGACTCACGAAATTCCAGTGTCCTGTTTGATGGCAGCACCGTCACGGCCTCCGGCGGTCAGCTCCGTCTCGGCACGGGAGGCGCGCATTCCAACCACTTTGAAATTGCAAACGGCAGCTCCGTGATTCTGAACAACGCAAACGGCGTGAACGGTGATGTCGAGGTTGCACCCGATAACTCCACGAGCAGCAAAGACAACGTGCTGACCATCCGCAATGCTTCGCTCAATTGCCAATCCATGATTGTGGGCAGGTACGGTACATCCAATCAAGTCTGGATTGTGGACGGCGCGGTCGTCACGAACCGGAACTGCCTTTACATCGGCCACGATGGAGCGGGTGCCAATTTCAACGCGGTGTTTGTGAGCAATGCCTGTTTCCGGGCTCAGGGCAGCACCGGTTTGCGAATGGGGCAAAGTGGGAATTGGGGGCTTCTCAAAGCCATGGATGGCGGCGTCATCGAGCTGACTGGCACGGGCGCCTCCGATGTGGGCTACAGCAACGGCGACTCCAACGTCCTGCACGTCGCGAAAGCTAGCGCGTTCAGCATGGCTGGCAGCCTGACCATCGGTCGAACCGCCGCCACCATCGGCAACAAGCTCCTGCTTGCGGGCGGCCGGTTCAATGCCGGAAGCCTCACCGTCAACACCGGCAACATTCTCGCCATCGAGTTGCAAGAGAAGGGCGCCTTTGAAACCGCCGTCATCGCCGGAAAAGCCACATTCAATCCCGGAACTATTCTCCAACTCAACGCCGACAAAAACGCCGAACCCGGCGTCCATGCTGTACTCACCGCCACCGGCGGCATCATCGGCGCGGTCTCCTCATCGGAGCCGGACAACATCACGATGGATGCGCCGCACAACCAGCGCGAACGCTGGAAATATTTTGTTGAAAACAACACCCTCTTCGTCAAATACCTTCCGCCGCGCTCTCTCTTCTTCTTGCGCTAAAACCTCCGCGTGGCAGAGGCCGGGCTCTGCCACGCACCCCCATCCTTTGCCGCGCATGGTCAAAGATGACAATTTGAAACAACAACTTTCCTTTGAAAGACGACCCCATGACGAATTCGCGAGCAGCAGCAACCACACCGTTCATTTGGGGCGCGCAATATTACCGCGCGCCAACGCCGGATCGTTCGCTTTGGGAACGCGACCTGCGGCACATGCGTGACCTTGGCTTCAATCACGTCAAATTTTGGGTGCAATGGCGATGGAGCGAGCGGCGTCCGGGCGAGTTTTGTTTTGACGACCTCGACGCGTTGATGGATCTCGCCGCGCGCAACCATCTCGCGGTGACGTTGAACACCATCTTTGACGTCGCGCCGTTCTGGCTCTACACGCAATGCCCCGACGCGAAAATGATCATGGCCGACGGGACGATTGTCGAGCCTTACGGCGTGGGACATCGCCAGTTGGGCGGTCATCCCGGCCCGTGTTACAACCATCCGGACGCGCTGGCTTTTCGCCAACGTTTCATGGAGGCGGCGCTGAAACATTTTGCCCGCCATCCCGCGCTTTCGATGTGGGACGTGTGGAACGAACCTGAGTTGTGCTTTCCACAACGCGGACCGGTCCGCATGGACAAGCTCGCCTGTTACTGTCCGTCCTGTCGTGAGAAATTCAACAACTGGCTGAAGCACAAATACGGCGCCATTGAACGCCTCAACGACGTGTGGGGGCGTTGTTATCTCGACTGGGAAAACATCGAGTTGCCGTATGCGGCGTCAACCCTCAACGACTTCATCGACTGGCGCGAGTTTTTCATCGACACCATGACCAGCGAGGCGCGCTGGCGCCTGGCCATGACGCGTGAGTTCTCGCCGCAACACGCCGCCTACCTCCATGTCGTGCCCAACGACCTCGCCGTGTGGAACCCCGTCACATGTGGCTCGGATGACTTCGCGCTGGCGCAGGAGTGCGATGTTTTCGCGTCGACCATGACCGGCGGGACGTTGATGGCGCCCGTGACACTTTCCGCCGCAAACGGCAAGGTTTGTTACAACGTCGAAAGCCACATCAACTTTGGCGACACGTCCCTCCACCCGCGCCACCTTGACGCCGAGGACGTGCGCAACGATTTGCTGCCGCAACTCGCCATGGGCGTCAAAGGGTTCCTCTTCTGGCAGTTCCGCCCCGAGTCGCTCGGACGCGAGGCGCCGGCCTGGGGCGTGATCAACGCCGATGGGAGCGAGCGCCGCGTCACCGCCGGCATCCGCGAATTTACCGCGAGGATCATGCCGCATCGCGACGAACTCCTGCGCGCGCAACCCGCCGCCGCCGATATCGGCATCTGGAAAAGCCGCCGCAACGAGCTCTTCCATGCCGCGATCGACCGCATGGAATTGCTGCACAAAAGTTACGCCAACTACGCGAACCGTCTTTATGCCGCCAACTTCACGTTTCGTTTCATTGATTCGGACATGCTGAAAACGCGCCGCCTGGACGGCCTCCGTTTGCTCATCCTGCCGAGTCCCTATTACCTCGACGCCGCCGAAGCCGACGCGTTGAATGAATGGATCAATGCGGGCGGCGTGGCGATTTGCGAAGCCCACCTCGCGGGTTATTCGCCCGACACCGGACGCCATGCCGCCGTCATTCCCGGCTCCGGATTGGCCGAACGCTGGGGCTTTCGCGAAGTCGAAAGCTGCGCCGCAATCCATCTCGCGCAACACGACGACGCACCCGACGCAGCGCCGGACATCGCCAACGACGACGTGCGCAAAGCCCTTCAAAACAAACGCGTTTCGCGTCCGTTGTTTTCAATGGTCACGCCGGCCGGCAACCGCATTGCCGGCTTTGACCGCTACGCCGGAATCGCCGGAACCTTTGACGCCGAAATCGCCCGTTTCCCCGGATACGACGAACCGTGCGCGGTGCGCAAAAAAATTGGCAAGGGGTCCGTGTTTTATTTCGCCACCAATCCCGGTGCCGTTGACGACGCCCTTTGGGACGGCTTCATGTCGGTGACTGAAGACGCTGCGACCGAAGCCGGCATCACCAAATTCGGAAATCCCAAATGTCTCTCCGGACGCGCGCGTGTCGAACGCCTGGGCGACCACTTTATTTTCATCCGTCAACTTGGCGACACGCCGGCCGAGCTCGAACTCACCCTGCCACCTGGCGAATGGCGCGGTCTTTACACAGGCCGGCTCCTCAACGGCGGCCGCACCACCCTTCGCCTGACACCAGCGGAAACCGATCTGTACCACCAACAACAAAATCTCCGCGTGGCAGAGACCGACCTCTGCCACGCACAACAACCCACATGACATTAAGGAGAATCGTCATGAGAAAACAACAGGCATGGATATGCGTGAGCCTCATGCTCGCCGCATTCGCCTCGAACGCGCAAAACGCGTTTCAAATGCGCATCGCCTTCCCCGGTTACGCCGGACGCTTGGAGACGCTTGAAAACTTTCCCGCACGGGTCTCATTCACCAACAACATTGGCGGGAGCTCGTTCACCTTCGCGCAACATCCGTTCGCGCATCCGCAAGGATATGACCTTCGGTTTTTCGATGCGAACAACACGCCGCTGGACTACGAAATCGACACGTTTGATCCACCCAACGCGGTACATGTCTGGGTGAAGGTTCCAGAGGTCAATCCCGACGGCTCCACGCACATCCGCGCGGTGTGGGGCGTTCCCTCATTCGGGCAACTCCCCTGCACCACGAACGGCGCGGTTTGGGCGGACGGCTTCGCGCTTGTGCAACATTACGCGAAGGAGGATGGCAACATCGTCACCGACGCCACGGCCGCAAACCGCACGGCAAAATTCCAGAACGCTTACGGTTATGCGGACGGGGGCATGGTCGGACGCGCCGCATATCTTTCGACAGGCCGCAACAGCGGCATGTTCATGGACGCGAACCTTGAAATTGGCAACGCGTGGACGCTCAGCACGTGGTTCAAAGACCTTCAGCGGAGCGGCGACTGGCGGACACTCGCGCGCGGTCCGTCGGGCAACCACCAGATCATCATCAAGGACGACAGCAACGCGCTGGGTGCCTACATCGGCGGTTTCGTCCAGGCCGGCGGGGCGGAGCTCCCGCCTGACTTCGCTGGCTGGCGGCAGATCACCGTGGTTGCCGCAGGTGGGCAGACGGCGTGTTACGTCGATGGCGCGCTGCTCGGTGTCGGTAACTATCAGTCCACGGAATCCATCTACGCGCTCGGGTTCTACCAAGGCGGAACGCAAAAATTCGCCGACTACCTCGACGAACTGCGCGTCACGAAACGCGCGCGCGGAAAAGACTGGGTGTGGGCGGATTTCATGAGCCAGGGCAGCAACACCGTTTTCACAGCGTACGGCGATCCCGAGGACGTGAGTCCAGCCATCGCAAACCTCGACGCCAGCTCTGTTACGCAGGGCTCCGCGACATTCAACGGACTGCTGGTCATGAACGGCTCGCAGCCCGCCACCGTCTCCGTGCTGTGGGGTCCGGCGGATGAGTCCGCGCGTGGCGCGTGGCCCAACGTCGACACCATTTCCGGAGGGCCGTGGGTGGATGGCGCGACGGTTTCGTTTCACGCCACCGGCCTCACAGAACCGGAGTATTTCTACACCTTCGCCGCGCAAAATGCGGCCGGCACTGGTTCCGCGTCAATAGCGTCCTATTTCATCAATGCGCCGCTTACGCTTTCCGCCGTCAAGACGGAGTTTGGCAGCGGCGTTGCCGACACGACGGAAGTTGTGGTGTCGCGTCCTTTGTCATGCGTTGCGGCGCCAGTGGTGGTGTACTATTCGCTTTCCGGCGACGCGATCCGCGACGTGAATTACGCCGCGTCCCCCGCGAGTGGCAAGCTGGTCATTGCAGCCGGAGAGACCGATGCGGTCATCACGGTTTCGCCCTTGACGCCGCTCAATTTCGACGTTGCGAAAGATGTCGTCATCACGCTTGAACCCGGCGCGTACATTGTCGGCGCGACCGACAACCGCGTTGAGTTGGAACTTGCCTCGATCGAATCCGCGGATTACGTGTGGAACAGCGCGTCCGGTAATTGGAGCGACATGAACAACTGGTCTCCCCTTGGCGTACCCGTCAACGGCGGCGACACCGGCCTCATCGCGTCCGGCACCGCCATCGCGGACGCCACGCTCGGTGTCCCAGGCAACTGGCCGCGCATTATCGTCACGGACGACGCCACGCTGAACATCGCCACCTCGCCGCTTGGCACACCGCTTACTTTTGACAACGGCAACCTCATCACAACAGGAAACAACAACCTCTCCGGCAACCTCACGATCCATGCGGACGGCCTCAACATTGGCGCAGGCAACTACACGCTCTCCGGCGCGATCTCTGGATCCGGCAGCATCGTTTTCACCGGCAACAGCCTCACACTTGGCGGTGGCTATGACGACAACGCACCCAACACCTTTCAGGGTGTCACCGAAATCCGTTCCGGCACCCTTTACCTACGGAAAAATTATGATGTCCCCGCGCTTGCTGGCGACCTTCTCCTCAACGGTGGCAACATCAACCAGCACGCCATCCGTAACCAGATCAATCCCAACGCCACTATCACCATTCAGCGCGGGCAATTCGCGCTTTCCGACAACGAGTGGCAGCAAGGAACAAGCGAAACCGTTTCAAACTTTTTCATCCTGGGTTCCGCCTCATCCGCATACATTGGCAGCGGCAGTCACGGCGGGTCAAGCGTGGCCGTGCAGGAGCGGACCATTGTCAGCAACGGCACGCTTGCCGCGTGGGGTAAAAACGCATTTTGGAGTACCGGCTTGCTTGAAATCTGGGGGCGGCCGGACGCGCGCAGCGTGAGCGTCGGCAACTGGGACGGCAACGGCGAATGCGGCATGACCGTCGGCGCCGCCGGCCTAGTTTTTTATCAATCAGACGAAGGTGTTTCAACCCTCCTTCACATCAATGCTGGAGCCGGAAACAGATGGTCGCGCTGGCAACAAAACGGCGACTTCATCTACCATGGCAACCCCGCGAACACCAACGCCACGTTCTCCTCCATTGAAGGCGTCGCGGACAACTGCGTCATCTTGTTTGGCGGTTCGCGCACCTTCATCATCAACCCCGGCGGCGGTCTGGTGGACTTCATATTCGCGCCGCGCCTTTGGTATGACTGGAATCAAGCCATCACCAAGGATGGCGACGGTTCGCTCGTACTCACGCACCCCAACAGCAACAACAGCGGCCCCATCGTTGTCAACGCCGGAACCTTGCTCGTTAACGGCGCGCTCGCATCGGGTGGCGCGGTCACCGCCTACACCACGCTCGGCGGCACAGGCCGCATCGCGGGCCACGTCTCCGTGATTGGCGGCACACTTGCGCCCGGCGCGTTCGGCCCCGGACAACTCACACTTGGCGGAAATCTCACGCTTACCGGCAACGAAGGCATGCCCGCCAAATTGCACATCGAGCTTGCCGGAACCGAAGCCGGTGTCAACCACGATCAAATCGTGCTGACCAATCCGAACGCGGTTGTTTCCGTCGAGAACACGGGAATTGACGTGCACCTGTTGGATGGCTTCCGTCCGCCGGAAGGGACTGTCTTTACCATTGTCGACAACCAGGGCGCGAATTCCGTCCAAGGCGCTTTCACGGGTTTGGATGCGTTCAACAACATCTCCGTCGGTGACTTCTTCCGCTTCAGGGTTTCAATCACTGGCGGCGATGGCAACGACATCACGCTGACCACGCATTACAACCGTTCCCTCTTCATGGTGCGGTAACTCAAAAACCTCTGCGTGGCAGAGACCGACCTCTGCCACGCCAGTCAAAACCAATAACCTTTGAACAACGAGGAACACGATGAAAAAACAAGTTATGGCGTTTCTTGGCGCGTTGGCCGCATCGACCGCCACGCTGTGGGCCGCGGAGACGAATCCGCGGTTGTTCAAGTTCCGCAGCGACGTGGAGACGGGCATTTCGTCCGCCAAGACGTACACGCACGCGTACAACATGGGCGGCGGCTCCGGCACGTTTGAGATCAACGGCGTGACGTTCACGAACACGGGGCTGGCGGCCAACACGGGTATCACGCATGGTTGGTCCGGCTTCCCGCCTTTATCGGCCAGCGGCAACGCAGGGGCCATCTCCACGCCCGATGGGTACGGGTATAAAATCCGCGACCTGCTCGGTTCGCTCAATTACAACCTCGCCAACGGCACGATGACGATCACCGGCCTCGAGCCGGGCGTCTTGTATGAGTTTTGTTTTTACAACCGCGCGTGGGGTTCCGCCAACCGCACGCAGACCCTCACGTTCAAGCCGGGCGAGGAAATTTCCGACACCATCACGTTCAATCCGGACGACACCGCGGAAGGTGACCGCGTTCTCGCGTACCGCTACGTGGCGCCCGCGTCCGGGGAGCTGCAGATCCATGTCCAAGCGCATGTCGGAGCCAACACCTTCCACGTCTACGGCTTCAGCAACGAACAGGCGTACGGCGTCACGCCCCGGGACGAAAGCGTGGTCGGCGACACGTACGCCACGCTCAACGCGAAGGTCTTCCCGGCCGGACACACGGCCACCATTACCCTGCAGTTCAAGGAGGACGACGCGGATTACTCCGAAGCGGCATGGCAGGCGGCGGGCGTGACCAAGATGGCGGCGGGCGCGTACGAGACGGAAAGCGACATCGCCGTGCCGTTGGCCACGCTCAACGCCGGCACGAGCTACGCGTACCGCTTCACGCTCAGCAACGACGTCGAGGTCGTCGCATCGCCCGCACGCGTGTTCACCACGTACACGTCAGCGCCGGTGATCCGCTCGCTCAAGCCGGCAGCCATTGTCGACGACTCCGCCACAACAACGGCGTTCATTGATTTCATCGCATCCGGCATCGACACCGGCGCCACGGTCGAACTTTTCTGGGGCGAGACCGACGGCGGCACGGACGCCGCCGCGTGGCAAAGCGTCGTCAGCCTCGGCGAACAAGCCCTCGGCGCGGTTTCACACGTACTCGACGGATTTGACAACGGCGTGATGTATTTTTATCGCCATCGCATCAGCTATGGCGACGAGAGCGCGTGGGCGTCCGAGAGCGTCAAGTTCATGGTCCGGCTGACGAGCCTCGCCAATCCGCGCATCGTCCTGTTTTCAGGCGACGCGGCGTCCGGGATTTCATCCGCCAAGACCTACACGCATGCGCTGGACTTCGGCGGTGTGATCGACCACCCCATTGTCAACAATGTTCCATTTCTCAGTACGGCGGCCAACGCCGGAACGATTCCCGGCACAACCTTCACATGGAGCGGATTTCCGGCGAAAGCATACGGCAACGGCACTGCGGGCGGCATCATCACATCCGGGAGCGACCAGGGGATTTATCACGTGCTCAACGACTTTTTTTACGACACCGCGAACGGCACCGCGCGAATCGGCGGGCTGACCGAAGGACGCTTGTATGAGATTCGCTTTTACCAGCGCAAATGGGGCGGCCCGCGCACATGTACGTTCACATTTTCAACCGATGCCGAGACACTGGGGGATATCCCGTTCGATCCGGACGCATACGCGCAGGACACATTTCTTTCGTTCATCTACGTCGCGGATGCCTCCGGCGCGCTGAACATCAATTACAAGGGACTCGTCTCCGGAGCGACGTACCATTGCTACGGCTTGAGCAACGAGCTTGTCGGCAGCCTGCTCGCCGTCTCCGAAACGTCGGTGGCCGACACGTTCGCGACGCTCAACGGAACCATTTTCACCGGCGGCATGCGCACCAGAGTCGTGACACAAGTCAAGGTGGATGACGGCGCGTTTGACGAAGCCTCGTGGCAGAGCTCGGGCGTTGCCACGTACGCGGTCGAGGGCGTACTCACCGAAGACGGCGCGTTTTCCGTCACGCTCCCGACGGGTTCGCTGGCGATCGGGGCGACGTACGCGTACCGTTTTGTGCTCGACAACAGCTTCAACCTTGTTGCCTCCGCGTCCCGCACGTTCACAACGCGAAGCACGTCGCCGGCGATCTATTCGCGCGCCGCCGAAAACATCACAAGCGCCGCCGCAACGGCCATGGCCTGGGTGGACTACATCGCGCCCGGCGTCACCACCGGCGCCACGGTGGATATGTTCTGGGGCGAGACCGACGGAGGGGACAACGCGGCGGCGTGGGAACATTCCGTCAGCCTCGGCGCACAGGTGCTCGGCAATGTATCGCACGCGCTCACCGGCCTTAAGAACGCGACAACCTACTATTACCGCCACCGCATCAACAACGGAATGGAAACCGCGTGGGCGCCCGCGTCGGTTAACTTCATAACCACCGGTTTGCCATCATTCGCCGACCTGCTCACGGTGCCGTATTCGGAAAGTTGCTACTTCAGCGCGAGCCTTGCCGATGCCGGCGCGGGAACCTCCACGGTGACGCTTTTGTTGGGCGGATCCGCCGACTCGCTCGCACCGGTGAGGACGTGGCCCGCCGTGAACACCGTTACGCATTTCGCGCACATCATCAACAAACTTGCAAATGGCACGACGCACTACTTCGCGTTCCGCGCGGAGACGGAAATGCCCGATGCGCCCGGCGTCATCCGCATGGTCGAGACGCCCGCGAAAGCCGTCACCATCGCCGCCCACGGCTTGCCGAACGGCACCGTGACGTGGACGGGCAATGGCGGCGACCAACGGTGGGGCAATCCGCTCAACTGGGACACCGGCGCCATTCCCGGGCCGTACAACCGCGTTCGCATCACGACTGCCAATTTGTCCGAAGAGGCGCGTGTTATTTTTGTGGACGGGCCGTTTGTCATCGGCGACCTCGTGTTTGACGCCAACACCGCCCTCGCGCCCAACGCCGACGACGCCTCGCTCACGTTGCTCAACAGCTACATTGGCGGCGGCAACGGCCACATCATCACCGTGCCTCTCTTTCTCGGACGTTCGTCCAACTGGCAGTCGAACGACTCATGGGGCGGATCAATCACCGTCAGCGGCCCGGTCTCCGATTACGACATCGGTGCCACCATCTACACCACCGGCAACCAAAACAATAACGCCAATCTGCGCGGCCCGTGGAACACCACCGGCAATCTCTACATTCAAAACATGAGTACCGCGCTTGACAACGACTTTTCCATCACCAACTCCGCCGGCGTCTATATCGCCGGATGGGCGTATCACAATGGATCCGAAACCACGCTGAACCTCTACAACAGCACGCCGCGCAGCAACCGCTTCGCCCCCGGCGTCACCCTCGGCGTGCATCACGGCAGCGGCAGCTTCACCTATCACGGCAACAGCGACGTCCCGGTACGCGAGGATATTTCGTTGCTTGATCTCCAGGGCGGCCGTTTGAACATGACGGTCAACGGCGTGAACGCCGGCCCCCTGACGACGCTTCACTTCGATGAGATCCGGCGCGATGCCGGCGCGTGCGTCACGCTTACGTTCAACCACAACGCCCGCTTTTCCGTTCGCGATGCGCACAATCAGTACGGCCCCATCTGGCAGCCGTGGATGATGTTCTACAACCATTACACCACCGTTGACAGCGAGGGTTTCATCACCACCGTCAACGACAACGACTACACAGAGCTCGCCGCCACCGGCAACGCGCCGGATGCGCTCGGGCAGTTGACGCAACCCGAACTCACGCTCACCACGTCCGCCACCGTGGCCGGCCTCCGCCTGAACACCGCCAATCTTCAAACGCTCGACCTCGGCGCGCATGACTTCACCATCGCCTCCGGCGCGATGATCGCGTGCGGCGACTCTGAAAAACGCATCGAATCCACCGGCGGCGGCGCGCTCGTTTTCGGCGGCGACGACATCGTCATCCATTGCGACAACGGCGGCCACGCGCTCGACATCGCCGCGCCTGTCGCGTGGAGTCCGTCCAATCCCGGCGCCCCCGCGCGTCCGAGCATCATCATCCCCCGTTTGAACAACAGCGGCGACCTCCGTTTCACCGGCGAAGACCGCATCGGCGACTACGAGGCGCTCACCTGTTTCCCAGTGTGGAATGGCGGCGCTCCGGCGGTCATCTTCGACGGTTCCTCCAACCGCACCTTCCACGGTCCGTTTGCGGGCGCTTTCAACCTGTACAAATACGGTTCCGGCACGCTTCGTCTCAACGGCCCCGCCCGCACACGCGGCGGTAGCGTGATCCTCTACGAGGGCACCGTGATGATCGGCGCGGCCAATACATTTGGCGTCTATCTCTGCGGCTCGGGTGGCAATCTCAGCGTCGCCGAAGGCGTCACGTACAGCGGCTTCCCCACCGTCACGGAACCCGGCATGACCCTCGGCGGATTCGGCACATTCAGCTATTGGAGCATGAACGGAACCAACTTGAAGTCCGGCAGTCGTGTCGCGCCCGGCGATGCCGCCACCATCGGCACGCTCACCTTTGGCGGCGCCTTCGGCCACAACGAAAACACCGCTCTCCTCGAGGACTTGTTCTTCGACATCAAGATCAACGGCGCCAACAACGACCGCGTCCACATCGCCAACAGCCTGCGCAAACCCTACGCCGGCAACACATGGACGTTTGTCATCAAAGACCTTTCGCGCGGCAGAAAAGCCGTCGGTGGAAAGACCTACGTGCTGATGGATTGGACGGGCAACCTCGAAAACATTGAGAGCACTGTGAACCTCGTTCCCGTGATCCATCCCGACTCCCGGCGTTACATCTACGCTGACGACGCCAAAATCACGCTCGACGCCGAGAATAAACAAATCCGCCTCACTGGCCTTCACACTATGGCCGCCGGGCTTTTCATGATCCGGTGATAAACAATCCGTGGCGTGGCAGAACTCCTGCCACGCCACGGATTCAAATTGCACATCCTCAACATGCGACGTATAATGCTGACTATCATCGGCGGAGCGCATAACACAAAATAACCGCTTCGCGCCATTGCACAATCACACAAGGAGAATGCACATGAGAAACTTCATATTTCGGGCGACGCTGTTGCTGGCGTCGGCGATTGGCGGCACGGCGACAGCCGCGGTCATCACCAAGGATGTCTCGAACGCGGACGCGCTCGACCAGCCGTCCAGCTGGATTGGCGGCGTTGTGCCGGGGCCCAATGACATCGCGTATTTTCCGCCGCAATCAGGCGGGACATACACGCTCGGCGTGCAGCAGTGGCGTGGTGTGCATTCGGAATCGACCGCCCACCAGACATTTAACTCCGGCACACTGGAGCTCGGCAGCGCGGGCATGATTTCCACAGGTAACATTTATTTCACATGGAGTTCGAGCACAATGATTTCCCTCGCGTGTCCGCAGGTGTGGGACATCCGCAGCGGAATTTTGACTCCCCCGTCCGTGAATCTGAACGGGCACAATCTGACGCTCGCTGGCGGCGGAACAAAACAGGCAAAAGGCTCGTTTCTCGGCACTGGCGTCATTACGGTTTTGGAAGGCCCCGGACTGGAGCTCTACGGTGGGACGCATGCCTCGGAGGCGGATGTGCGGATGTACGCCGGATGTAACTTTTACATCAATTTGGGCGTTCCGTCCGCAGGCACGCCGCGGGCCAAAAATCTTTTTCTTTTGCCGGGCTCCGCGCAGCTTACCGGCGACAGCAACCGGTGGGAAAATGACGTGATCGCCGAAATGTTTGCCATCGGCCAGGGACATTCGCAAATCAGCATCAACACGCACAACGCCGTCAACAAACGCCTGACCGCGCCTGTGTTCGAACGCGCGGTCGGCGCAACGCTGCTTGCGCGCGGCATCAATCTCGGCGTGATTCCACTGGACTCAACAGAGGCTTCCTTTAAGACGTCGCATCTCGCATTTGACACGGTTCCACCGCTTGCCGGCGGCGCCGGCGCGCCTGGCTCCACGACGCAGTCCATTTGGCCGTTTATGGTTGGCAACACCAATATCACGGACGTCGGCACGATGTTCGCCACGTATGACGCGACATACGGCGTGCGTCTGTTGTTGGCGGACGAATACGCCGACGCGTTGACGGACGGGCAAAATACGCTCGACAACGTGCGCCTCGTCAACGCGGACGACGCGCCGCGCGCGATCGTGTTGACGCAGCCGACAACGGTCAATTCGCTGATGCTGGTTTCGTCCACGCTCTCCTCCGGCTTTGAAATCACCGGCGGCTCGACCTTGACGCTTGCGAGCGGCGCGCTACACAACCTCCACATGACCAGTGCAGGCGGGACGCATAACGACGCGCGCGCCATCATCGCGCCCGCGTTCCTCGACCTCAACGAAAACGAGGGCATCTTTTATTTCAGTCTGACCGCCACCAACAAGGGATTGGAGGGCGCGCCGCTGACCTTTGCCACGTGCATCACCAACGACGCAGGCAAGGGCGTCACTTTTGTCGGCCTCAACAACAGGACCGCGCGGCTCGCCTCCCCGTTGCACGGCTACACCGGCCCCACACGCGTGAACGCCGGCGTGCTCTGGCTCAACTCGCCCGTGCCCAACTCTGCCGTTCCCGGCGACCTCGTCGTCAACGGCGGCACGCTGCTCAACCCCGGCAACCAGATTCCCGACACCTCTGATGTCCACATCAACGCCGGCATTTATGCCCAGCGCGAAAACCTGAGCGATTACGGCTCCAACGAAACCTTCCGCGATCTTTACATGACCGGCGGCACATTCCAGGACGGCACGTCGTTCGGCAACTTCGCCAACACGTATGTCCGCAACGCCTTTCTCGCCGGCGGCGTGTGGGAAATCCCGACGAAACGCCGCAGCACGACGAGCGGCCAGGTGGTCTTCTCCGGCGGCAGGGTCACGCTCTCCGGAAGCAACGACGCTCCCGGTTTCACACCCGGCGCCATTTGGGTCGCGGGCGGCGACATCATCATCACCAACACGCCCACCGCCCGCGCCTACGCGCCGATCAGCATCGGCTCCTCGGCCTACCGCCAAATGATCGGCTACATGAGTCTGCTCGGCGATTTTTATTTCGTCGGCAACAACGTCAACGACAACCCCGCAACCGTCGCATCTTCCGGCGCCAGCATTCCCGGCGCGATGTGCCTCGCCGGACTCCGCACGTTTAACATTGGCGACGGCGCGGCTGCGGACGACGTGGCCATTCAGCTTGAAATGGCCGACCTCGACTCCAACACGCCCGGTGGATTCGTCAAAACCGGCCTCGGCACGCTGTTGCTCTCCGCGCCCACCAACTCCTTCACGCTTGCCTCCGAAGTGCGCGCCGGAACGCTCGCGGTGCGCGGACAAATCAAGGCCCCGCTCAACATTGCGACCAGTGCAACACTGCATCCGCGCGGGTTCAGGCTTGAAAACAATCTCGCGCTTGCCAACGGCGCGAAGATGATTTTTGATCTGTCCAAAGCTGCGCCGGACTTCATGGCGGTCACTGGCACGATCACCGGCGCCGGTACAACGGAAGTGACACTCGTGCCGCCCGATCTTCTGTCGTTGCCGCCGGAAGAGCGAATCACCAATTATCTCCTCGCGACCGCCGTCGACATCACCGGCGACTTTTCCACGGCAGGCGCGAAGGGTTGGCGCGTTTACAAAACAAAAAACAACACCCAACTTCGTGCTGGAAAAATCACCAACACGCTCCTGCTTCTGAAATAATCGTCTCATCATCACCATGCACACACCCGCCACATCACGCCTTTTCACGCCTTGGACAAATCCCGTCAGCGGCGCGCAAAGTTTCATTCTCACCGAACGCCTTGCGCCGGTTCAGAAACATTTCTATTACACCAACCGCTCGATGACGCGCGACGGGCAATGGCTTTGGGTCATTTGCATGTTTCCTCCCAAGGGCGGGACAAACTCCGTCTACATCATGGGCGTCGTCGATTTGGCACGCGATGAGTTTCGCGTGCGGCTGGACATACAGCCTTCGCACACGCCGTTCGTGGACGAGGAAAATGGCGACATTTATTGGTTTAACAATCTCGACCTTTGGGCGTGCGGACCACAACCCGGCGCGGAACCGCGAAAAGTCAATTCCTTCCTGGCGGAGCAGGCCAAACGCCGCGCGCCGCTCCGCATGGCCACGCATCCGAATTTCACCGCGAACCGCAAGTCGATCAACTTCGACGCCATCTTCGGCGAAGAGATGTTCCTCGGTGACATGCCGATCGACGGCGGTCCCGCGCGCGTTTGGCAAACGTTTAACCGTTATTATGACCACGCGCTGACCAGTCCGACCGAACCCGGCGTGATGATGTTTGCGCACGAATTTTGGCAGGAGCATATCGACGAACCTTTTGAACCCGAAGCGCGTCCGTATCACCGGCTGTGGATCATCCGCCGCGGCGAAACAGCGCGCCCCATTCTCCCCGCGCCGGTTTCGCACAGCGGCCATGAGTGGTGGGACGCGGACGGGAAACATGTGTGGTATGTTCACTACGGCGTGGGTGTCAAGCGTGTCGACGTGGCCACAGGTCGCGACGAAAATCTCTGGCCCGGCCACCTTGCGCACGCCCATTCGTCGTGCGACGGCAGCCTGCTCGTGGCCGACGCGATGGGGCATCCGCACGCCCCGGATTGCCGCGTGATTTTTCGCAACCTGCGCACTGGCAAAGAGGTTGAGATCGTCAACCACCCGCCGCTTGATCGTCGCCTGACGCAATGCGGACATCTCCATCCGCATCCTCAATTTTGCTGCGACGATCGTTACATCTGTTACACCACAACCGTCCACAACCGCGTCGATCTCGCGCTCGCGCCTGTCGACGAATTACGAAAGAAAACCTCATGATGCACGCACACACTTTTTTTGCCTGCGCGTTTACCGCAACTGTTCTGCACGCGGCGGTTCCGCTGACAACTCCGATTCCGGTTTCGATTTTTCAAAATGGAGACTTTGAGGAATCTGAAAACAACTGGCCGAAGCATTGGCCGGCTGGCGACGCGGAGTATGCCGCGGAAAATGGCAATCACTTTCTACGGTTGACGTCGCGGGGCGCGGACGAGATGGTGAATTTCTTTTACGTGAAAGTCGACGTGCCAAAGGGTTTTGAGAATCTGGAATTGAAGTTTCGCACGCGTTATGAAAATGTCCAGCACGGCAAAGAGAAGTGGAACGACGCGCGGATCATCATGAACTTCATCGACCAGGACGGCAAAAAAACCGGTGCGCCACCCGTGGGTTTTACGGGGACGTCGGACTGGCGCTGGATCGCGCACAAGTTCGGGGTTCCGGCGGACGCAGTGAGCCTGGAGTTCATGCCCACGCATTTCAACACGGCAAGCGGCACGTTTGACATTGACGACGTGTCACTCGCCGGCGTCGATCCGGTGCGCGCGGACGTGAAGCCGCTGGGACCGGAGGCGACGCTCGTCGTGAAGGGCAACCGGATTGTTGACCAGGCCGGACGCGAGGAGTGGCTGCAGGGCGTGAACATTCCGAGCCTGGAGTGGTGGCACGAGGGCGATCACTTGCGCGAGTCGTTCGCCGCGGCGTTGCAGGACTGGAATGTGAACGTGATTCGTTTCGCGGTGAAAACGCGCTTCTGGTTTGGCCGCGATCCAAAGCAGGGGCCGGACGGCGCGCAGGCGTACCGCAAACTGGTCGACGAAATGATTGAGTACGCCGCGAAGCACGGTTGCTACATCGTCCTGGATTTGCACGAATACCGCGCGCCAACGCAGGAGCACGCGGCGTTTTGGAGCGATGCGGCGAAGCGCTACGCGAATCATCCCGCGGTGCTGTTCGACATGATCAACGAGCCGTACGACATCTCGTGGGAGGAGTGGCGCGATGGCGGAAAGCTCGCGGGTGAAAAACGCGACGGCGCCATTGCCGAAACCACCGAGGGCAAGGAGCTTGGCGCGTCGATCGGCATGCAAAAATTGCTCGAGGTCATCCGTGCAACCGGCGCGAAAAACATCGTCATCGCGGGCGGACTCGACTGGGCGTATGACTTGAGCGGCGTGGCCAATGGCTTCTCGCTCACGGAGAAAGGCGGCAACGGCATCATGTACGCCACGCACATTTACCCGTGGAAGACGGATTGGGCCGGCAAGGTGTTGGCCGTCGCCGAAAAACATCCCATTTTTGTCGGCGAAGTCGGCTGCCAGCCCAAGGCGATGGAGTTTGAAAAAGTCATTGTCGACCCTTACCAGTGGGCGCCCGACATGCTGGCCTTCATCCAAAAATACAAGCTCAACTGGAGCGCCTGGAGCTTCCACATCGACGCCTCGCCCTGCGTCATTTCAGACTGGAATTTCACGCCCACGCCCTATTGGGGTTCCTTTGTCCGCTCCGCCTTGCGCGGCGCAAAATTCGACAGCGAACGCGTTCGCTAAAACAAACAGATCACGGAGATCATTATGAACAAACTCCTTCTATTCGCCCTTTCAGCGTTTTTCGTCATGGCGGAACATGCCGACAATCCATCACCCAACACCAAGGTTTTTGCGTTTAAAGGCGACGCACAGACTGGTGTGACGTCAACAAAAACCTACACACATGCACTGGATTTTGCGACGGGCAATTTTTCAACCTTAACGCAAAATGCAATTCTTAACGGTGTCCAGTTCACGAGTACAACCGGAACTTCCGGAAGCAATTTTTCCGGACTTCCAGGAACCATGAACAATGGCTCAACCACTTACGCCAGCATCGCCACACCGGCCGCGGAGGATGTGTATCAGTTATTGAAAGCGTGCAACGCCGGGACATCCAGCGGCACCATGAAATTTACAGGACTCACGCCCGGCGTCTGCTATGAAGCGCGCTTTTACAACCGGGTGTGGACCGTGAACGGCAACAGGTTTGTGGATTTTGTCGCCAGCCCGAACGGAGGCGATGAAATCACAAGTGAATCATTTACCTTTAATTGCGACGGAGCCAAGAGTGACCGCGTCCTCGCATACCGCTACATTGCAGGCGCGGATGGCACACTCTCGCTGAAGCACACCGCCCAAAACAGCACCAATCCGCTCCATGTCTACGCGTTTACAAACGAGGAAGTGGAAGAGTTTTCGGTTTTGCTTTACCCGCTTGGAACACGTGTGGATCCCTCCGTTGCGGTTGTCAATGCGCAGGTGGCGCTTTTGCCCGCCGATGGAATGGCAACGATTTTCTGGGGTACAACGAATCAGGGCGAAGACAGCGCAAACTGGGAATATTTCACCACACAGCCTATCATCAGCACAGCCGGAGAACCGGCAAATGTCTCATGTTTGTTCGACAACATTGAATACGGCCGTGAATATTTTGTCTGGGTTATGGCGACGGCGGGCGAAGAGGAAGCTTGGTCTTCCACAATGTCTTTTACCACGGTTCCGGCTATCGAGTTGGATCCCATTGCCAACACGCTTTTTTCCCCTGCCAATGTGACTGTCACCGGACGTGCGCCAATGCTGCGTCATGACGCCGGTACGGTGACGGTGTGCTGGGGAACATTGGATGGCTAGGAAGATGTGGCCGCATGGGAATATTCCGCGGTTCTTTCCGCGTCAAATATCGAGGCGTCACCCAAGGTGTTTTCATATACATTGCACAGTCTTGACCCTTCAAAAGATTATGTTGTCCGCGCGGTCGTCCAAACCGCCGAACAGACGGTCTGGACATCAACCGCATCCTTGCGCACCACTCCTGCCTCCGGCTGGATACGGGATGCCGCCGGCACATACGACATGAACGATCTCTCCAACTGGGCGGACGGAGTCATCAACGGCTTGTGGGGCCAAAGCTTGATTGTCCGCGGTGCGCAGTATATTGACACCTCAAGGGACACGAGTTTCCTGAATGGCATCACCATTGAGCATGGGACAGCGTCGGGTGACATCTATCTGCGCGGCAGTGGCGCGCGCCGGACGCTAACGCTGAATGGCAACATCACCAACAAAGTCAACAGGTCGTTTTGGATTGGAAATCAGGGTACTGAAAACCAATCGTTGAATCTTGATTTGGGTGGCGTACCGCGTACGTTCAGCATTGAAACCGGTACCATACGAATCCGCAACGCCATGCAAAACATGGACTCGTTGCTGATCACCGGTGGCGGCACACTTTATTTTGATGGCAACGACATGTCGCAACCCAACGCCGAAATAACCATCGACAACCGCACCTCCGTTGAATTCAACTCCGATCGCGGCAATGGCGCCGTCCGCGCGGACACCATCGCCCTTCGCACTGCTTTTCTGCGAGCGAGCGGCAACGGGACGGCAAACTCCACAAACCGGATTGAGAGCCTGGTCATCGACACAAACAAAAAGGGCGGCATCAACTCGTTCCTGCTCTATCCGAAGGCAAACCGTGAAACCGTGTTTTCCATTGGTGAAATTACCCGGCAAAATTTTTCGCCCACGCGAATTGCAGTTGGCGGAAATGACGCGGTGCTTGGAAACGCTCCTGCATCCAATGTCGGCAATGTCTTCATTGACAATCCACCGGAGCTGTTTGGCGACGCGAACGGACTACCCGGAACGCCGTCCGTACAAATCATTCCCTGGATGTATACAGACGGCAATTCGCTCGTCCTCACCTATGACACCGAAAAAGGCGTCAGGCCACTGGATCTCGTCACCGAATTTCGGACTTATGCCAATGGTTACAATGGCCCTGTGCTGGGAAACGTCGAAAATGTCTACATGCCGTCGGGCACAGCGGTGACATTCACAGAAGAGGGTGTTGTCAACTCCATCATGTCAGCCTATCTTGCCTCGGTGTCCAACATCACCAGCACGAATAAACTTCATGTCAAAAGCGGCCTCGTCATGCTACGTAGCAATGCCTCAATGTCCATCAACGCGCCGTTGGATTTCACCGGCGTGCAAGGTGTCATTGCGTCGTGGCGAGGCAAGGGAAGCACTATCACCAGGGGTATAAGCGGCGATTGCGGTATTGTCTTTTACCAGATGACCACAGAGCTTCCAGTCACCGGATCGTCAGGCTCAAGCGTCGGTATCTCAGGCTCCGACCATACGGTGACCGGGGACATTTACTTGTTCGGACGCATTGACTTGGGAGCCAATTGCAACGTGTTGCCGTATGGAGATCGGGAAGGTGACATCTACAACTACGGGCGTATTGAGACGCACAGCGGAGCGTATCATGTAAACACCATGTTCGGCGGCGGCACGCTGTTCCTGCTTCGAAGCAGCGTGTTTACCATCGGCCATCGGGATTCGAACTCGATCTTTGACGGCATCATTGCGGACAACGGCGGCATTGCCAAAACAGGAGCCGGCGTTTTTACACTGCGTGGCGACGAAAGCACGTACACCTTGAAAACCTATATTTACAACGGCATTTTAGAGGCGTACGTTTTGAATCGTGTCGTCAATCCCCGAAGTTCAAGCAGCCTTGGACGCCCTGTCACTGTCGCAAACGGGACAATTGAGATCGGTAGTAGCACCACCACCGGCACGCTCCGTTATCTCGGCTCCGGCGAATCTACCGACCGCGTGATCAACCTGGCCGGAACCACGGGCGGCGCAACGCTCGACGCGTCTGGATCCGGTGCGGTTGTTTTTGAATCCAATTTCACCGTCACTGTCAACGGAGCCAAAACCCTCACCCTCGCCGGCACCAACACGCTCGGCAACGCGGTGCTCGGCGTCATTCCCAACCGCATCGACAAATCCACCGTTTATCCGACATCGCTGCTGAAAACAGGAACCGGCATTTGGATGCTCGGTGGTGTCAACACTTATACCGGCGACACAACCATCGAAGAAGGCACCCTTCTTTTGACGACCAATGGCGTCGTCATCAGCGCGGTCACTGTCGCCCCGCAGGCTTTCATTGGCGGCAGCGGCAACGTGAAAAACAGCGTCATGTTGGATAACGAGGCCGGCTTTGCCGCGTCACTCATTGCTCCGTTGATTGTGGACAACGCGTTCAACGCCGTGGGCACCGTAAACGTGACCTTGCTCGATGACATCCCAGAGGAGATAACGCGTTGCCATCTGCTGACCGCCTCCAACATCACCGGTGATTACCTCCTTCCGCCCGAACTTCACGCAAAATGGCATATTGCCAAGGTAAAGAACAACACCGAAATCTGGCTCAGCAAAAACAGCGGCTCACTCTTTCTGATCCGCTAAAACAAATAACCTTCTTGTGGCGTGGCAGAACCTCTGCCACGCCACAAGAAAACGTTGCCAAGTGCAACCAAACCCTTTATAATTTTTGGCCATTTTCACCACAAAACCAAAGGGTTTGCATCATGGCCGTCAAAAAAGTTGGCATTCTCACCGCAGGCGGGCTCGCGCCGTGCCTCAGTTCCGCAATCGGGTTTCTCATCGCCCGCTACTCCGAGGTCGCGCCGGAAATTGAGATCATCTGTTACATCAACGGCTATCAGGGTCTCCTGCTCGGCAACTCCATCGCCATCACGCCGGACGTCCGCCGCGACGCGCTCGTCCTCACCCGCCACGGCGGAAGCCCCATCGGCAATTCGCGCGTGAAGCTCACCAACGTCAAGGACTGCATCAAGCGCGGCCTTGTCAAGGATGGTCAGGATCCGCAGAAGGTCGCGGCCGACCAGCTCGTGAAGGACGGCGTCCAGGTGCTGCACACCATCGGCGGCGACGACACGAACACCGCCGCGGCCGACCTCGCCGCGTTCCTTCAAAAGAACAATTATCCGCTCACCGTCGTCGGCCTGCCCAAGACCATTGACAACGACGTGGTGCCCATCCGCCAGAGCCTTGGCGCCTGGACCGCCGCGGCCGAGGGCGCGCGCTACTTCACCAACGTCGTCTCCGAAAACACCGCGAATCCCCGCATGCTCATCGTCCACGAAGTGATGGGTCGCAACTGCGGTTGGCTCACCGCCGCCACCGCGGCCGAGTATTCCCGCCAGCTCGACAAGACCCAGTTCGTCCCCGGCATCGGCCTCACCCGCGCGCGTTGCGACGTTCATGCGGTCTACGTTCCCGAGATGTCCGTCTCCATCGCCGACGAAGCGGCCCGCCTGCGCAAAACCATGGACGCGCACGACGGCGTCAACATCTTCGTCTCCGAAGGCGCCTGCGTCAACGAGATCATCAAGGAGCTCGAGGCCAAGGGCGAGGAAGTCCCGCGCGACGCCTTCGGTCATCCGCGCCTCGACAAGGTCAACGTCGGCACCTGGTTCGCCAGCCAATTCGCGGCCATGCTCGGCGCTGAAAAAACGCTCGTGCAAAAGAGCGGTTACTACGCCCGCGCCGCGGCCTCCAATTCCGCCGACCTTGAGCTCATCCGCAAGTGCGCCAACAAGGCCGTCGACTGCGCGCTCGCCGGAATGCCCGGCGTGGTCGGCGAGGACGAAGAACGCGACAACGAGCTTCGCGCCATCGAGTTCAGCCGCATCAAAGGCGGCAAACCCTTTGACATCGACACGCCGTGGTTTAACGACCTCCTCAAGCTCATCGGCCAGCCCAAAGGCCACACAGTCACTGTCGCGCACTAAGCGCGCGTGATGTTGGAAAACCCCGGCCGCAATCGATTCGCGTCGATTGCGGCCCATTCATAAAATCCCTAAATTTTTACATTATGCTCACCGCCCTTTCGCCATTAGACGGCCGCTACGCCCAAAAACTCGACGCCCTTCGCCCTGTCTTCTCCGAATACGGGCTCATCACATATCGCGTCCGCGTCGAGATCGCCTGGCTCAAGGCTCTCTGCGCCGAAGACAAAATCCCCGAAGCCCGCAACCTCACCGCCGACGAAATTGCTTTCCTCGACACCTGGGCAAAAAACTTTTCCGAAGCCGACGCCGAGCGCGTCAAAGCCATCGAGGCCACCACCAACCACGACGTCAAGGCCGTCGAATACGCCATCAAGGAAAAACTCGCCCCAACCTCCCTCGCCTCGCTCTCCGAATTTATTCACTTCGCCTGCACCTCCGAGGACATCAACAACGTCGCCCACGCCCTCATGCTCCGCGACGGCCTGAAAATTATCCGCGACGCCCAGCACACACTCATCACCCACCTCAACGCCCTCGCCCTCGACACCCGCGACTGCGCCATGCTCGCCCGCACCCACGGCCAGCCCGCCTCCCCCACCACGCTCGGCAAAGAACTCGCCGTTTTCGTCCACCGCCTCAACCGCCAGGCCCGTCAGCTCGACGCCCAAACCTTTCCAGCCAAACTCAACGGCGCCGTCGGCAATTACAACGCCCACGTCGCCGCGTATCCCGATGTCGACTGGCCCGGGCTTGCCCAAAAAATTCTCAGCGATTTCGGCCTCACGCAAAATCCCCTCACCACGCAAATCGAGTCCCACGACGGCATCGCCGAATGCTTCGACACCCTCGCACGTTTCAACACCATTCACATCGACCTCAACCGCGACATCTGGTCCTACATTTCCCTCGGTTACCTTTCGCAAAAAACCATCAAGGGTGAAGTCGGCTCCTCCACCATGCCGCACAAAGTCAACCCCATTGACTTCGAAAACAGCGAAGGCAATCTCGGCCTTGCCAACGCCCTTCTCGACCACATGGCCCGCAAGTTGCCCATTTCCCGTCTTCAACGCGACCTCACCGATTCCACCGTTTTGCGCAACATGGGTTCCGCTTTCGGTTATGCCCTCATCGCGTATCAATCCACGCTCAAAGGTCTTGGCAAACTCCAGGTCAACGCCACCCGCCTCGCCGCCGACCTCGACGACGCCTGGGAAGTTTTGGCCGAACCCATCCAAACCCTCATGCGCAAAGCCGGCATCGAAAATCCCTACGAGCGCCTCAAGGAACTCACCCGCGGCAAACGCATCACCCCCGACGATCTGCGCGATTTCATCGCCTCCCTCGACCTTGCCGACGCCGACAAATCCCGCCTCGCCGCACTCACACCCGCCTCGTATATCGGCCTTGCCCAAACCCTCGCCGAACTCGGCCTCGAATAACGCAGGTAAAACCTTTTCGTGGGGGGGGAAAAGTAATGACACACCACCCACCCGCACAGGCGAACAGATAAAGAAAAAACAAAAATGGGCCGGCCAGAGTT
>JAVBOU010000002.1:0-6503 GCA_031550185.1 Kiritimatiellia bacterium | reverse complement strand
ACTAACCTGTATATCCCGGGTGTGGGGGGGCGCCCCCTCCCCCCCCCCCCCACAACGCGCTTGAAAAAAAATGGCGGAGAGAGAGGGATTCGAACCCTCGGTACCAGTTACCCAGTACGACGGTTTAGCAAACCGTTGCCTTCAGCCACTCAGCCATCTCTCCGGATGAATGTGAACGGGTGGCAGTATAGCGGAAAGGACGTTGCCGCGACAAGCAAAATTCGTTGACTTCCTCCGCAATCCCGTGTAGGTTGCCAGGCGTGGCGTGGCAGGGGTCGCGCCACGCCACGAACAGGGGATTCGAATGCGCACAGGACTTGAACGGTTGGTTGATGATCACAAGGGTTGGTTGCGGGGAAGGCGTGTGGCGTTGCTCAGCCACCAGGCGGCGGTGGACGCGGAGGGCGCGGGAAGCGCGGAGCGGTTGCGCGCGGCGCTGGGCGACAATCTCGTGGCACTGCTCGGGCCGGAACACGGGTATTACGGTTGCAAGGCAGCGGGCGAAAAGGTCGGTGGTGGGACGCATGACGCGTGGGGGATTCCGGTGTGGTCGCTCTATGGCGAGCAGCGCGCGCCGACGGCGGAGATGCTGGAGGGCGTGGAGGTGCTGGTGTGTGATTTGCAGGATTTGGGCGCGCGGTGTTACACGTATCTGGCGACGATGAAGATGGCGATGGAGGCGTGCGACGCGCGCGGCGTGGAGATGATCGTGTGCGACCGTCCGGTGCCGCTGCCGTGCGTGGTGGACGGGCCGGTGGTGAAGCCGGGGTACGAGAGTTTTGTCGCGCCGGCGGGGTTTCCGATGTGTACGGGGATGACGCCGGGCGAGGCGGCGGGCTGGCTGGGAAAGGGGCGCAATGTGCGCGTGTCGTGGATGAGCGGCTGGACGCGCGACGGCCGGCGCGGCGGGGACTGGCCGGAGTTTATCGCGCCGTCGCCATCGTTGCGCACATGGGAAAGTACGGCGACGTATCTCGCGACGGTGTTCGGCGAGGCGCTGCCGTGCGTTGACATTGGCCGCGGCACGAACATGGGATTTCGCGTTGTTGGCGCGCCGTGGATCGACGGACGCGAGCTTGCGGCGCGGTTGGAAAGCGAGGTGCTTGACGGCGTGCGGTTTCATCCGTTTCGCTACGTCACGGCGGAGGGCGGGGAGATGATGGAGGGCGTAAAACTCACGGTGACGAATGCGCGGACGTTTCGTCCAGTGTGGACGTCGATCGTGCTGCTCGACGTGCTGGGCGCGCGGGTGTGGCAGAGCGAGGGCGCGCGCCACGCGTGGTTCGACGCACTGTATGGCGGCCCGGAAATCCGCGAAGCGCTGATGGCGGGCGCGTCGCGCGTGGCACTGCTGGAGCTCTGCCACGCGGGGCATGACGATTATCTTGCCACGCGCGCGGAGGCGTTGCGTTACGATGGTTAGCGGCGTGGCAATGGTCATGCTCTGCCACGGGAAGGTTTTGATTTTTCGTTGCAACGTGTTATAGTGGCAATGTTCTGCTTTGAAGAAATGAGGTTTATATGGACACGACCCGGTATTGGAATGAACGCGCGGAAACGATGTCGCGCGATGAGCTGGCGCGCGTGCAGCTTGACGGCTTGAACCGGACGCTGGCGCGGGTGTGGCAGGGGAGCGCGTTTTACCGCCGGCGCTTGCAGGAGGCGGGGCTGACGGAGGGGCGCATGGCGTCGCTGGACGAGGTGCGCAAGCTGCCGTTTTTGACGAAGGAGGATTTCCGTGTCGGGTATCCGCTGAACATGCTGAGCGTGCCGCGCGGGGAGTTGCGCGAGATGCACATGAGCTCGGGGTCGACCGGCACGCCGGTGGTGATGGCGTACACGGAGGGCGACCTCGACCAGTGGGCGGAGTGCATGGCGCGGTGCTATGTGATGGCGGGGCTGACGGCGGGCGACGCGGTGCAGATCATGCCGACGTTCGGGCTGTTCAACGGCGGATTCGGGTTTTATCACGGCGCGCGCAAGGCGGGACTTTTTGCGGTGCCGGCGAGCTCGGGCAACACGGCGCGGCAGATCATGCTGATGCGCGATTTCAAGGTGAAGGCAATGGGCAGCGTGGTCTCGTACACGACGCGGATATTGGAAATGCTCGAAGAAAAGGGTATGACGCTGCCGGATTTGAAGGTTGGAATTTTTGGCGCGGAGTCGTTTTCCGAGGCGTTGCGCAACCGCGTGGAACGCGCGCTGAACATCAAGACATATGACATTTACGGCATGACCGAAACGGGCGGCGTCGGCACCACGGGCATGGATTGTCCGGCGCGCTGCGGCCTGCATGTGTGGGAGGATCAGTACATCCTGGAAATCGTCGACCCGCAAACCGGCGCGCCGGTTGCGGACGGTGAGATCGGCGAGGTGGTGTTCACGTCACTGACGCGCGCCGCGATTCCGGTGATCCGCTATCGCACGCGCGACCTGAGCCGAGTGGTCTCGCGCGAGCGCTGCGCCTGCGGCCGCACCGGCGCGCGCATCGAGCGCATCGTC
This sequence comes from Kiritimatiellia bacterium, assembly GCA_031550185.1. Taxonomy (GTDB): domain Bacteria; phylum Verrucomicrobiota; class Kiritimatiellia; order RFP12; family JAVBOU01; genus JAVBOU01. Next base: position 4,001 of record JAVBOU010000002.1, on the reverse strand, counting down.
GGGCGTTGCGACGACATGCTGATCGTGAAGGGCGTGAACTTTTTCCCCAAGCAGGTCGAGCAGGTGCTCATGGAAATCCCCGGCGTATTGCCCGAATATCAGATCATTCTCGAAAACGACAACGGCGTTTACGACGTGCGCGTCAACGTCGAGGCCGAGGACGGCGTGACCGGTTTCACGATCGAAAAGGCGTTGAAGGAACACCTCGGCTTCAGCCCCAAGGGCGATGTCTTCAAGCCCGGCACGCTCCCGCGCAACGACGGCAAAGCCCAGCGCGTCGTGCGGCGGGATGTGTGAGGCGCGGGTTGCGCGTTTGCATGAAATGTGATTAACTTTTCATGCAACGACGTTACAGGAGGTTGGCATGGCCATTTTACAAGTCCGCAACATGGACGACGAACTCTATGAAATCCTCGGCCGCCGCGCGGCGATGGAAAACCGGTCGATCAGCCAGGAGGTGATCGACATTCTCCAGCGTTATCTCTCCGCGCCGGACCACTTCAAATGCCCGGATGACACCGCGCTCCATTTGGCCGGAACCTGGTCGGACAAACGTTCCGAGCAGGACATCGCCAAGGACGTCCGCCGTCATCGCGCGACGCGGCGCTTCAAAGGAGTGCTGTAATGTTTCTGCTGGACACCGACACGCTGATTTATTTTTTGAAGGGCAACACGCGCGTCGTGGAAAATTTCACCGCACACCGTGCGCTTCCCAAGGCGCTCTCCGTCATCACATACGGGGAGTTAATTTTCGGTTGCCGTAAATCGCAGCGTGTTGTCGAAAACCTTGCCAAAGTCCGGCAACTTGCAACATGTTATCCGGTTCTCGATGTCACCCGGCCGGTCATGGAATGTTTCGGCGAACTCAAGGCATCGCTCACCCGCACCGGCGCGACGGTGGATGATTTCGACCTGCTGATTGGATGCACGGCACTGACCATGAACTACGCCGTTGTGACCAACAACGTGAAGCATTATCAAAAAATTCCCAACTTAAAGGTCGTCAACTGGTCGTGACACGTCGACGTCATTCACGAGTATCATTCATGCAACGCTTCATTTTCCATTTTTTGATTTCTATTTTTCTTGCGCTTCCTGTTTTGTCCCAGGTCGCCGTCTTCCACGCCACGACCACGCTTCCCGTAGCCGACCGCGCTTTTATCCAGAGCCGCGCCAACAACCTCGTCCAATGGTATCGCGACAACGGCCTCGAACCCGAACTCCTCCCTGACTCCCAGCTCGTCCAAAAACTCCCGTCCCTCAAGCTCGCGCTCCTTGTCGCGCCTTCGCCCAACGCCGAGCAGCTTCGCAGTCTCGCCGCCTTCACGCAATCCGGCGGCAAGCTCATTGTCTTCTACTCCAACTCCGCGCCGCTCGCGCAACTTCTCGGCGTCCGCCTCGAACCCTACCACCGACCCGCCGAACCCTTCGCCGCCATGCGCTTCACCGCCGGCCTCGTCCCCGGCACGCCGTCGCTCGTCCTTCAACCCGCGCCCAACCTCCTCCCCGCTTTTCCCGCCTCTGACAAAACGAAAATTCTCGCCACTTGGGCCGACCGCAAAAACGTTGCTTCCTCGCAACCCGCCATCCTCGCCGCGCCTGCCGGTTTTTGGTTTACCCAGCTCCTCCAACCCGCCACCGACGCCAACCGCAAATCCCGTCTTCTTCTTCTTCTCACCGCGCACCTCCAGCCTCAACTTCTCGCCACCGCCGCGAAAAACATCCTCGCCCAAACCACCTCGCAGCCCACTGGTTCGCTCACTTATTCTCAACTCCTCGCCGCTGCTAAAAAAAATCCCGCCACCGCCAAATCCGCCGCGCAACTCACCGACCTCCAGGCCGACGTGACCCAATTTCTCAACCAAAAAAAATACCTCACCGCCTGGGACGCCGCCCTTCTCCTGCGCCATCAAACCACCCAGCTCTACGCGCTTCTCCAATCGCCCCGCGCCAATGAAATCCGTGGCATTTGGGATCACGCTGCCACCGGTCTTTATCCCGGCGACTGGCCCCGCACCTGCCGCGAACTCGCCAGCGCGGGCATCACCGATCTCTACATCAACATCGCCGGCCCCGGCTTCGCCCACTACCCTTCCAAAGCCCTTCCCCGCTCCGCCACCTTCGCCACTTACGGCGACCAACTCGCCGCCGCGCTCGCCGCTGCCAAGCCCCACAACCTGCGCATCCACGCCTGGATCCTCTTCGCCTCCACCACACAGGCTACGCCCGACCGCCTCGCCACGCTCAAGCCCCTGCTCCTCACCGACGCGTCCGGCGCCACCAAAAACTACCTCAACCCCGCCTCACCCGCCGCGCAAAAACTCCTCCTCGACACCGTCACCGAACTCACCGCCAACTACCCCGCTCTCGCCGGCATCCACCTCGACTACATTCGTTATCCCGACTTCCCCTCCAGCCTCGGCAAGGAAACCCGCACCGCCTTCCTCGCTCAAACCAAACGCACTTCTGACCGCTGGCCCGCCGACGTTCAAGACAACGGCGCCCTTCGTCCCGCCTTCCTCCAATGGCGCGCCGACACCATCACCCGCATCCTCCGCGACGTTCGCACGCTCATGCAAAAACGCGCGCCAAAAATTCTCCTCACCGCCGCCGTCTACGGCAAGCATCCCGCCTGCCGCGATTCCGTCGGCCAGGACTGGAAAACCTGGGTCAACCAAAACCTCCTCGACTACGTCCTTCCCATGGACTACACCGATTCCCTCGCCACGCTCAACGACTGGCTCACCCACCAAACCCGCACCCCCGCGCTCCGCCAAAAACTCCTCCCCGGCCTTGGCGTCACCGCCGCCGAATCCCGCCTCACCGCGCCCGCCCTCATCGACCAAATCAAACTCCTCCGCCAAAAAAATTGCCCCGGCTTCGTTCTCTTTGACCTCAACTCCACCCTCGCCGAAAAAATCCTCCCCATGCTCAAGCTCGGCCTCACCCGTCCGCCCGAAAAATAAAAACCGCCCGTGGCAGAGCCCCACCTCTGCCACGCCAAGCCATGCCCCTTCTCGACCTCCACAACCTCCACGTTTCCTTCGCCACCGACGCCGGCCTCCTGCCCGCCGTCACCGGCCTTTCCCTCACCCTCGAGCCCGGCGAAACCCTCGGCCTTCTCGGCGAATCCGGTTGCGGCAAATCCGCCACCGCCATGGCCATCCCGCGCCTCCTTCCCTCGCCACCCGCCCGCATCACTGCCGACCGCATTCTCTTCCGTGGCAAAGACCTTCTCCGTGCCACGCCGCGCGAGCTCCGTCACATTCGCGGCAAAGACCTTGGCGTCATCTTCCAAGACCCCATGACTTCCCTCTCGCCGCTCCTTCGCATCGCCCCGCAAATCGAAGAAGCCATCCGCCTCCACAATCCCCTTCCCAAAGCCCAACTCCGTCGCATCGCCCTCGACTGGCTCGCGCGCGTCGGCATCGACGATCCCGCCCAAACCGCACTCGCCTGGCCACACCAACTTTCCGGCGGCATGCAACAGCGCGTCATGATCGCCATCGCCCTCGTCAACGATCCCTCGCTCATCATCGCTGACGAACCCACCACCGCCCTCGACGTCACTCTCCAGGCGCGCATCCTCGATCTGATCGGCACGCTTCGCAAACCCGGCGCCGCGCTTCTTCTCATCACCCACGACATTGGCGTCGTCGCGAAAATGTCCACCCGCATCGCCGTCATGTACGCCGGCCAAATTGTCGAGCAAGCCCCTGCGACCGCCTTTCTCGCGCGGCCGCTTCATCCGTATTCCACCGCTTTGCTCAACGCCATTCCCTCGCTCGCCACCCGTGGCAAACCCCTGCCCGCCATTCCCGGCCAAGTTCCCTCCCCTGCTGCCTGGCCGACCGGTTGCCGCTTCGCTCCCCGTTGTCCGCGCGCCTTTCCGCTCTGCCATACCACGCCGCCCGCGCCCTGCGAACCCGCGCCCGGCCACACCGTCCGCTGCCATCTCTATACCTGAGTCCACTCAAGGTGGGGCGCGACCGCCGGGCGCG
>JAVBOU010000007.1:0-13939 GCA_031550185.1 Kiritimatiellia bacterium | reverse complement strand
GCACATGCTCTACCACCTCGCCCCGCACGGTTCCATGGCCCTCCTGCTCGCCAACGGCTCCATGTCGTCCAACACCAAAGGCGAAGGCGAAATCCGCCAAGCTCTCGTCGAAGCCGACCTCGTCGAGTGCATGCTCGCGCTCCCCGGCCAACTCTTCACCAATACAAAAACCACAACCTCGTGCCAGACAATCGCTTAATTATGAACGAAAAAGCCAACTTCAAAGTGGATCCTCGCCTCGCTAGTTTGCTTGGTGAAACTTATCACTCAACCGAACACGCAGTAAAGGAACTCGTGGACAACGCTTGGGACGCCGATGCCTCAACCATTTCGATCACTCTCCCTGATCCGATGACGGCTAATCCAATTATCATCGAAGACACTGGCTCAGGCATGACCGAACAAGAATTGCGTAACGAATATCTTGTTGTGGCAAATGACCGACGCTCTCGTAAAGGTGACCGCACCAAGCAACTCAGACGTCTTGTCAAAGGACGGAAAGGCATCGGCAAGTTTGCAGGGTTGATGGTGGCTAATGTCATGGAGATTGAGACGACAGCTCGAGGCACAACTACCCGCGTCATCATTGCCAAAGAAGACTTACTCAATGCCTCGCGTGATTTGGAGCGGATTGACCTGCCGCTGACGGTGGCACCAGCCGCTCTAGGTATGTCAGGCACAAAGGTGACCCTTTCTGCGCTCAGCGATCGCTTCGAATTTCCTTTACCGGAGAGACTCAAGACACTGTTGATGACTGAGTATGGTCGTGAGGAGGACGTGCGCATCAGCGTCAATGGAGTGCCGCTTGGTTTGGATGACTTACCTGGGGAGAAATTCCAGAAGGACGAAACCATTGCAGAAGCGGGCGCGGTGAAGCTGAATTTCAAAGTATCAGACGGCACGAAACCGCTCAAACAAGCGGGCATCGCCCTCCGCGTAGGAGGGAAAATCGTCGGCAAGCCCGGTTTCTTTGGACTTGAAGATGATCCAGAAATTCCACCGAAACTCTTGAAAAAACTCTACGGAGAAATCGAAGCGGACGGCCTCTCGGACAGTGTCACCGCCGACTGGGGCGATATTGTTGAGAACAGTAAAGCGTTTCACGCGCTAAAGCCAGTCGTTCAAGCTCACCTCAAAAATGCCGTTGAAGAAGTCTATAAACGGGAAGTTAGCCTTCAACGAGCCCGCATTCAACGCCAAATCAATCTCCGACTCGCGGAGATGCCCGAGCACCGCCGTCATTTCGCCCAAGTTGCGCTCGAAAAGGTGATGAAGCGTTTTTACGGTGAGAGTGAAGAAAAAGTCGAAACCGTCGCATCCGTCATTCTCGACGCCTTCGAAAAAGACGAATACTGGCTTGTTCTAAAGCAAATCGACGAAAGTAAAGGAGGCGATGTCGAGACATTCGCTTCTGCGCTGGAAGTGTTTGGCCTGCTCGACATGGCGTTAATGGCAAACCAAGCTAATAGTCGGCTTAAGGTCCTTGACGACTTGGACGACTTTGTTCGCAATCCGGCCACGCTTGACAAGAATGTCCACAGCGTCATTGAGCGGAATCTGTGGGTGCTCGGCCACGATCATTCCCTCATCTCTTCGAACAAGACACTTGCGAGGACGATTGAGGAATACACAACGGCGAAGTTTATTGGTGATCGTGCCGCAAAGCGCCCAGACTTGTTTCTTGCGCAAAATCTTCGTGGTGGCTACCTGCTCATTGAATTCAAGCGTCCCTCCAAAGAGATAGATCGGCAGGACCAACGACAGGCACAAGAATACAGAGATGACCTTGAACCCAAGTTTGGTCAGATTGAAATTCTATTGCTTGGGAAAGGTCGCAACGTGACTGCGACGGTACAGAACGATCCGCCCCGCTTGCAGGTTTTTAGTTACGACGCGCTAATCAGTACTGCCCGGACGCAGCTCGATTGGTTACTTTCCGAGCTTAGGAGTGGCGAGTCTCAGAATTTTTAATCCAAGTGAACGAACTCGGTTTAGACCCAAACCAAGTGCTTGCTTGGTTCGCCGACGAAACACAGGAGCCATACACGCTCGTGCGGGTCAGTGCGGCTAATGCGAATGGATGGGCAGTAGCTCTCCGTGATGCGGTCCGTCGCTGTTATTTGAGCGACAACATGTTACGCACCCGCGCTCAAGAACTGGAAGCGGAGCTCCAAGGAACCTTTGAGTTTCGGCAAGCGGAAGTCATAAAATCCAAGCTTCCCGACCCAAGCGCGACGATGGCTGGAGATTTTGGTGAAATCCTCATTTACGCCTACCAGGCCGCCAAAGCCCATCCAAGGACAACAATTGGTCCCAAAAAATGGAAACTTAAGGAAGCGCGTACTAAGGCCGCACCCTATTCTGATGTTGTTCAATTCATTTTACCCTCGTGGCCTACCCCAAGCCCTCAAGATGAGGTATTGTGCGCAGAGGTGAAATTGAAATCAACGGCCAGCACCTTTAACCCAATTAAGGCTGCTAGCGAAGGCTGCGAGAACGACCGCACCAGCCGCCTAGCGAAAACTCTGGTATGGCTCAGGGATCGGGCAATTTCTGAAAATCTCGGCGAAGTCCGAGTAAATCATCTCAATCGTTTCATTAACGCGACAGATTATCCGGCAGCTATTAAGCGTTTCCGAGCGGTCGCCGTTATTTGCGAGAATCTTATGCACGCAGAACTTTCAAACGCAACTCAACGCTCATCGCCTGAATACGAGCTTGTTGTGATTGCCGTGCCCAATCTTCACGCTGTTTACAACGCAGTTTTTGAAGCAGCGAAGGCTTCCACCCTCCCAGCAATGCCTCAACCATGAGACCATCACTCCTGAACTGGATTGGAGATGCTGATGCGCTTCGACATTTAGACCGATTCGCAGTGCAGGAGGTGCCTCTCTCACTTAGCTACCAGAGAGCTCGAAAGGACGATCTTTACATCGCCCTGGTCGGCGAACTTTTTGACTATATCCGCGGCGGAGCAGCACATTCGTCCGATTGGGCGCGTTTGGGCAATGCGCTGGCTCAGTATGGAGCCACGGATAGAGTAGCCGAGCTTAGGTCAGCAGGCATATCACAGGCTGAAGCAACTTTGTTTTCCTCAGCTGCATTTTACTTTGGCGGATTCCCGGCCTCCGCCTATGTAACGATGAAGAGTTTAAGGCCCCCTCCGGTTGATGATAGCAAGCGAGCGTGTTTTGACCTTTTGGCAAAACCAAGAGATGTTGTTTCAACTATAGTTCGTGACCTTCGTTCTGCGCTGATTAGCGGCGATTTCACTGCGATTACTAATATCGACGCTCAAGTTGCCAGTGCCGAGCGGGAGGCTTTTGCGGCAGGTCCAGACGAATGGGTTCCTCTCCAGTTACTTCAAGCTATTCTCGCAAAATTTCGTCTTACCAATCTCCGAGCGATACTTCCAAGCGGGCATTTAGCATTCTGGACGCCACTCGTCTCATCGTTAGTAGCGAGGGGCAATTGGGATTTCTTTCCATCGCAGATCGCTGCTATCCAGCGAGGGCTGTTGCATCGGCGCGAAACTTTTTCGCTTCAAATGCCGACAGGGGCAGGAAAGACTACCCTGTGTGAGACTCTCCTGTTTTATCATCTTTCTGCACATCCTGAATCAGTAGCCGTACTGTTGGTTCCTTACCGATCATTGGCATCGGAGCTTCGAGGCTCACTCGTACGTAATCTCAACGAAATGGAGATTTCGGCACGGTGCGCATATGGAGGTACCGTTCCAACTGGTGATGAAGTGCGTGCCTTCGACGAGACTAGGGCATTGATTGCGACTCCCGAAACTCTTTCAGGCATCCTCAGTGCGAATGCGCATTTTTCGAGACGAATTTCTTTAGTTATATGTGATGAAGGACATCTTCTCGATGCACCGTCTCGCGGTGTCGGCTTGGAGTTCAAGGAGGCGATGAGCCGCAACGAAGACCTCGGTCTGAACACCGACGAAGTCGCTTTTTACGATGCGCTTGCCGAAAAGCCGGAAGTCCTGCGCGAAATGGGCAATATCACGCTCAAAAAACTCGCGACCGAGCTAACAGAACAACTCCGCAAAAGCACGACGGTCGACTGGCAAGTGCGCGACACCGTCCGCGCGCAGATGCGCATCCTAATCAAACGCCTCCTCCGCAAATACAAATACCCGCCGGAAGGGCAGGAAGAGGCGGTCGCGCGCGTGCTCGAACAAGCCGAGGCGCTGGCGGATGAATGGAGCAGGTAGTTTTTCGACACGGCTTCGATTTCCTTGGCTTCTCGTTATTTGACGCAAAGGACGAAAAGATTTTCTGATGTTTTCAAATTCTTTGCGGCCTTCGCGCCTTTGCGTCGAAAATTGCCAGATAAACGCGCTTCGACTCCGGCATTGACTTTGCCGCGGTTTTTCGGGACACTTTGTGCAAGGAGTTTTGTTATGCGGCATTTGTATTGTGCGGTGTTGGGCGCGGTGTTGGTTGGAACGGGCGCGCTGGCGGAGACGGCGTGGTTGAACGCGGCGGCGAAGCTGGAGCTGGAGGAGCCGGCGGTTCGATTGGAGCCGGGATTGTTTTCGATGTCGTGGAATCACCGGACGTCGAAGTTTGACGCGAATGCGGCAACGCCGGAAATTGGCAAGCCTTTTGCGTTTACCATTGACATTCCGGATGACGGCGGCGTGATGCGCGGCGTGGCAACGTTCACCCCTCTGCCACAAGGTGCGGTAAGGTGTCGCTATGAGTTCACGCCGGAGCGTGATGTGAAGTTGAACATGCTGGGTGTGACGTGCGGGATGCAGGCGGATTGGTTGACGGAACGCGCGTGGAAGACGGATTTGGAGGCGGGGATTTTTCCCGCGAAGCTCCAGGGCGCGATGGTGTATTACGCGCGGCCGACGAAGTGGCTGGAGCTGGCGTTTGCCAACGGGCCGCTGAGGTTTGAGCTGGCGGAGGGGATGACGCTGCTGTTGCAGGACGACCGGCAATGGGGTGGCAATTCGTTTTCGTTGCGCATTGGTTTCAATGGCAATCCGAATGCGTTCGCGGCGGGGCAGATGTACGCGGTGGAGTTCACGGTGTCGGCCGCGGCGGGGTTGGATGTGAAGGCGGACGGCGCGGTGGTGTTGCAGGCAGGCGCGGAGTGGGAGCCGCTGCCGCTGCTGCTGGAGATCGAACCGGATTCGGCGTTGGATTTTTCGAAGCTGGGTTGGATCGACGCGCCGGCGGGCAAGCATGGTTATGTGGTGGCAAAGGGGCCGCATTTTGAGTTCGAAAAGATGCCGGGCAAGTCGCAGCGTTTTTACGGCGTGAATTTTTGTTTCGGCGCGAACGCGATTGATCCGGCGCTGTCGGAGCGCGTGGCGGAGCGGCTGATGCGCCTCGGTTACAACTCCGTGCGCATTCATCATTATGAGGGCGAGCTGACGCGTGGCAGCGCGGACTCGGTGACGCTGAATCCAGAGGCGATGGCGAAGTTCGACGCGCTCGCGGCGGCGTTGATCAAGCGCGGGCTTTATCTCACGACCGATCTGTTTGTGTCGCGCTCCGTGCCGTGGAAGGAGATTGGCGAGGATCAGCCGGGCAACGTGCCGATGGATCTTTTCAAGTCGTTCATTTACGTTCATCCGGGCGCGAAGGAAAACCAGAAAAAATTTATCGACAACTTCCTCACGCACGTCAATCCACACACGGGCCGCAGTTATGCCGAGGAGCCCGCGTTGCCGTGGATCGTGATGATCAACGAGGGCAATCACTTCAACTTTCCCGGGCAGTTTGAGCGTCCCGAATGGCGGGCCGCATGGACGCGCTGGATCACCAAAAAACGCGCGGAGGATGCGGCGTTTGCGGAGATTCCCGATTCGCTGCCGGAAAACTTTTGGGGCACCGGAAAGCATCTTTCCGCGTTTCAGATTTTTATCGCCGACGTGGAGATCGACTTCATGAACGAATGGAAGGCGTACCTCCGCGACACGCTGAAATGCCGCGCGCTCTTCTCCAATCAAAACGGCTGGACGCATCGCGTTTCCGATCAGCGCAGCCGCGCCGCCACGTATGATTATGTGGACGATCATTTTTACATCGACCATCCGCATTTCCTCGATCGTCCGTGGCAGCTCCCGTCCTCCTGCCCCAACGTCAACCCGATTCGCAGCGGTCACATCGGCGGCTACAACTGCGCGTTCCTGCGCCTGCTCGACAAGCCCTTCACCATCTCCGAGTTCAACTACTCCGCGCCCGGCATGTACCGCGGCATCGGCGGCATCCTCACCGGCGCGCTTGCCGCGCAGCAGGACTGGTCTGCGCTCTGGCGCTTCGCTTACAGCCACACCGCCAACATGGGCGAACCCATGCGCCTGGGTTACTTCGACATGATCAGCGATCCACTTGGCCAGGCCGCCGAACGCGCCTCCATGTGCATTTTCATGCGCGGCGACATTGCCCCGCACGCGGAGACAGCGGCGGTTGATTTTTCAAACCAGGACCTGACGCAACCGCGCGACGGCGCCTTCCCGTCGTCGAACCTGTCGCATTGGCGACCCGTCGTCGAGCAATGCAAGGTCGGCGCGAACGTGGGCGCCGGCAACGGCACGCCGTTTGAAAAAGACTTTGGCGGTTTCACGCCCCAACCCGCGTCCGAACCTGCGCGCGCCATCGCGCTCAACGCGCCTGTTCCCGGCGCCATGACGCTGAACACCGCACGCACCTGCGGCGGCTTCATCGAAAAAGGCGCGCTCCAGGCCGGCGCGATTCGCTTTGATGTCGGCGACGTTCCCGCGACCGTTTGGGTCAGCAGTCTCGACAACACGCCGGTTGCGCAGAGCAGGCGCCTGCTTCTTTCGCACCTTACCGACGTTCAGGATTCCGACATGAAATACGGCAATCGCGGTCGCAACATCCTGCTCGACTGGGGCCGGCTGCCGCATCTTGTCCGCGTCGGTCAGGCGAAGATTGAGCTCACGCTCGACGCGCCGGAGCAATGCGCGGTCTACGCGCTCAGCACTGCCGGCAACCGACTCAATCGCATCCCCGTTGTCATCAAGGACGGCCGCCTCACGTTCACCGCCGACTCTTCGAACCGCCGCACCTTCGAACCCCGCGACACCGAGCTTCCCCGCGGCGCCGTCATGCTCTACGAAATCATCCGCGAATGAAAAACGAAAAAGCCTGGCGTGGCAGAGGTGGTGCTCTGCCACGGCGCGGGGTGTGGTTTGACGCAAAGGCGCGAAGGAGCGCAAAGACTGTCGTCGTTGTCGTCGATGTTGTCGGTGTGGTTCAAACAAGTTAAAAAGCACTTACTTTGTCCTGCGCGCTGTACAGAATGCGCCCTAATCCGCTATACTCACAGCCATGATTTTTCCCATTCTCACCTATGGCGACAACCTTCTACGCAAGAAGGCCCGGCGCGTTGAGGCGGTCACGCCGGAGATCGCGGCGCTCGTGCATGACATGCTGGAGACGATGTATCATGCCGAAGGCGTCGGGTTGGCCGCGGAGCAGGTCGGCCGCGATGAGGCGATTTGCGTGATCGACGTTCCCGCGCAGGCGGAGAAGCCCGACTGCCGCGACGCCAACGCCGGCATCGCCATGCCGCTCGTGATGATCAACCCGGAGATCGCCGCCACCGCCGGCTCGCAGCGCAACAGCGAGGGCTGCCTCAGTTTCCCCGAAGTCCACGTCATGGTCACGCGGCCCAACGAGGTCACCGTCACCTTCATGAACCTCGACGGCGAAACGCAAACCCTCACCGCGCGCGGCCTGCTCTCCCGCGCCATTCAGCACGAGACCGACCACCTCAACGGCGTCCTTCTCGTCGACCGCATGAGCCCCATGCAAAAAATTTCCGTCAACGGCAAGCTCAAGCGGTTGCAGGCGGAAAACAGCTAAGCATTTTTTCAATCCCCAACATCTCACAATTCCCATGATCGACATCAAGCGCCTTCGCGACAATCCCGACGAAATCCGCAACGCTCTTCAGCGTCGCAATCATCCCACCACGCAGCTCGACCGCATCCTCGAGCTCGACCGCATTCGACGCGCGGCCATCACCGAGGTTGAGGAGCTCCAGAGCCGCCGCAATTCGCTCTCCAAGGAGATCGGCGCCGCGCGCAAGCAGAACCTCGACACCACCGAACAGCAGGCCGCGGTTCGCGTGATCGGCGACGACATCGCGCGCCTCAACGCCCAGGTCACCGACGCCGAGACCGAGCTTCAGAACACGCTGCTCGCCATTCCCAACATTCCCTGCGCCACCATTCCCACCGGGCCCGACGCCTCCGCCAACCGCATCGTCCGCCACTGGGGCAAGGCGCCGGAATTTTCCTTCGCGCCGCTCAATCATCTCCAGCTCAACGAAAAGCTCCGCCTGCTCGACATGCCGCGCGGCGCCAAAATCACCGGCGCCGGCTTCCCTGTTTTTGTCGGCCAGGCCGCCCGGCTTCAGCGCGCGCTTATTCAGTTCATGCTTCACCTTCACACCACGAAGCACGGCTACACCGAGCTCGCGCCGCCTTACGTGGTCAACACCGACAGCATGCGCGGCATCGGGCAGCTCCCCAAATTCGCCGAGGACATGTATCACACCGAGGTCGATGACTTTTGGCTCATCACCACCGCCGAGGTGCCGGTCACGAATTTCTTCCGCGACGAAATCATCGACGCGCCGCTGCCGATTTATCTCACCGCGCACACGCCCTGCTTCCGTCGCGAAGCCGGTTCCGCCGGCAAAGACACGCGCGGCATTCTCCGCGTGCATCAATTCGACAAAGTTGAGCTCGTCAAGTTTGTGCATCCCGACACCTCTTACGACGAACTCGAAAAGCTTCTCGTCAACGCCGAAGCGGTTTTGCAAGCCCTTGGCCTGCACTATCGCATTCTCGAGCTCTGCTCCGGCGACATCTCTTTTTCCGCCGCCAAATGTTACGACATCGAGTTGTGGGCGCCCGGTCACAACGGCTGGCTCGAGGTGTCCTCCTGCTCCAACTTCGAGGACTTCCAGGCTCGTCGCATGAACATCAAATTCCGCGACGCCAACGGCAAGCCGCGCCTTCTTCACACGCTCAACGGTTCCGGCGTCGCGCTGCCGCGTTTGATCATCGCCATCCTCGAGCAATACCAGCAGGCCGATGGCACGGTTCGTTTGCCCGAAGCGTTGCATCCCTGGCTCAACGGCATGACCGAGCTCACGCCGCCGACGCTGCCCTTCTAAAGAAAAATAGACCTGTTGGGTTATTATTTCACCTGACATTGGCGTGTGCAATTGCAAAGCCGCATCATCACACGCGGCCGTCCCGTTAGGGACGGAATGTCGGTAGAAATCGAATGGCAAAACAATATCCGTCCTGTAGGGACGGGATGTTGCGCACGGGAACACCGAATCATTCATTTTTTTCTGCATCCATGTTGAGAGGTTCCTTATAGAGATTTTACATAACACTGCACCTGTGTCTTCAACCCCAACGGGGTTGCCGTGTGAGTGAAAAGCATGACGCCTGCGCGACGCAACCTCCCGTCCCTAACGGGACGGCAAGCGATGAATCGCCGCACATTGAAGGCCGAAAGCCTTGTATAGTAGATTTGCTCGACATTGGTACACATCTCTCCAACCTCGGAGAGGTTGAACAACAAAGCCCAGGGTTACGCGTATTCGCGTTACCCTGGGTCAGCGTATCAAACCGAAATCAACCCCGGAGGGGTTGCACAAAATGATTGGAATCATGCCAACAACATGCCGGGAATTTGTTAGCGGAAGAAGATTGTTCAACCCCTCCGGGGTTGAAATTTATTTTCATCGCATTCCCAGGGTAGCGCGACTACGCGCAACCTTGGGCTTTGATGTTCAACCTCTCCGAGGTTGTCAATACGCCGTCGTGGCGTGGCAGAGGTCGCGCCACGCCACAACGCGTGATACGGAGTGCTTTACGAAACGTTCAGGAGAGGTGTTCCAATGTTATTCAAAAGCACTATACATCATGATTACAAAGCTTTTACATAACTCCACTCTTGCGCCCCAACGGGGCAGGTCATTTCAGCCCAGGGCAACGCCCTGGGTTTTGGGTCTGAATCAAAAACATGCCCTGAAAGGGCAGGTCAACTTTGACGGTTCCATTTTGTGTGTCCGCTCAAGATTCACCTGCCCCGTTGGGGGCCATGGTGTGTTTGGCCATTATCACCCAGGGTGTTGCCCTGGGCTGAAATGACCTGCCCCGTTGGGGCGCAAGAGTAAATCTGTTGCCTTGATTGGCACGCACCAGCGACAGACAAGAAAACCTTCGGTGTGCTACGCGTCGTCTGCCTTACATTATCCTCGCTCCGCGACGCATTTTGCCCCTTGCCTTTATTCCGGCATGTGGTATACTAAATGGTAAAATTCCAATATATGGAATTTGTGCTATGAACAACACGTTGCAAAATGGTTTTACGATCTTGGAGTATCTGGCGGCGGATGCTGACGAGTGTTCGGTCAAGGAGTTGGCGGAGCATTTTTCGTTGCCGCCAAGTCATGTGTGCCGATTGCTGAAAACGCTGGTGGAAACGGGGTATGTCGAGCAAACGCCAGGAAGCCGGAAGTATCGGATCAGCCTGAAAATTCTGGCGTTGTCGAATGCGCGGTTGCGGAAACTCAGTTTGCGCAATGTGGCGCGTCCCTACATGCAGAAGCTGGTTGCGGAACTGGTCGCGCCGGTGTTTTTAACCGCCAATCATCACGGTTTTTCGCTCATTATCGGGACGGAGTATCCGCTGGGTTTTCATGGCGACGGCGGGGTCGTGATCGGGCAGTTGCATCCGGTGCGGGATTCCGCGTGCGGCAAAGTCTGCGTTGCCTATGCGCCGGTGAAGGAGCGGGAGGTGCTGCTGGCGCAGACGACGGCGGGGAAGACGGTGGACGAGCGGTTCAAGAAGGAACTGGCGGAGATTCGTCGCCAGGGATATTCGCGGCTGGTGCGCGGCAAGGAGATCGCCGCGGTCGGCGCGCCGGTGTTCAACCGCGACGGGGAATTGGCTGGCGCGCTGGGCGCGGTTTTGCCGTTCGACGCGCGCACCTGGAAGGAGGCGTTGTGGCAGACATACAGTTGGGGGATCAAGGCTTCGGCCGAGTCGATCTCTTTCGCGTTGGGATATTCAAATCCGTAAAAGGAAAATGGCGATGAACAATCATGACATCAAGGAGGCCGCGCGTTCTTTTGGCGCCGATCTCGTGGGCGTCGCTCCGGTGGAGCGGCTGGACGGACTTCCGGAAATCCACCGGCCGCGCACGCTGGCGCCGGCCACGCGTTCGGTGATCGTGCTGGGGCACCGCATCATGCGCGGCGCGTTTCGCGGTGTCGAGGAGGGCACCAATTTTTGGTCCACTTACAGTTGTTATGGCGCCAACTGGGTGGAGGACAGTTTTCTGTCGCGCACCGTGTTTCACGTCGCCGCTTTTTTGGAGGAGGCCGGGTTTGAGGCGGTTCCGCTTTTGTCTCACCGGATCGCGGGCGAAGCGTTCATTCCCGATTATCTTTCCGCCGCGGTTGCCGCCGGACTCGGGGAAGTCGGCCGCGGTGGCTTTCTCCTCACGCCGCAGTACGGACATCGTCAGCGGCTGGCGATGATTTTCACCGACGCTGCCATCGAGGGCGACGTTGAAATTGCTCCCGGGCTTTGCTCCGGTTGCCGCGCCTGCCTCGCGGGCTGTCTGCTGGGAGCGATGCGCGAAGAAGCGGGAAAGATGGAATTTTCGCTCGACCTCACGATCTGCAAAAGTTGCCGGAACGGCGCCCTCAACGACGCCAACCGTTCTGATGTCGTCGACCGTTACGCCGCCAGTTGCGGACGCGGTTGCCTCGTGGCGCTTGAGGGAAAAATCGGCAACAAGTTCAAGGAAAAATTTCGCAAACGCGCTGTTTGGACCCGCGGTCCGGTCGGCATGGGGGAAATCAAGAAATGAAGACTTGTGACATGAAAGCGCGCGCGCGCTCGTTTGGGGCGGACTTGGTGGGTGTCGCCTCGCTGGATCGCTTCCAAGGCGTGCCGGCGTCGAACAATCCCCTGAGCATTTTTCCGCAGGCCAAGAGCCTGATTGTGGTCGCCCGCCGGATTCTTCGGGGTACCGTGCGCGGGCTGGAAACGAGTCCGGCGATGGGCGCCTCCTTCCGGCACTTTGGCTTCGCCTCGCTGGAGGATAATTATTTGGCGCGAACCACTTACGACCTGACAATTTGGATCGAGGCGCAGGGCTTTGAGGCGGTGCCGATGTTCGGTTACGACATCGAGGCAACGGCCCGGCAGGAGCTGGCGGTTCCGGTTGCTCCCGGCAAGCCCGCGCCCAACGTTTATGTTGACTGGAAATTTGCCGCCGCTGCCGCGGGACTCGGTGCGACCGGTCAAAACGGTCTTTTTCTCACGCCGGAATTTGGCTCCATGCAACGTTGCGCCATGTTGCTCTGCGACTTTGCGTTTGAGGCGGATGAACCAATTTCGACAAACTTTTGTCAGGGGTGCGATGCCTGTGTCGATGCGTGTCCCTCAAAGGCTTTTCAGCGTGGCGCGCGCGATAACGAATGGTGCCTTTCCTGCAAGGCC
Organism: Kiritimatiellia bacterium; assembly: GCA_031550185.1. Classification (GTDB taxonomy): domain Bacteria; phylum Verrucomicrobiota; class Kiritimatiellia; order RFP12; family JAVBOU01; genus JAVBOU01. Next base: position 1,400 of record JAVBOU010000007.1, on the reverse strand, counting down.
GGCGCAGTACAAACCAAGGTCGATCGCTTTCACACCGTTGAACGAACCGGCGCTGCCTGCGGTCGTTCCTGCCTCGCCAGTCTGGAGGCGCGAGGATTGCTGACACGTCAATATCACCGGAAATTCCGGGAGGAGATTTCTCAATGACAACAACACTCACGTCTGCAATGTTGAAGGATCTCGCCCGCAAACTCGGCGCGGGTGGCGGTGGCGTCGAAGTGGTCGGCATCGCCAACATCGAACGTTTCAACGAAGCGCCCGAACGCATGCATCCCCGGAACATTTTTCCGGACTGCCGTTCGGTCATCTCCATTGTCCAGCCGATTCCGCGCAGCACGTATCGGGGCATCACCGAGGGAACCTACTGGCCCAATTACACCTACTACTCCTACAACCGTCTCAACACCCTTTTCCGCCCCATGCTGACCTACGAGTTGGCGCGGATGATCGAGGATCACGGCCACGAGGCAGTCCCCGTCTATCCCGGCGTGCCAGAGATGTACAGCAACGATCCGGTCGCGCCGGGTCGCCCTGCGCCGGACGTCCAGCTCAACGTTCGCATTGCCGCCATGGCCTGCGGGCTTGGCGAAATCGGCTGGTCCAAAGTTTTTCTCCATCCGGTCTTCGGCCCCCGCGTGCGAATCGGCAATATTCTCACCGACGCCGAGCTTGAACCTGATCCGATCCTCGAACCCAAAACCCTTTGCAAACGCTGCATGAAATGCGTCGTCGATTGTCCCGGCAACGCCATCCCGCGTCCCGGCGAAAAGCCCCCGATCAAAATCCATATCGACGGCCGCGAATACGAATGGGGCGACGTCCACATGGGTCGCTGCACCGCCACCCATCACGGCATCAACTACAAAGCCTCACCCTTTCTGAAACGCTCGCTGCCAGGTTTCAACCTCGACATCACCAAAACCGAAATGTCTGAGGAAGTCGCCTACCGGATCGGTTACACCCTTGCCGGCGGCCGCTGGTTCCGCCAGACACCGGAAATGCCCCAGGGCGACCAGGTCATTCCCTACTACGGCCAGATCATGGCGCACATCAGCTACTTCGCCATCTGCGGTGCCAAGGGTTGCATTCGCAGTTGCATGGAGTTTCAGGAAAAGACCGCGAACATTGAACAAAAATCCTTCAACACGCCGGTTTTCCCCGATCCCAAATGGGAACTCCCTCCGCCCGAGGCCGACGAAACCGGCGGCATTGTTGAAAAGAAAGCACTCACCGAGCTCTTCCAAGATCCCGACCTTGACGCCGGATGTTGGTGATGCACTTCATATAGTAGACTTGTTCCAAAACCTGAACATGGAGGGCGAGCGTCCTCGCGAGCCGCACGAAGAGGCCCGGGTGATTTGCTGAATGGCCGCACATTGTTTGCTGAAACCCTCCTGTTG
>JAVBOU010000189.1:0-7869 GCA_031550185.1 Kiritimatiellia bacterium | reverse complement strand
GTCCTCTTTTTTGTTTGTTTCGCCCCCCCCCCCAACACCCTCCCCTCAACCGTTTTTTTTTCCCCCCCCCTCACATCCACCACAAAACCACAACCTGGGGGGGGGGGGGTGCTCACCCCCCCCCCCCCCCACGCCCAACATTTTCCGGAGGATCCCATGAAGATTTTTCTGCCGCTTCTCTGCCTCGCGATCTCCGCGCACGCCGCGCCTTTCGCGCTGAACTCCATTGAACGTTGGACCGGTGCCGGCAACCAGCGCGCCGCGCTCGTCGTCGACTGGCACGACGGCACGCGCCCCCACGCACTCGCCTGGGGATTTCGCTTCAACAACTCCGTCACTGCCCTCGACCTCTGGAACGCCGTCACCAGCGCCGACACCGGCCTCAGCGGCAATCCTTCCGCCGGCCCCATCCAATACCTTCGTCCCGCGCGCACTGGCGACGTCGTCTCCCGCGGCACCTATTCCATCACGCTCAAGGACGACCGCCTCCCCGCGACCGGCCAGCATCCCGCCGCACGCAAAACCGCTTATGCCTGCGACCACCTCAACACCGCCGATGGCGTGTGGATTCTTTGGCGTGGCAATGCCTCCACCTTTGCCACGACCCATTTCACGCGTGTCACAACCCCGCTCTCTGCCACGCCGCTGGCGAACAACGATTGGTTCGCCCTCACCTTTTGCGCAGACGGCGACGACCCCAAGCCGCCCTCACATCCCGCCGCCGCGCTCCACTATCCTTTCGGCACCGACGTCATTTATTACAACCAGGGCGGCACCGTGATTGGCGATTGGATTGACCGCGAGCTTTTCAACATCCCTCAAACCGCACTGGGCCGCCCCACGGTCGACACCACCGGCGACGGCACGATTGAGATCACTTCCACCGTTCCCGTCGTCTCCGTTTATCCTGCCTTCCGTGCCACCGAAATCGTCTCCCTCGGCGTCAAAGGCGGTGGTGAGCTCATCCTCGCTTTTGATCACCGCGTTTACGACAACCCCGACAATCCTTACGGCGTCGACTTCATTATTTTTGGCAACGCCTTTCAAGTCATCGGCAGCGGCCGCTACTGGTACAACGGCGACCCCAACCTCACCGGCAACGGCGGCTCCTGTTTCACCGAGGACGGCCACGTCGAGATCAGCCAGGACGGTGTCAACTGGCACCGCGTCTCCGTGCGCGATCCCGTCGACGCCAACTTCGACCGCACCGCCGACTCCTTTGCGCCAACCCTTGGCCGCGTCTACGACACCAACCATGTCGACACCGCCCTCGGTGCCGGCAACCAATGGTGGGGCGGCCCCACCGATCCCACCATTCCCGTCGATCCCACCATTGCTCCGCCCGACCTCCGCGGCTTTTCCGTCGCCGACACCGCGCGCCGTTACCGTGGTTCCGCCGGCGGCACCGCCTTCGACATCGGGGAACTGCCCCTTGCCCGCGACCCCGACACCAACATGAAGTGGATCCAATACGTCCGCGTCATCGTCACCTCTGACATGTACATGGCGCCCGAAGTCGACGCCATCGCCGACGTCTCGCCCGCGCTTCCCGTCGACCTCTGGCGCAACCAAAACTTCGCCTGGCTCGAAGACCCCGACCTCGAGGACGACCTCAGCGATCCCGACCGCGACACCATTCCCAATCTCATGGAGTATGCCCTTGGCCGCGAGCCTCGCACCGCCGAATCGCCCGCCCTCTTCACGATGGATCACTACCGCGCGGACGACGACCTCGACGTGCTCGGCTTCACCTTCACCGTCAACCCCGACGCCCATGACGTCCGCGCCGAAATCATCCGCACCAGCGACCTCCTCGCGCCCTCCTCCGAATGGACATCCGCCGACACTCGCCACATCTCCGACACTCCGCTCAACGCCACCCAATCCCTGCGCCTCATCGAAGCCCCCATCACCGGCCAACAAGGCTTCATGCGCCTACGCACCGACTATGAATAATCCGAAACACAAATTATTTTTTAGCCCTCAGCCCTTGACCCTTAGCCCTTCTCCATCCGGCTTCTCGCTCCTCGAACTCCTTGTCACGCTTCTCATCATCGGCGTTCTCGCGGCCGCGCTTTTCCCCGCCCTCAACACCGCCCGCGAACTCGCCCGCAGCGCCGTCTGCAAAAGCAACCTCCGCCAGATGATCATCGCCGCCCACGCCTTTGCCAGCGCCAACGACGACGAACTCCCGCCCGCCTACGCCCGCGACTACAACTCGCAAAAAACCGTCACCTGGGAAGACTTCCTCTGGAGTTACGACAACCGTTCCGGCACCAGCCAGAAAATCCACCAGTGCCCCTCGTTCAAGGGTGCTGCCATGTGGGCCGGCGACCACTACACCGGCTACAACTACAACTCCAGTTACATCGGCGGCACCCGCCACATCTTCAACAACAAAGTCGAGAGCGACTCCACCCGCTCCGCCTGCGTCGGCGACATCAAGGATCCCGGCAAATGCGCCGTCTTCGGCGACGGCCAGTACGAAAGCGGCGCCAACAAATTCATGCGCTCGCCCTATCCCGGCGACCTTGACGCCGACGCCGGCACCGCCCTCGGCGGCACTCAGGGCTTCCGGCATCGTGGCGCCACCAACGTCGCCTTTGCCGACGGCAGTGTCCGCCCTCTCAAAACCCGTTGCGTCAAAACCGCCGCCCGCGGAGCCCCCGCCAAAAAATGCGGCTTCCTCTCTGAAGACAACGCCCTCTACGACCTCGATTAATCCCGTGGCAGAGCCCCACCTCTGCCACGCCACAAGGTAAGACAGACGACGCGAAGCACACCGCAGGTCTTCTTGTCTGTCATGGTGGTGGCACATTGTTGGGAAGCTCTCATAATAGAGAACATCTAATAATTCATTTTTCATTTCGTGGTCATTCGTGGTTCACAATCGCCCCTGCGCCATCGCCATTCTCCAATTGCGCCCCGCGCGTCAATTCGCTATCCTTAATCCTGTCATGAATTCCTTGGAGACCCCCTCACCAGAAACCTGGTTCCTCAAGACCGGCGCCGGCGAAATTTTCGGGCCCGTCACCCTTGTCGCACTCCAGCGCTGGGCCATCGCCGGCCGCGTCACGCCCGACTCCCTGCTGTCCCGGGATCAGACCAAATGGAAGCCCGCCTACCTGCTCGACGCGCTCGACATGAATTGTGTCGTCCGTATCCGTCCCGGCACCTTCTACGGCCCCATCCACGCCAGCGCCGTGGATTGCTACATCCGCGACGGCGTCATCCCGCCGACGTCCACCATTTACATCACCCGCCCCGCCGAACCTCTCGACTCCGCACTCGACGAAACTGTCCGCGAACTCGACACCCTCGAAGTCACCCTCAAGGAAGCCCACACCCAGCGCGAAAATTCCGCGCTTCGCAACGCCGAACTCCAGCTCGTGCACATCACCGCCGAGCGCGACGCCGCCCGCCAGCAAGCCGCCGAACTCGAGGCGAACCTCCACCACGCCGGTGCCGAAATCCAGCACCTCCACGCCGAACTCGCCGACGCCCGCGCGCTCCATGCCGATGCCGAAGCCCGCTTCACCGACACGCTCCGCAAGCTCGACGACGCCCGTCACGACAACGACGCCCGCCACGTCGAGCTCGAGCTCCTCCGCGACAAACAAGCCGCCACCGAGCAGCGCCTCGCCCAAAACGAAGCCTCTCTCAGCCAGGCCCGCGCCACCGCCCATTCCCTTTCCGACAAACTCCGCCGCCTCACCACCGAATGCGCCGAACCCCGTTCGCTCGACGCCGACGACGACCTCCCCGCGCCCGCCACCATCCACGTCACCGAGCACACCTTTGACCCCACCGCCGCCGAGGCTGACTCTCCCCTCATGCGCCTCGAAGCCCAGGCCCGCGCCGAGCTCGCCAAACTCAAAAAACCCTCCACCCTCGCCAACCTCTTCAAAAAATCCTGACCCGTATGAACGCCACTCCCTCCAACGACGACGCCTCCCGCTGGCGTTTGCGCACCGCGGACGGCGCCCTCTACGGCCCCGCCAAACTCGAAAAAATGATCCTCTGGGCCGAGGAAGGGAAAATCCTTCCCGGTTGCTCCCTTTCCCAGGACGAACAAACCTGGATCCCCGCCGAAAACATCGCCGCGCTCGACCTCCGCTGGTACATCCACGACGGTTCCGGTCAACTCCGCGGTCCCCTCAACAAACGCGCCGCCCAAAACCTCATCAACGCCGCACCCAACTCCGCCGCCCTCCGCCTCGTCTCCGCCCGCGAAGCCTCCGCCCCTCACCTCCGCCCTCTTGTCAAAGCCCCCGAACCCGACACCCCTCTCCTCCAGGGCCTCGACCTTCCTGACCCCGAACCCCGCGTCCTCAAAAACAAACCCGAGACCATTGCCCTGAAAAACCAAATCACCCAGCTTCAAAACGAATTTGCCGAAAAAGAAACCAGCCTCCAGCAACGCATCGACCAGCTCACCCAAAACGAAGCCAGCCTCCAATCCACCATCACCCAACTCCAGGCCGAACTCGCCCAAAAAGACACCCAGTTCAACGACTCCACCTCCGACGCCATCAACGAGCTCACCGCCCTCCAGGATTCCAACGACGAACTCCAGCGTGCCGTCAAATCCCTCACCGCCGAGCTCGCCCAAAAAGACACCGCCCTCATCCAGCTCCAATCCCAGCACACCCACCTCGCCACCCGCCACACCCAGCTCCAGCACGACCTCGCCAACTCCGCCGCCCAGCTCGCCGACACCCAGGCCCGCCTCGACGCCGAACTCCGCGAACACACCCTCACCCGCGACCAGCTTGCCGAACTCCAAACCCAACACACCCAACTCCTCGCCGATTTCGCCGAACTCACCGACCTCGCCAACACCCGCGACAACGACCTCTCCGAAACCATCTCCCGCCTCCAGCACGACCTCGACCAGGCCCGTACCCGCACCCCCTCCGCCCTCGACGACCTCCGCCCCCTTCTCCTCGAAGAAATCGACGCCCTCGACAAAGACCTCGATCACGAACGCGTCACCGCCGAAGCCATCAAATCCCTCTCCGCCCAGCGTCAGGCCGCACTCCAAAACCGCCAGCAGTTGATCCTCCAAAAACTCAACGCCGCCCCCGCCCCGACCAACCCCGACGCCTATCTCAAAACCGGCGCCCAGACCCGCCTCCAGGCCGACCTCCAGCTCCTCCGCGACACCCACGCCATTGAAATGCGCAAATCCGAAGAACGCGAGCACGCCCTCCTCCGCAAACTCCGCGCCACCGAATCCTCCCTCGACTCCCTTCGCGCCCAGGTCGCCAACATCGACAACCGTGCCCAAACCAACCGCGAACTCAACGAGACCATTTCCCGCCTCAAGCAACAGCTCCTCACCCTCCAGAAACACCGCGACGCCGACATCAACCGTTTCGACTCCGAACGCTCCGCCCTCCTCAACCGCATCACCCAGCTCGAAACCCCTCCGCCCAATTCGCCCAATCCCAACCGCGACGATCCTCCCTCCCGCTTCCGCTTCATGACCCTCAAAAAATAGTCTGTTTGAACGCGCGGCGGATGAGTTGTGCCGCGTGAGTTTTTGACATCACGTCCAAAACCGATTATTATTCAAACCTTAGTTTCACCCTGCTTTTTCAGTCACTCAAGGAACCTCCCAAATGGAAGATCAAATCAAAGCCAAACTCAACGAATTGCGCACCATGCTCCAGGCCGACGGCGGCGACCTCGAGGTTGTCCGCATCGACGGCAAAACCGTCTACCTCCGCCTCACCGGCGCCTGCGGCCACTGCCCCCACGCCACCATGACCATCCGCAACGGACTCGAGCGCATCCTGCGCGAAACCATCGACCCCGACCTCGTTGTCGAACGCGTCAAATGATCATCTTCTCAACGGCCATTTAACCCCGGCATCGCGCGGCGCAAATCGCGCGGCGCTCGTCTGTTTTCTTTCCCAACCTTCCACTCCTCCGGCAGCCATGTCACTTCCCACACGCCAGACCCTTGAGACCCGTCTCAACGACTTCGACGAGACCACCCGCCGCGATGCCCTCGCCGCCCTTGAGCTCCTCGCGCCTCCTCCCACGGCCAGTGTGACCCAAAACGTCAACATGCACTGCCACTCCTTCTTCTCCTACAACGCCCACAACTGGTCCCCCTCCCGCATCGCCTGGGAAGCCAAAAAAATCAAACTCTACGCCATGGCGCTTTGCGACTTCGACCTCCTCGACGGACTCGAAGAATTTCTCGCCGCCGGCCGCCTCCTCGCCCTCCGCACCGCCTGCCACCTCGAGACCCGCGCCTTCCTGCCGCCCTTTGCCAGGCAGGAAATCAACTCCCCCGGCGAACCCGGTGTCACCTACATCATGGCCTCCGGTTTCCCCGCCCTTCCCGACCCCGGCACCCCTCCGCACACCTTCCTGAAGCAACTCCGCCAATCCGCCACCGACCGCAACGCCGAACGCATCCAGCGCATCAACGCCGCCTTTCCCGTCATCGCCATCGACATCCAGCGCGACCTCCTTCCCCTTTCCCCCTCCCGCCTTCCCACCGAGCGCCACATCGTCCAGGCCTACATCACCGCCGCGCAAAACGCCTTCCCCGATCCCGCCGCCCGCGCCACCTTCTGGGCCGACATCACCCGCCGCACCGCCGCCCAAATCGCCACTCTCGAAAAAAATTCACCCCCTGACTTCGACGAACTCATCCGTGCCGCCCTGCTCAAACGCGGCGCGCCCGGCTACACCCCACCCACCGCCGAAACCTTCCCCGACGCCGCCGACTTCTGCCGCTTCGCTATCGCCTCCAACGCCATCCCCACCGTCACCTGGCTCGACGGCACCTCGCCCGGCGAAGCCCTCCCCTCGCTCCTTCTCGACAAACTCATTGCCCTCGGTTGCGCCGCCGTCAACATCATCCCCGAACGCAACTGGAACATCAAAGACCCCGCCGAAAAATCCATCAAAACCCAAAACCTCGCCCTCTTCGTCCGCGAAGCCTCCCGCCGCCATCTCCCCATCAACATCGGCACCGAGCTCAACAAAACCACCAACCCCTTTGCCGACCAGCTCCTCAAGGAAGAGCTCTACCAATTCGCCCCGCTCTTCATCGCCGGCGCCCAGGTCATGGTCGGCCACACCCTCCTCGCCCGCTACGCCAACGCGCCGCTTTTGGGCGATCGCGCCAAGGCCGAATTCAAAACCCCTGCCGATCGCAACACCTTTTACGCCAAAGTCGGCGCGCTTCCACCCCTTGACCAACCCCTCGCCGAATACCTCTGCGAGCTCGGCCCCGACAAAGCTTTTGCCCTCCTCGTCGACGAAGCCCGCAAGTCATCCTAAGGCGCGCTCTATAGCGTATTCACGCCACATTGCGACATGACAATGTCTCTTTCCATCAGCCCCGGAGGGGCTGAACAAAAGGTGGGGTGCGACCGCCGGGCGCGCCGGGATTAGGACAAGCCTGGATTCGCAACGCAAGCAACAAAAGACATGTTGAGTATAAGTACAGGAAAAATTTTATCACACCGTCAGCATCGCAAGTATGGAGTGCGGCGATTCATCGCCGCTTTTCGTTGCGCCGAAACATCTGTTCGCGCGTTTATGCAACGTGGGCGACACAACACGCGCCAAAACGATGTCATTGACATGCTGACCGGAAATAATGTGCTAACGGCAAAGCGGCGATGAATCGCCGCACTCCATAATAGACGATAACCGTTATACCCCAACACGTCTAAAGAACAAACGCCTGTCCGATGCCCGGCGCGCCCGGCGGTCGCGCTCCACCCTGACATGTACCAGTGTTGCCCCAAAATACTCGATATTAGACTTGTTCCAAAACCTGAACATGGAGGGCGAGCGTCCTCGCGAGCCGCAACAGGATGGTTTCAGCAAACAATGTGC
>JAVBOU010000229.1:0-8313 GCA_031550185.1 Kiritimatiellia bacterium | reverse complement strand
ATATAATGAAGTGCGTTTTAGGCGCGCACCGCGCACCGCGCACCGCGCACCGCGCACCGCGCACCGCGCACCGCGCACCGCGCACCGCGCACCGCGCACCGCGCACCGCGCACCGCGCACCGCGCACCGCGAAAACTGTGCCTGACAATATGGGATCCAAAATCATATTTAAAATTTAAAAGGTGCCGTCAAAATACCAGTCTTTCGCCTTGTTGTAAAGCTTTTCGTGACGCGCTTGGCAAATGCCAAATGAAACCCATGGGTCTTTTCAACCGCGAAAATCATGAGACGCCACGTTTTCCTGTTTCCTCCTTGCGCGTCGCAAAACCCCGCGCTATACTTCGCCGGCAACCAAAGGACATCCAACATGAGTTTGAACATTGTGACCAAATGCGACGACCGCGTGGCCATCCGCAACGTCCTCGTCAGCGTCTCCGACAAGCGCGCGCTCGACGCCTTCATCCCCGGCCTTGTCGCACACTGCCCGGGCGTCAAAATTTACTCCACCGGCGGCTCCTTCGCGGCCATTGAAAAAATCCTCGGCGCAAAATCGCCCGAGCATCTCGTCGCCGTTTCCGATTACACGAACCAACCCGAAATGCAGGGCGGGCTTGTCAAAACGCTCGACTTCAAAATCTACCTCGGCCTGCTCAGCGAGACCTACAACCCCGCGCACCAGGCCGACCTCGCGCGCCTGCATGCCGTGCCCATCGACATGGTCGTCGTCAACCTCTACCCCTTCAAGGAGACCGTCGCGCAACCCGGCGTCACGCCCGAATCCGCACGCACCAACATCGACATCGGCGGTCCCTGCATGCTCCGCGCCGCGGCCAAAAATTACCTGCGCGTCGCCTCCGTCACCGACCCCCGCGACTACGCGCTTCTTGTTGACGAGCTCCACCTGCTCCACGGCGCCCTCGGCTTTGGCACGCGCTTCAACCTCATGCAAAAAGCCTTCCGCCACACCGCCGATTACGACGCCGCCATCGCCGCCTACTTCGGCGCCCAGGGTACCGCCGCCGCGCGCGACTGCTACGCCGTGCATCCGGGGGCGAAGTGACCGACCTCCATTTGCATTCCACCTGCTCCGACGGCAGCGACACACCCGACACCCTCGCGGAAAAATGCGCCGCCGCCGGGCTTTACGCCGCCGCGCTCACGGATCACGACACCCTCGCCGGCACCGCGCAATTCGTCGCCGCCTGCGCCGGCCGCAACGTCCGCGCCGTCACCGGCATCGAGCTCAGCACCGAGACCCACCTCGGCTCGCTGCACATGCTTGGTTACGGCATTCGCGTCGATCATCCCGGGCTCAACGACGCCCTCCGCCTCTGCCGCGCCGGACGCGACGGCCGCAACGAGGTCATCGTCCGCAAACTCCAGGCCCTGGGCGCCGACATCACACTCGACGAGGTCGCCGCCATTGCCGGCGGCGAGGTGGTCGCGCGTCCCCACTTCGCCCGCGCGCTCCTTGCCAAGGGTTTTGTCGCCACCTATTACGAGGCCTTTGACAACTACCTCGCCAAGGGCAAGCCCGCCTACGCCGACCGCTTCCGCCTCGAGCCCGCCGAAGCCATCCGCCTCATCCACGCCGCCGGCGGCGTCGCCGTCCTCGCGCATCCCTTTGACTACGCCTCCTCGTTCGAACGCCTCGACGAAAAAGTCGCCGCGCTCACCGCCGCCGGCCTCGACGGCATCGAGGTGTACTACACCGGTTACGACGGCGAACGCCTGGTCGACGCCTTGCGTCTGGCGCAACGCTACGGCCTTCTTGCCACCGGCGGCTCCGACTATCACGGCCTGGCCAAGCCCGACGTTCACATCGCCCGCGGCACCGGACGCCTCGCCGTTCCCGACGCCTGTTTCGACGCGCTCATCAAGCGCTTGGCAATGTAGGCCAGACAAGAATGTCTGTCCTACATTGCCTCTTGTGGCGTGGCAACGGTGTTGCCACGCCACGCGGGATATGGTATATTCCATTATTCTTTGTGTGTTTGCAAAAGGACGGAGTGAAAAATGAGTGTGCGAATCATCCCAGGGGGGGAATATGTGCCGGCGCTGGAGGCGGCGCGGCGCGCGTTTCATTCAAATTATTACGCGATGTATTCGAGCATTCTGGGCGGAATCGTCACGGACGGCGTGTTGATGCAGGTGCCGCTGGATGATCATTTGGTGCACCGCGGCGACGGCGTCTTTGACACGTTCAAATGCGTGAACGGCGCGGCCTACAATCTTGACGCGCATTTGACGCGGCTCATGCAGTCGGCGGCGGGCATCGGACTGAGCTGGAAGCCCGGGGTGGACGAGATTCGCCATCTGACGCTGGAGACGCTGCGGGTCGCGGGCAAGGCGGAGTGTTCGGGACGCGTCATGTTGTCGCGCGGGCCGGGCGGATTCGGCGTCAATCCGTACGAATCGGAGCAGGCGGGCTTGTATATCGTCGTCTACAAACTGGGCAAGCCGTTCATGAACCAGCATCCGGAGGGCGCGCGGGTGATGCGCAGCCGCGTGGCGGCGAAACCCGGCGATTGGGCGACGATCAAGAATTGCAATTACCTGCCGAATGTCTTCATGAAGCGCGAGGCAGTGGACAGCGGCGTGGACTTCGTGCTGGGCTACGACGAGGAGGGCCACCTGACGGAGGGCGCGACGGAGAACGCGGGCATTGTCACGAAGCGCGGCGTGCTGGTCTTCCCCGAGCTCAAGAACATTCTGGCCGGCACGACGATGCTGCGCGTGATGGCGCTCGCGAGCGAATTGCGCGGCGCGATCAAGGGCGTCGAGGTGCGCGGCATCACGGAGGCGGAGGTCGAGGACGCGGCGGAGCTGCTGATCGTGGGCACGACGCTGAACGTCGTCGCCGGCTGCGTCTACGGCGGCAAGCTCATCGGCGACGGCCGGCCGGGGCCCGTGTACCGGGTTTTGCAGGAGGCGCTGGAGACGGACATGTTGCACAACGCGGCACTGCGGACGGAATTTTGAGGACGTGAAAAAGTTGATCGGGAGTGTGTATGGCTGAAATTTTCAAAGAGGTGATGGGTCATTGCGCGGTGGTCATAGGGCTCTCCGGGATGGCGATGCCGGAGGTGGTGCGCGGCCTGCTGGCGGCGATGGTGCGCAACGGCGACCTCGCCGGGGACAAAATGGACGAGGTGGCGGAGGCCGTGTTGCGCCGCGAGGCCGTGTCGTCCACCGTACTCGCCAACGGCATGGCCTTCCCGCACACGCGAACCGACGCCGTCACCCGGCTCTACGCCGCCGTGGGAATCGACGCGTCCGGTCTCGACCTGAACGCGCCGGACGGCGAACCCACGCACATCGTCGTCCTCGTCCTCAGCCCCGCCTCCGGCGGTTGCCAGCACATCCAATTCATGGCCAGCCTCAGCCGCAAACTATTGCAGGACGACGTGGTCAAAAATTTGATTGGCGCAAAAAATGCTAATACAACAAGACAGCTCCTGGTGAGCTAAATGTGCACATGCACAAAGGACACGATGTCATGAACAACAACCAAAAGAAACGCAAAAACCTCGGCTTCACGCTCGTCGAAATGCTTCTCGTGATGACGATCATGGGCATTTTGGCCACTGTCGTCATCATCAACGTCAGCGGCTCCGGCAAAGACGCCCGCATTGTCGCCACGCGCGCGAGCATCACTTCGATCAAAGCCGCGATCCAAACCTTTGAAATCAAAACCGGCAACTATCCCAAGTCGATAGACGAATTGACCGCGCCCATCGGCGATTCACCAGCGCTCCTTTCCAAGGCCGGCATGGTCGACGCCTGGGCGACGCCTTTCCAGCTCAAGCTCTCCGGTAACGACTTCGAAATCCGTTCCGCTGGTCCCGACAAGCAGATGGGTACCGAAGACGACATCACCAACTGAGGCGCCACATGAACATCCCGCCACATGGAAGGTCGCGCGTCATGGTGTGCCTGCGTACCACCATGACCATTGGCGTGGCAGTATGCGCGCTTTGGACGCGACCCGCGGAGGCCCGCCAAAGTGTCAGCTTTTCGGCAACGCGCGTCAACATTTTAGCCATCAACACCGCGATCAACGCGTATGAGATCAAAACCGGCATGTTGCCAATATCGGTGCAAGACCTGCTGTCACCCCTGGGCGATGGCGAACCGTTGTTGAGCAAAAAATCCTTGCTCGACGGTTGGAAAAAACAGATGCGGATCACCTTTTGGGAAACCGGTACGAAATCCGATCCGCTGGTCCCGACGGCCAGTTTGACACCGACGACGACATGACCAATTAACGTCCCGTGGCAGAGCTCCACCTCTGCCACGCCAGACAATGCCGTTGATGACGGGAGTCGCCATGAGTGAACCCGCAAAAGAGAACAAAAAATCAGGTTGCCTGATGGCAGGAGTTTCGTTCGTGTTCGGGTTTTTGCTCGGCGGCGTGGCGGCGTTTGGGATATTGGATGTGTTGTAATAAGGAACATGTCATGAATGCAAACAAACCAAAAATACGCTGGAAGTGGTTTTGGCTGGGGTTTGGCCTTGGGGTTGTTGTCACCTTTTTGATGTGCGTCATTCCTTCCATTGGATCCAGCTTGCCTACCACACGTACCGATGCCACACGTGCGACGGTACAGACGGTTTGGACGGCGATCCAAGCTTACGAAATCAAAACCGGCAAGTATCCGGAGTCTCTGGAAGAGGTGACGCAACCGATCGGCAATCAACCGATATTGCTGCCAAAAGCAGCGTTGATTGACGCGTGGGGAAGATCGTTTGTGATGCGGATGACGAATGACGTGATTGAAGTGCGCTCCGCCGGGCCGGATGGAAAGATGGACACGAAGGATGACATTGTGAGTGCGAGGTAAGCGCAAAAAATCCCCTCACGCTCTTGCTTCCATCGCCCCTGTTTTTCCGCTATACTTTCCCGCCATGAAGAACCTTCTCCTGCCTCCTCTTTTTCTCCTCGCCATTTTTCTCCTCTCCGGTTGCGACGCCTCTTCCCACAAGACCATCCTCAAAGGCCAGAAGGCGCTTGAGGAGGGCAATTATCAGGCCGCTGTCACCGCGTTCGAAAAAGCCGCGCAACGCGTCACGCTCGATCCCGTACTCTACTACAATCTTGCCACGGCCTACTATTCCCTCGGCGAACCCGCGCTCGCCATGAACGCCGCCACCAACGGCCTGGCCATCGACCCGGGCAACGAGCGCCTCCTCAAGCTCAAGGCTGCCATCGCCTATCTCAAACACGACTGGCCCGCCGCGTTCGAATCTCTCCGCGAAGCGGCCGGCGACAACGCCCCCGGCTCCTACATTCTCAACGCACTCGCCACGGTCGAACGCGCCAATAAAAATTACGACCAGGCCCGCATTCTCCTGCTCTCCGCCATGCGCAAGGATCGCACGTATCCCGCCACGTACTACAATCTCGCCTCGCTCTACCAGGACCACTACAACCTCTATTATCCCGAAGCCAGCGACCTCTTCGAAACGTACGGCCTGCTTCCCGGCATTCCTGAACGCCAGAAAAACGACGCCGCCGCGCGCCTCACCAAAATCACGAAGCTCTTCGCGCCGCTTCCCCAAAACAACACCACCGCGCGCGCCACGCAGCTCATGACCGAGGCCGCGCGCTACGCCGCCGCGCGCAACTGGACCTTTGCCGAACGCGCCTACGTCGAAGCCAAAAACGACCCCTCCCGTTCGCTCGACGCCCACCTCGCGCTCGCCGCGTTTTATGAGTCCCGCGGCGAAACCGCCAAAGCTTACCGCGCCTATGTCGACGCCAGCAAACTTCCCTCCGCCAGCTCCGACACGCTTTACAAGGCCGTCACCCTCGCCCTCGCCCAAAAGCACTTTGACGTCGCCGACGAGCTGTGCAGCAAAGGCATGGCCCGCGCGCCGAACAACCTCATGTTCTACTATCAGATGGCCGTCATCCGCTCCGAACAGCGCCGCCTCAAGGACGCCCGCGCCTACGCCGAATACTACGTGCGTCTCGCGCCTCCCGGCACCTTCACCAGCGCCGTCGATGCCTGGGCAAAAAAGCTCGTGCAATGATCGACTATCTCAGGGCCGTTCCCCCCGGCGTGTGGGTCGACCTCCTGGCGCTCTTCCTCCTGCTCCTCGGCATCTGGCAGGGCAAGCGCCACGGGCTCAAGGCCGAATGCGTCCGCGCCATCGCCTTCCTCGCCGCCATCGCGCTGATGTGGACGCTCTATCCCGCCATGCACCAGTGGTTCACCGCGAAAAATGTCTGGAACGCGCCGCCCTTTGTTTTGCGCAGCGCCATGCTCATCGTCACCGGCCTTCTCGTTTTCATTCTCTCCTTTATCGCGGGCACGCTCTTCAACTTCCTCATTCCCTTCAAATTCTCGCCTGAAACCGACCACGCGCTCGGCCTTTTTCCCGGCCTCATCCGCGGCGTCGCCTACGTCTTTGTCGCCCTGCTTTTCATCGCCTTTTTGCCGGCTGACAAACTCGAGACGATCAAGCAACACTCCTGCGTTGGCCGCTTCATTCTCCCCCGCCTCTCGCTCGACCAATTCCCCGCGCAACTCAAGTCCCTTGCGCCGGAAACCCATGCGGAAAACGAACCGTGAAGCCATCCTGCCTTCTGCCGTTGCTGGCATGTTGCGCCTTGGGCGAGACGACCACCTTCCGCCGCCCGATGGAGCGCATCGCGTCGCTTGACCCCGCGCAATCGGTCTCCGTCTACTCCGCGCACGCCGTGGCGCTTGTCTACGAAAACCTGTTGCGTTACGCGCCAACGCCTCCGCCGTACGCGCTCGAACCCGCGCTCGCAACCGCGTTGCCCGATGTCTCCGCTGACAGCCTCACGTACACCTTTTCGCTCAACCCCGCCGCGCGATTCTGGCCCGATCCGTGCCTGCCCGAAGGCGGACGCCCGCTCACCGCGCACGACGTTATCTATTCCTTCAAGCGTCTGTGCGACAAACGCGGCGACACGCCGTCCGCGTGGATTGTCATCGACCGCATCCGCGGCATGAAGGACTTCGCCAACCGCACGACCGGCCTTCCCGACGACGCGCCGTATCCCGAGCTCGATTCGTTTCGCGCGCTCGACGACCACACGCTGCAAATCATCCTCGCGCGTCCGTCGCCCGAATTTTCGTGGCTGCTCACGCTGCCTGCCACCGCCGTCATCCCGCGCGAGGCCGTCGCATTTTACAAAAAGCGCTTCAACGAACATCCCGTTGGCAGCGGCCCGTACACCCTCGCGTCGTGGCGCCGCAATTACGAGCTCGTCTTCGACCGCGCGCCCGCGTGGCACGGCTGGACCTCTGCCACGGGCGCGCCGTTCGACCGCGTGGTCTACCGCCAGATCGACGACGTGTCCACGCAATGGCTCGCTTTTTTGGCGGGCGAACTCGACCTCCTGCCACGGGTTTCGCGGCAACTGGACGGCGTACTCACGCCTGGCAACGCGCTCGCGCCAAAGCTCGCGCAACGCGGCATCGCGCTCCACACCGCGCTCACGCTCGAAGTCGCGTACATCGCCTTCAACATGGACGATCCCGTGCTGGGGCGCAACACGAAGTTGCGACAGGCGTTGAACGCCGCCTTCAACGCGCCGCAATGGGCCGCGTTTTTCAATCACCGCGTGCGTCCCGCCACCGGCCCGGTGCCGCCCAATGTCAACGGTTACAGCGACGCGCCGTTTCCCTATGCGTACGACTTGGAACTCGCGCGGCAACTGCTCGCCGAGGCCGGTTATCCCGGCGGCGTTGATCCCGCGACCGGCGAGGCGTTGAAGCTCACGCTCGAGCTCGGCCGTACCACGCAGGACTCGCAGGAGGCGATCGAACGTTTCTGCGCGTTCATGGCGCGTGTCGGCGTCCATGTCGCCACGAGCTACAACACCTCGCCCACGTTCTTCAAAAAAATTGCCCAGCGCGAGGCGCAAATGTTTCGCATCGACTGGCTCGGCGACTATCCCGGCGCGGAAAACTTTTTGCAACTCTTTTACTCGCCCAACGCGTCGCCCGGCCCGAATCGCTGCAACTACGTGAATCCCGATTTTGACCGCCTCTACGAAGCCGCGCGCGCCATGGGCGACACGCCGCAACGCGACGCGCTCTATGCGCAAATGCAGGCCATTCTCCGCGAGGATTGTCCGTGGATTTACCTCAACGTCTCCACCGTCTATTCGCTCACCGGCCCGCACGTGGACGGTTATCTCGCGCATCCCTTTCCCTATGGCATGGAAATTTTTTACCGTGCCGCCGGGAAATGAATTTTTGCAGCTGGGTGGGGCGCGACCGCCGGGCGCGCCGGGCTAACGACAAGCTTGTATCCGCAACGCAAGCGACAAAC
>JAVBOU010000026.1:0-10703 GCA_031550185.1 Kiritimatiellia bacterium | reverse complement strand
GGTCACGGTCCGGCGACGCGGCGAGCTCCGGCTCTACGGACGCACCGGAGCGACCCGTCGCCAGCTGCTCCGGATGGCGGCCGTCGAGGCGGCGCTCACCGGGGGGCTGGCCTGGTTGATCGGCAGCCTCGCCGTCCTCCCCGCGGTGGTGGGGGTCGGCTTCGGGATGCTCGGCCCGGTCCTCCCGCCGGTCGACCTCTGCCACGCCAATTTTTTGCAACGTTTTGCGGACGCGTCCTAACGCAATTCTCACGTGCGGACAATCGTCGTCTGACCTCCGCGCACTATTGTGTGTCGCATGACTTCTCCCTCATCAGCTTTGCTCCTGGGCGCCGCGGCGCAATTCCGCCAGCGGCTCTTCGCACGGATTGGCACGTTCACGCTGGCGCTGATTGCCAGCGCGTCGGTTTTCGCCGTCTGCTTCATTTTTTACTTCATCATCCGCGACGCGATTCCGTTTTTCGTCAAGGAAGGGTTCAGCGAATTTTTCCTCGGCACGCAATGGTACCCGTCCGGAAATCCGCCGAAGTTTGGCGCGCTGCCGATTTTCGCGGGAACGTTTTACGTCACGCTTCTCTCAAGCCTGATCTCCGTGCCGCTGGGCATTTGCGCGGCCGCGGCGATCAGCGACATGCTTGGCGCGCGACTGCGCGAGATCGTCAAATCTGTGGTCGAAATCCTCGCGGCCATTCCATCGGTGGCCTACGGATTCTTCGCGCTCGTCGTCGTCGCGCCGTGGTTGCAAAGCTTGGGCGTGGCGCGCGGAACTAACGCGTTGAACGTGTCGCTCGTGCTCGCGCTGATGTCACTGCCGACCATTGTGAGCTTGGCGGAGGACGCGCTGCGCGCGGTGCCGCGCGACGTGCGCGAAGGGAGTTATGCGCTCGGTGCGACGCGCGCGGAGACGCTGTTGAAAGTCGTGATCCCCTCCGCGCGAAGCGGCATCTGCGCCGCGTGCCTGCTCGGCGTGATGCGCGCACTGGGCGAAACCATGGTGGTCTGGATGGCGTCGGGCAATTCCGCGCGCTTCCCCACGCCGTGGTACAACGTCTTCTCCTCGGTGCGCACGCTCACGGCGACGATTGTCGGCGAAATGGGCGAGGCCGATCACGCGACCGGCTCGTCACGCTACGCGGTCCTCTTTGCCATGGCGCTGAGCCTGCTCGTCTTCTCATTCGCCATGAACGCGTTCAGCACATGGGTGGTGAAAAAGAGCATCAAACGCTAATGATCATCGACAAGTCGTTCTCATTGTGGGTTGTCCCGTTTTTCTTCAGATTTCAAATTACGTTTTGCCCTGCTATTTCCCAAGTCGGCCGACTTTTTTAACCAAAAAAGAGCAGATTCTTCGTCATCTGTGCAAAATGTATAATAATCAGATAAGGCTAAAGCCGCGTGAGAATCTCCTTTTTCAACCAATCGCATTTTTGCAATTATCTGCTTTTGTGTCAAATTATAAATTGTAAAAGTTGATATTGCTGTGTCTCGTCGGCACGAAACGAATGCAATGACACATGACACAGCGGCGATTAAAAAAATTGCGCAGATAAAGAAAAGTTTTTTCATTTTGGTTGCTCCGATTGCAAGGTGTTGGCGTTTTAACGGTTGTGCGTGTCCTTGAGTTGCGTCCCGGTGTGTATTCAGCTATCTCATGTCTATCGGAAGAACTACAGGCACAATGCGCTCCGCAAGCCGGCGCGCCTCGCCAGGATCAAACAACGCGGGAAGGCTGGTCATGGCATTGGCGCAACCGCAGCCAAGTCCCAGGCGAACCGCGTCGAGCAAGGGCCGGCCCTCGGTCAGCGCCAAAAGAATGCCGGCGGTGGTGCAGTCGCCGCTGCCAATCGGATTCACGACCTTGTCGAGCTTGGGCATGGGAAAGCGCCATCCGCCCTCCGCGTTCACCAGCGTGGCGGGATTTGCGCCGTCGGTCACAAGGAGATTTTGCACGCCGCGTTGAAGCAGTTGTTGCGCGTCGCGAAACAGGCTGTCATCGTCCGGCGCAGCACCCGCCGTGTGTCGCAATTCGTCGCGGTTGAGCTTGACGAAAGCAGGACGCTGGTCGAGAATTGCCAGCAGTCCCCGCCCGTGCGAATCAATCACACACGGTATTTTCCGCTGGTTCGCCAGCGCCACAAAGGGCGCGTAAAAATCGTCGTCCGCCCACGGCGGCAACGTGCCGGAAATGGCGAGCGCGACACTGCGGCGAAGACATGCGGTGTTGCGCGTGACAAACGCCGCGCGCTCGCGCCCGCACACCGCCGGCGCCTCCTCGACAAACTCGGTGACCTCGCCCGCCGCGTGTTCGACAACCGTCGTGCAGACGCGCGTCCCGCCCGCGATGCGCGTGAAGCGCGTGGCGACGCCAATCCCCTTGAGCAGCCCGGCCACCGCGCGTCCGCATGCGCCGCCGTTGAAACCCGTGACCAGCGGCCGGCCGCCCAGTCGATGAAGCGCGATGCCGACGTTGACGGACTTGCCCGCCGGCGAAACGTGGCTCGCTGTCATGCGGTTGACGCGCCCCTTTTCAAACCGCGGGATTTCCAGCGTCCTCTGAAGCGCGGGCGCCAATCCCAGACACAACACAAACTTCTCGCTCATCGGTTTTCCTTGTTACAGCGCCATCGCGCAACGCCCCGCGCAAATCGGATCCAGCACGTCCGAACGCCAGCGCCAGGGATAGCCGCGGCATTGTTCAGGCTTCACGGAATGGATGCGGCACAAATTGCACGGCGTCAAAAAATCGCACACCCCGTCCGCGCCTTCGGGCAACGACAAATGGCGGCGGTCGTCGGTGACGCGCGTTTGCGTTTGAATGAACGCGTCGAGCTCCACGTTGAGAAATTCCGCAATGCGTTCCGCCTCGTTCTCCTGCAAACGCACGTAACCCGAAGGACGGCAGCAGTTGCCGCACGCGATGCACGCGAAACCGCTGTTGTCTTCGCGCCGCTTCGGAATGTGATGCGCCTCGCGCAACGCCGCGACATCAACCTCCGTCTCCGCCAGCACGCCCAAAACAAAAATTCCCAGCGCCCGTGGCAGAGCCTCGGGTCTGCCACGAAAATGCTTTTCCAGCGCTTCGCGCGCGGCGTGATAGCAGGCGGCAAGCGCGGGTTGCTCCGCGAGCCGTTTCACAAACGCGGGATGCTCGGTGATCACGCGGCTTTTCCTGTTTTCGGAATGGTGAGCGCAAAGAGCGTGTTCATGAGCGCCATGAATGCGGAAATGGAAAAGAGGATGCCGTAACCGTATTTCAACCCGACCCAGCCGCCCACGAGCGCGACCAGAATACTGATGAGATGGTTGACCGAAATGCCCGTCGACAACGTGGACGTGAGCTCCTCGCGCGAGTCGGAAATTTCGCGCACATAGACGTTCGTCGCCATCGAGGCGTTCGTGATGATGGCGTCCAGAACAAAGTTCACGCAGACCACCCAAAAGGCGATCTCCCTCCCGAACATCTTGTCCGCGTAACCATAAAAAATGCAAACCGCCATGAGGAACACCGTGTCCCAAATCATCACTTTGCGGTAGCCGATCTTGTCGATGATCCAACCCGCGATTGGTCCGCAAAAGATATTCACGCCCGCGCAAAGGCCGGCCAGCAGCGCGAGGTGCTCCGTGTCCATGCCGTAAAATTTGACCAGCATGAACGGCGCGAACGTGAAGAAAACCTGCTTGCGCGCACCGTAAAAAATCTCAAGAATGTAAAACTTGTTGTACTTTTTACGGAAATAAAGATGCGGCCGTTTGACATGTTCCGCATGTCCTTTTTTTACTGTCAGCGAGATCAGCAGGCCGATCACCAGCAGGACAAAAACAAGCGCGAACACCGTGTTGAATCCCGTGCGGCCCGCAAACCCAAAGCGCTTGATCACATAAAAAATCCCCACCACCATCATCGAACCTGCGATCGTGCCGAGGCTTCCGAGTCCCGCCACCACGCCAAGCGCGCCGCCTTCCTGTCCCGGCTTCGCGGAGTGCATCGTAATCGAGCTGCGCACCGGCATAAGGATGTGCTCGCCGAGGCTCCACATCACGATTAGCGCGGTCGCCACCGCCATCTGCGGCGGCGCGAAAAACAACCCGACCATGCCGATCATTGAGATGCTCAATCCCAGCCGCACGATCCACCACTCGTCGCGCTTTGCCAGCAGCGCGAGAATCACGATCAAAAAGAGACCCGGCAACTCGCGGAAAAATTCCAGCACGCCGCGCATCGCCGTGTCCTGCATCTTCACCTCCTCCACGAGGTAGTTGGTCATCACGCCGCCGAAGCAGCCGAAGCCAATGCCGAAACACGTCATCACAAACAAAAACCGCCACACCTCATGATCCGGCTTGAAGACATCGCCGGGACGAAGGAGACTTGCAAAAAATTTCATTCCGCAAAGTCTATCAAAACACAAAAAATCACGCGCGGAAAATCGCGCGCCGCGCGCAGAAGCCCCGCCGCCGGGCTTGCCATAAAAAACTACAGCGGGTAAACTTATGCGCTTTCCATTCGCACACCAACCCCAAACCGCCATGCTCAACTCCGACATCTACGCCCAGCTCCTCCACAAATTCACCGCCCAATACGGCGGCGCCCCCGACTGCATCGCCTACGCCCCCGGCCGCATCGAGGTGCTCGGCAACCACACCGATTACAACGAAGGCTTCGTCCTTTCCGCCGCCATCCAGCACGGCACCTTTTTCGCCATCCGCCGCAGCGACAAACCCGTCTGCCGCCTCACCGCCGGCGACCTCATGAAGGAAGACACCTTCGCCCCCAACGCGCTCGGCAAGACCACCACCAACACCTGGGCCAATTACATCCGCGGCGTCCTCCACGGCATCAACGCGCAATGCGCCGCCGCGCCCTTCGCCTTTGACGCCCTCTTCCTGGGCAACATCCCGCTCGGCTCCGGCCTCTCCTCCTCCGCCGCGCTTGAGATGGCCGCCGGCCTTGCCATCGCCCGCCTCTACGACCACCCGCTCACGCCCGTTCAGCTCGCCAAAATCGGACAAGCCGCCGAACACGATTTCGCCGGTTGCAACTGCGGCCTCCTCGACCAACTCTCCAGCCTCTACGGCAAGGCCGGCCACCTCGTCGAAACCGACTTTCGATCCCTCCAGGTCAACACCCTCAAGCTCGGCGACAACGTCTGCTTCCTCATGTGCAACACCCACGCCAAACACGCCCTTGTCGACGGCGAATACAACCGCCGCCGCCAAGCCTGCGAGGACGCCGCCGCCTACTTCGCCAAAACATTGCCGCATCCCGTCGCCGCTCTGCGCGACGTCTCCGTTGCCGAATTTAACGCCCACAAATCCGGCCTCGATCCCCTCACCGCCAAGCGTGCCAGTCATCCCGTCACCGAAAACGAACGCGTCCTCCAGGGCGCCAAAGATCTCGCCCGCGGCGACCTCGCCGCCTTTGGCAAACTCATGTTCCTCTCGCACGAAAGCTCCCGCGTCGACTTCGAAAATTCCTGCCCCGAACTCGACACTATCGTCGCCGCCGCAAAGACCATTCCCGGCGCCCTCGGCGCCCGCCTTTCCGGTGGCGGATTCGGCGGCAGCGCCGTCGTCCTCACCACCCCTCAGGACGCCGGCGCCGTCTCCAAGGCCCTTGCCGAAGCCTACCAGAAAAAGCACGGCTCTCCCTGCGACATCCGCATCATCCAACCTTCCGACGGCGCCCACCTTTGCCCCGCCTGTTCCTGACGGCTGGTGAATTACAAGCCAAATGAGCCAGATTTTTGGCAGCAGCGAAAAAAGTGTCATGTGCGGTTTGGCGGGGAAAGGCGTTTGGCAGACGAAACGCCTTTCCGGGGTGGTTTATTTGATTTTAGAATTTTCATCGCGCGCTGCGATTGCTTTCACGTTTGAAGTTTGCGTGTGCTTGCGGTATTATTAGGGTTTTCGTTTTTGAGAACCGCCATGTTTCAACCTGTTTCGAATAAAATTGATTTTCCGTCGGCCGAGCGCGAGGTGCTGGATTTTTGGCAGCGCCACAAGACGTTTGAAAAAAGTCTGGACGCGCGGAAGGACGCGCCGCCGTATGTGTTTTATGACGGGCCGCCGTTTGCGACGGGGCTGCCGCATTACGGGCATTTGCTCGCGGGTACGATCAAGGACATTGTGCCGCGGTATCAGACGATGCGCGGAAAGTTGGTGGAGCGGCGTTTTGGCTGGGACTGCCACGGGCTGCCGATTGAGGCGCTGGCGCAGGAGGCGCTGGGGATCAACGGCGCGGCGCAGATCCGCGAGTACGGCGTGGCGGCGTTCAACGAGCAGTGCCGGTCGATGGTGCTGCGGTATGTTTCGGAGTGGCGCAAGACGGTGACGCGCATGGGCCGCTGGGTGGATTTTGACAATGACTACAAGACGATGGAGCCGTCGTTCATGGAGTCGATTTGGTGGGTGTTCAAACAGCTGTGGGAGCAGAAGCGCGTGTATCGCAGTTACCGCATCATGCCGTACAGTTGGAAGCTGAACACGCCGCTGTCGAATTTCGAGGCGGGTAATAATTACAAGGACGTGCAGGATCCGGCGATCACGTGCCGCTGCAAAATCACGAAGGCTGCGAAGGCGGAGTGGGGCGAGGCGTATCTGCTGATCTGGACGACGACGCCGTGGACGCTGCCGTCGAACCTCGCGATTTGCGCGGGGCCGGATGTGGATTACGTGGCGGCGCGCGACGTAAAGGAAGGCGTGACGTACATCCTCGCGGAGGCGCGGCTCGCGGCGTATTACAAGGATTTGAAGGACGTGGAAATCGTTGGCCGCATGAAGGGCGCGGAGCTCGCGGGTGTCGAATACGCGCCGCTGTTTCCGTACTTTGCGCATCACAAGGCGTTCCGCGTTGTGACGGATGATTTCGTGACCACGACCGACGGCACGGGGCTTGTGCATTGCGCGCCGGCGTATGGTGAGGACGACTTCCGCGTTTGCCGCGCGGCGGGGATTGATCTTGTTGATCCGCTCGATGATTCGTGCGCGTTCACGCCAGTGACGCCGGAATACGCGGGGATGTTTTGCAAGGACGCGGACAAGCTCATCATCCGGCGTTTGAAGGATGAGGGCAAGCTTGTGCATCAATCGACGATTGTGCACGCGTATCCCTTCTGCGACCGCACCGACACGCCGCTCATCTACCGCGCGATCGAGGCGTGGTATGTGCGCATCGAGGATGTCCGTGAGGATCTCGTGAGAAACAACGACAGCGTAGGCTGGACGCCCGAATATGTCGGCGACAAACGTTTCGGCAACTGGCTCCGCGAGGCGAAGGACTGGAACATTTCGCGCAACCGTTTTTGGGGTTCGTGCATTCCCGTGTGGGTCAACGAGGAGGACAACACGGACATGATTTGCGTCGGTTCCATCGCCGAACTCGAAACGCTCTCCGGCGAAAAAGTCACTGACCTCCACAAGCATTTCGTCGATGCCATCGTGTTTCGCAAGGACGGCAAAACCTATCGCCGCACGCCGGAGGTGTTGGACTGCTGGTTCGAGTCCGGCGCGATGCCATACGCGCAGCAGCATTATCCCTTCACGCGCAAGGACGGGCTTGACACATTTTTCCCCGCCGACTTCATCGCCGAGGGGCTTGACCAGACGCGCGGCTGGTTCTACACGCTGCTTGTGCTTGGCACGCTGCTCTTTGAAAAATCGCCGTACCGCAACGTCATCGTGAACGGCCTCATCCTCGCCGAGGACGGCAAGAAGATGAGCAAGCGTCTCAAGAATTATCCCGACCCCTCGCACATCCTCGAGACCTGCGGCGCGGACGCGTTGCGGCTTTACATGATTTATTCGCCGGTGGTTCACGCGGAGAATTTGCGCTTCTCCGAAAACGGCGTGCGGCAAATCATGCGCGACCTCTTCATTCCGCTGTGGAACGCCTACAGCTTTTTCGTGACCTACGCCAATGTCGACGGCTTCCATGACGACGCCGTCGCACTGACCGACAGCCCCAACGTTCTCGACCGCTGGATCATCTCCAGCCTCGAGACGCTTATCGGCAAAATCACCGCCGCGATGGACGGCTACAACCTGCAACACGCGGTTCGTCCGCTGGTGCTTTTCGTCGAGGATCTCACCAACTGGTACATCCGCCGTTCCCGCCGCCGTTTCTGGAAGTCGCAGAACGACGACGACAAACTCCACGCCTACCGCACGTTGCGTTACGTGTTGGTGCAGTTCTCACAAGTCGCCGCGCCGTTTGTGCCCTTCATCACCGAATCGATCTACCGCAACCTCCGCGGCGTGAAGGATCGCGAGTCTGTTCATCTCTGCGACTTCCCGCAACCCACGCCGAGCGCCACCGACATCCAACTCGAGGCGCGCATGGCCATGACCCAGACCATCGTCCGCCTCGGCCGCCAGCTCCGCATTGAGAACGACCTCAAAATCCGCCAGCCGCTCGCCAAGCTCTACGTCGTCTCCAGTCGTCCCGACGTCCTGGCGATGATCGCCGGTTTCGAGGACCTCATCACCGACGAGCTCAACATCAAGACGCTCGTCACCGGATCCGACGAATCGGCGCTCGCCGACCTCACGCTCAAGGCCGACTTCCGCAAGCTTGGTCCGCGCTTCGGCGCCAAGATGAAGGCCGCCGCCGCCGCCATTGCCGCCCTTCCCGGTGGCAAGGCCCTCACCCTTGCCACGGGTGGCAGCGTGGCGTTGCAACTCGACGGCGAAACCTTTGAAATCACCGCGGACGACGTCGCCATCCAGCGCGCGCCCAAGGCCGGCCTCATCGTCGCCACCGAGGGCGATGTTCTCGTGGCGCTTGAGACCATTATTACTACCGAGCTTGCAACCGAAGGGTTTGCTCGTGAACTTGTCAGTCAAATTCAAAACATGCGCAAAGACAACAGATTTGTAGTCGTTCAACAAATCCGCGTCACAGTTTATACAGATGACAAATTTGCTGTCAACGCAATCCTCGCACATGTTTCGTATATTTCGAACGAAACCCTTATTGCCCCCAATGCCACCCCCGCACATCGTGGGCATATTACGATACACCCTTTCGCAAATAAATCAGAGCACGCCTGTGACGTTGTACTGAATGGTCATCAATGTGCGATCGAAATTTCTCTTTCGGGAAATGTTTCAATCCCGAATAGCCAACCATTATTTATTGAGGAGATATGAAATAAACATTTCAAAAAACTCAAAAGGTTGTTTCATGCCAGCCCGGAGTGAGCCCTTGGAATCACAAACACGGTACCGTGTTCTGAAAAGACAAATCTACTTTGATGGTAAAAAATGTGACTTCTACAGCGTCCAACGTCATTTTTTTACGATGTCATCGACTTTTTTAGCCCTTAGCCTTCAACCCTTAGCCCTTCCATGATCTCCTACACCGACTTCAAAGACACCCTGCGCGCCACCGGCGCCTTTCACCACGAAGGCCGCAAGCCTCCGCCGTGCTTTCTCCTCACCCAACGCTACCACCTTGCCTACGCGCGCGCGATGTTCCACGGCGCCCGCGCCGCCAAGCGCGCGCCCACCGACGCGCTCACCCAGCTCGAGGCCTTCAAGACTTCCGTCGATGTCTTCAACACCATCTTCCGCTTCGGCGGCAGCTGCCACATCTCCGGGTTCGACCACGCCCGCGACTACCACGGTAAGCCCGCGGTCTACGTCGCCAACCACATGAGCGCGCTCGAGACGTATCTCCTTCCCGGCATCCTCCTCGCCCTTGGCGACATGTCGATCGTCCTGCGCGTCTCCCTCCTCAAGCTCCCCTTCCTCGGCGCCATCCTCCGCGCCTCCCGCCCCATCGCCCTCGAGCGCAAGGACGCCCGCAAGGATCTGCTCCAGGTGCTTGCCGAGGGCCAGAGCCTTTTGCGCGAAGGCCGCAGCATCCTCCTCTTCCCGCAAGGCACGCGCCTGCATCCTTTCGAGGCGCGCCGCTTCAACACCCTTGGCGAAAAACTCTCCGCGCGCGCCAACGTCCCGCTCATCCCCATCGCCGTCGACACCCGCTTCCAGGCGCTTGGCAAGACCAAGATCACGCAGGATCTCGGCCCCATCCATCCCGAACACCTCATCCGCATCGAATGCGGCGAGCCGATCCTTCCCGGTGCCTTTCCCGCCAAAGAGCGGCACGCCAAATCCATCGCCTTCATCCAGGGCCGCCTCATCGCGTGGGGCGTTCCCGTTGTCCACTCCACCCATGCAACCCCCGACCCCGAATAAAGGAAACCCTCATGATTCCAGACCTCCAGGCCAGCCTTCTCTGTGACGACGTCCGTCAGGAACGCAACGGCAAGTTCATGCTCATCGGCCTCTTCGAAGGCATTGTCGTCAACCAGCTTCCCGGCGTTTTTCCGAAAATCTGCGTCGTCAACCGCTGGTGTTCCGGTAGCGGCGAGTACACCCAGCACACGCGCATTTTTTACGAGGACGGCCGCCGCCACGTCTGCGAGGGCCAGGCCATCAAGATCAAGCTCGGGAACCAGCTTCAGACCAGCACGAGCGTCGAAGTCTTCCTGCATTTGCAGTTTGCCAGCGAAGGCACGTACTGGGTCGAAGTCTCCCTCGACAACCAGCTCAAGCTTCGTTACCCGCTCACCGTCCGCCTTGCCCAGCAGCAACAGCCGCCACACGGTTGATTCCCAATTTCAAAAGCCTTTCGTGGGGGGGGCGGGCGACAGCCCCCCCCCCAAGGGTGTAAGGCTGACTTAACCAATCATGGCAGGGGA
>JAVBOU010000186.1:0-6249 GCA_031550185.1 Kiritimatiellia bacterium | reverse complement strand
CCAAAACGCTCAGCCGCGGTGTTCTTCCGCCGCGCTCGTGCAATGTCGCGTGCGCCGCTTTCAAAATGCCCAGCATGCGTTCAAAGGTCGGTTGACGCACACCAAACAGACTGAAATATTCGGCGCCCTGCAGTTTTTCAAACTGTAACTCGTTGTTCATGAACAAGTAGCATACAAAAAAGGAGGTTCTGGAACAAGTCTAGTATTTAATCCGAGTGTTTCGAGGAGGCGCGGGAGTTTATTCAAGGGCCGAACCCACCGCATTGGCGACCATGGCACCCAGTGCGTAAAACAAGCCGACTCCGACAAACAAAGACTTGCGTTTCATGAACGGCTATTTGCTGGAGGTTAGGCGTTGGAGAAGTGAGAGGTGGGTGGTGCCGTCGGCGTTGGGCGCGGTGAGGACGACGAAGTTGGCGTTGTCGCGGGTGTAGAGGGCGAGGGATTGGGAGGCGGTGGCAGGGAGCGCGGGCTGCCACTTTTTGGCGAGGAGGCGCTGGCGCATGGCGGCGTGGAGTTCGTCGGGCGAGGCGGCGGAGGTGGCGGTGGCAAAGGTGGTTTGCGTGGCGTCGAGGGTGGCGGTGAAAGTGGGTGTGGTGTTGTCGGGATGGGGAAGGTTTTTGGGAAATTCGAGGGCGCGGGAGGGATCGGGCGCGGCGTCGAGCTGGGTGAGCAGGATGAGGGATTTGCGGGGATCGACAGTGGGCAGGACGATGAGATGCGTGCGGTTGTCGGTGGTAATGAGGCCGTCTTCGGAGGGGGTGAAGGGAAGGTTGAGGAGGCGTGCGGTTTCGGCGCCGGCGGCGGTGGGCGCGGCAGGGAAGGCGTAGGTGCTGAGCGTGGCGGAGGCGCCGTTGACGGTGGCGGGCGTGGAGGTGATGAGCGTGGCGCCGGCGGTCTCAAGCGTGCGCCGCGAGGACGGGGAGAGGCGGGTGACAATTTCGGCGGAGGCGCACAGGGCAAACACGCCAAGGATCCATGCGAAGCGTCGGGGGATGGAAAATGGGAAGGGCATTAGTAGAGTTCGGAGCAGGATGGGAGCCAGACTTCGTGGGTGACGGTGATGGCGTCCTTATTCAGAAGGAGCTGCCGGACGACGCGGTCGGTGGTGACTTTCGTGCTGTCCTTGCGTTCGACGAAATCGAGGGAGGACATGGGCATGGGGTTTTGGCGGAGCTTCTGAAAGGAGGGCATGTCGCGTTTGGGCGCGGCGGTGGAGATGAGGGTTTGGAGGCGATCCCAATCCGCGGGATCGTCGGCGGCGCCATAACCGGCGAGCGTGTTGAAGACGCCGGCGTGGCCGTTCATGGGTTTGTCGTCGGCGGTGCCAGAGCGGTCGTCGTTGCCGTCGTCCCAGTCGCGGATGTACGGCGCGGTGGTGGTCGTGAAACCGTCGAGCGCGGCGTCGCCGGCCTTTGCGCGCAACGTGGTGGTCATGTCGCGCTGCGCGGTGTTGAGCTCGAAGAGGAAAATGCCGCCGGAGACAATGAGCATGAGCGCGATGAGCGTGATGACGAATTCGATCGCGGCCTGGCCGTTTTTCGTTGTGTTAGTGTCCACGTTGTGAACCTCCTCCGCGTCCGCCGGAGCTTGGGGGCGGCAGCGTGCACAGGCCGGAATTTTTGCGGAGCCAGTCGCTGCCCTGCTGGCGGAAGTCGGCATTGTCGAAGACACCAAGATCGCGGCAGTAGCGGCAACCGGGCTCGCGCGTGCCGTTGGAAAGATAGGTGGGCAAATGCTCGTTGATGTGCTTGCGGAAGAGCAAGTCGAAACCGCCGGGGCTGCCGACCGACGCGGTGTCCACCGGGATCAACCGCACGGCGCGGAAGGCAGGCAGAACAAGGTGCCATATTGAGGGCGGAAAGCGGTCGTTTTCGTCCGTGTCGGGCGAGAGGTAACCAAACGGTTTGGCCGCGGCGGACCAGACGATTTCGTCATCCTGCTGCGCGTTGTCGAGGTTCGGCGTGAAGCGCGCGGCCTGCGCGTGGACGCGCGACACGACGTCGGCGCCCGCGTAGTCGAACTCCGGCTTTACATCGCCCAGCACCGGAAAATCGTCCTTGATCGCCGCCCACTCGCTCCACGGTTCCGGCTGGTAAATCATCCAGTTGTGCACCGTCTCCGTGAGTTGCGTCGTGACCACCGGCAACGGGTTTTCATAACCCAGCGCGTCGGCCTGTTGAATGAGCCGGCTGACCGGAGTGAGTTGCGGCAGATAGGTCGAAATTTGCTGGAGACGCAACGCCAGATATTCGCAATCCTGCGGGATCGGCGGATCCGGCGGCGGCAGCGGCGGCCACGAATCATGCCCGTTGTGCGAATCCAAAAGCCCCGGATGATGCAGGAAAAACCAGCACCAGTCGCGCGCCTCCACCGCGCGGTAAAATCCCTTGTCCGCGAGAATGTGCCCGTCCGCAATATCCGTGTAACGCTTGTGGTTGTCGATGCCCGCCGCAATCCCCTCGTCCGCCACCGCGTCGATCATGTCCGCGTACTCCTCCCACGCGCCCGGATACGGCTCCTCCAGCAACGCGCTCCCGCCGATGTTGAGCCCGTACTCCTGCCGCACCGTCTGCGCGTGCTCGTGCATGTACGTCGTGAACTCCTCGTTCACGTGAATGCGGTTCAACTTCGCCGCCTGCTGCATCGCCAGCACCCCCACCATCGGCCCCGCGAAACACAACCGCGCCTGCATGTTCGTGATCATCTCCTGCGCCGTCACATCCTGCGCCTCGATCGCCAGCGCGTGCAGCAAATTCAGCTCGCCGATCAAATTCAGCGTCGACGCCTGCCACTTCGCCCCCGCCAGCGCCGCCGCGTCCCCCGCATTTTGCGTCCGGTCCTTCATGAAAATAATGCGGTGCAAATCCGTCTTCCACAGCACCATGAACGCCAGCACCGTCAGCGCCATCAACATAAAAATCGCCGCCTGCCCGCGCCTCGCTGTGCATGTCCGTTTTTTCATTTAATCACCATCCCCGGTCGTCCAAATAATAATTGTAATGACTCTCAATCTCATACCGCCCCTCCACATGAATCGTCCCCGGGTCGCTCTTCGTCGGAAACCCCCGGAACACATCCCCCCACGACATCAGCAAGTCAAACGCCCGCCCCACTTTGTACGTGATCGTCCCGCCCGTCGCCGCCGCGCTCGGCACATCCGCGTCAATTGTCAGCGCATGCGCCCCGTTTCCCTCCCACGCCTCATAATCCAAAATCTGCCGCGCCTGATTCGAATGCGGCGAACCCATATACTCCGGGATCAACGCATTCTCCAACTGCGCCTTCTGCGATTGCGGCGCCGACCTCAGCGCCATGTCCCACGCCACCCCCGGCCTCGCCTGATTCGCCAGCGCCGCCCGCCCCGGATCCTGCGGCACATTCTGCGGCATCAACATCTTCCCCGACACCGGGATCGCCGCCACCCGCGCCGCCTTGTTCACCATCCAGTGATTAAACCCCACCGCCCGCGCCCGCGCCGCCCGCGCCGCCGAATGATCCAAAATATCCCGCGCCGCCGCCGCGTAAAAAAATTGAAACATCCCGAAAAACACCACCGCCATCAGCAACAACACCAGCATCGACTCAATCATCGCCTGCCCGGCGTTCGACCGCTGAAAAACCCGTGTGATGGAATTTCGAAATCTCATACAATTTCACATGCTCCGCGTGGCAGGGCTCGCGTCCTGCCACGCGGCGTCATAAACAATCCTCTTCACCAGCGCGCCGCATGACGCCCGTGGCAAAACCCTTCGCGTGGCAGGGCGCGACCTCTGCCACGCGCGTCAATGGCGGGCGTTATTGGAACGTGCCGTCAGGCTTCAGGGTCTTCAGCGATTCCGAGTTGATCTTGTCAACCTCTCCCGCGGCGTCGGCGTCGGCGTCGAGCGCCTCTGCGGCGCCCGCGACCTTGCTGCCGATGGAGCGGCCGAATTTGCTGAAGAGTACAATCAGCGTGATGGCGATGAGCACGACGATGATGATGTATTCGACCATCGCCTGGCCCTTGTTGTTGCGTGCGGTTTTTTTCATGACTTTGTTTCCTGGTTTGTTAAGGGCCATGTTCGCCGCGCTTACGGATATTCGGAAGCGACCAGATCCAGAACGCGGTTTGAATTTTGCCGCAACGTGTACAGCAACGTTGCGAATGCAAATCCCAGCAACACCAGCACAACCAGCACAATGACATATTCCGCCATCGCCTGCCCGCGCCGTTTGGTCTTCGATCGATGTCGAGCATAACCCATACAGCCAAGTGTACGCCTCTCCGGCGTGAATGTCAACGCGACAAACGCAACGAGTGACAATCTTTTATCTCGCGTTCCCCAAAACGCCAGCGCAATAAGATTTGCACTTTGCCATCAAAACATCTACGCTGTTCGTTGTTTGATCATTGTGTCCAACCCCAAAGGAACACCCCGCCCGTGAAACGCATTGTCCACACCCTTGCCGCCGCCAGCCTCCTGGCCGGTGGCGCCGTTGCCCAGCAAAAACCCAAATTCACACCCGAGGCCGAAATCCCCGAAGGCATCATCATCGTCACCGATCCCAAGCCCGCCGCCGACATTTCCGGC
The DNA here is from genome assembly GCA_031550185.1 of Kiritimatiellia bacterium. Classification (GTDB taxonomy): domain Bacteria; phylum Verrucomicrobiota; class Kiritimatiellia; order RFP12; family JAVBOU01; genus JAVBOU01. The sequence continues at coordinate 1,675 of JAVBOU010000186.1, read as the reverse complement.
AACCCCAAAATCACCTTCAAGGCGCCCGGCTTCAAGACCATCAACGTCTTCGCCTTCAACGACGCCACGCGCGCCTACGTCGACATCGCCAAGGACGTCCCCGTCGGCGACGACCACACCGGCTCCTTCACCTTCAACGCCGCCACCTTCCCCAAAGGCCCCGTCACCCTCACGCTCACCGGCCTGCGCACCGTCAACGGCAAGGAGCTGCGCGACAACAACTACCTCCAGCTCTACAACACCACCGGCGTCACCGGCATCCACGGCATCCCCAAATCCGACCCGCCCGCGGCCAACGGCATGAAACTCGTCTTCGCCGACAACTTCGAAAAACCGCTCTCCATCGGCAAAGGCTCCGACTTCAAATACTACGACCACAAGCCGCCGGACGGCTCCCAGGATTTCAGCGAATGGGAAAACGAAAAAACCGGCTCCCGCGGCTACCGTTTCACCAGCTTCGACAAACCCAACAACCCCTTTGCGAAGGTGGACGACTTCCTCCGCATCCGCGCCTCCACTGAAGCCGCCAGCACCGGCCTCATCGCCTCCATGCACGGCGACGGCTCCGGCTTCAAGGCCAAGCCCCCCGCTTATTTCGAATGCCGCTTCATCGCGCCCAACGCCATCGGCACCTGGCCCGCCTTTTGGCTCCTCACCGACAACAAAGGTTTCGGCGCCGGTTGCGACGAGCTCGACATCATCGAGGCGTATGGCGGCGAAGGCCCCTCCGCCCCCAACTTCGGTTACGGCTACATGGTCTGTCCCCACGCCTGGGATCAGGGCGAAAAAGGCAAGGAACTCGCCGCCAAAAACAAAGTCAACAACCCCCAGCGCATGAAGGACAAGGGCGTCGCCGCCAACTGGTACGAATCCTTCCACACCTACGGCTGCCTCATCACCGAGACCGACACCATCTACTATTGCGATGACATGGAAATGTGCCGCCATCCCACCATGCCCATCTCCTGGGAGCGCCCCCACTTCTTCCTCGTCAACCTCGCCATCGGCGGCATCAGCGGCTGGCGCATCGACCTCTCCCGCGTCAACGGCCTCGCCGACATGTACATCGACTACATCCGCGTCTACCAAGGCGACCGGAAAGAATAATTCTTTCCGGAAGTCGCACACCTCTGTCAAAACGTCGTGGCGTGGCAGAACCTCTGCCACGCCACGCTTTTTTTATTTGAGAATGAATCGCGTGCCCGCATAGGGGTCGTGCGTGGTGACGTCGCGCAGTTCGGTGCCGATGCGGATTTCGTCGAACAGGATGCTGCGGCGTTTGTCCAGATGCGTCTTGAACCCGTAAAACAAGTTTGACGACGCGGGGATGCCGGACCTGTTGGCGTGTGGCGCACCCAAGGCGGTGATGGACGACATGTCGGCCAGGTTAACCCACAATGAAACGGTGCAGGCGTTGTTTCGATTCATGGCCACACGAACCAGGAGAAACATGGGTTGATCACCGACAACCGTCGGCGCGAAGGTGTCGTATGGCTTTGATCCCGGCACCCCAATTCCCCATCGCCATGGTTTGTTGGTGTCGGAGGCGCATCCAATAGACTTGTTCCAATACCCGACTTGGAGGGCGAGCGTCCTCGCGAGCCGCACGAGGCAGCCCGGTTGATTGACTGAATGGTCGTTTGTTTTTGCTGAAAACCTCCTGTTGCGGCTCGCG
>JAVBOU010000041.1:0-5221 GCA_031550185.1 Kiritimatiellia bacterium | reverse complement strand
CTTAGCGTCAAACAACGCGTCCTGATTGACGCTCCATTTTTGTTGTTGCAAAGACCGAAGTTTGCTATCTTTAACCCCCTTTGAACTTGGTGGGTTGAATGGATATTTGGACACAGGAAACGGATCTGGTCATCACGTGCGGGCGCGACCTTTTGCAGCCGACGATCAAGGAAATGCGCGCCATGGGTTACCGCCCCTACAACGAGGGCGAAACCGTCTTTTGCGTGCGCGGCTCGATGAAGGACGCCATGCGCATCAACCTCTGGTCGCGCTGCGCCCACCGCGTGCTCTATCCCGTGCTGATGAACGGCTACGCGCGCAATCTCGACGAGATGTATTTCAAGATTCTCGACGTGCCGTGGGAGGAGTGGCTCGACCCCGAACAATTTCTCACCGTCAACTCCATCGCCTTCAACGACACCTGCCGCGACACGCGCATGCCGACGTTGAAAACCAAGGACGCGATCGTCGACCGCCTCCGCCAGCGCCTCGGCCGCCGTCCCGACGCGGGCAACAGTTACGAGGGCGCCGCCATTTTCGTCTACTGGAACGACACCACGCTCCATTGCTTTCTCGACACCACCGGCGAACCGCTCTCGCGCCGCGGCTACCGTCACATTCCCTGGCGCGCGCCGATGCAGGAAACCCTTGCCGCAGCCATGCTCATGGCCACGCCGTTTTCCTACGACATGCCGCTCGTCGTTCCCATGTGCGGCAGCGGCACGCCGGCCATCGAGGCCGCGCTCATCGCCAAAAATCGCGCGCCCGGTTCCTTCCGCGATCACTTCGCGTTTATGTCACTCACGGGTTACGGCGACCTTGACGACTGGGCGCGCGTGCGCAAGGGCCTTGATCGCGGCTGGTACCGCGTTGAAAGCAACTTCACCGTTGTCCAGGCCGATCCCTCCGCGCCGCCGTTGCACAGCTTCACGCCTTCCGCGTTGTGGAACCTCATGACCGCCGACGCGCGCCAGCAGGAACGCACCGCCGATCTCGGCATCGCGCCCATCATCGCCTCCGACATCGCGCCCAAGGCCATCGACGCCACCCGCGAAAATGCCCGCGTCGCCGGCGTCACTGAGCTCATCCAAACGCACGTTTGCGACTTCGCCTCAACGCCGCTTCCGCCCGCGCCCGCCGTCCTCTTCATGAACCCCGAATACGGCGCGCGCCTCGGTGATCTTGACGCGCTTCCGGCCACTTACGCGCGCATCGGCGAGTTTCTCAAAACGCAATGCCGCGGCTATCACATTTACATTCTCACCGGCAATCCCCGTCTCTCCGCCAACATGGGCCTCAAGGCCGACCGCGTGCTGCCGTGCCACAACGGCCCGATTGAATGCAAGCTCCTCGAATTTCATATTTACGACAACGAGGAAACCCCCGACGCTTCTCCAACCCTCACCCCGGAATGTCCCGCATGAACGAATCACAACTTTTGCATCTGCTCAAACGCATGACCCTTGCGGAAAAAATCGGACAGATGTATCAGGCGCATGAACCCACCGACGCCAATCTCAAAATGGCGGAGGAGGGCCGCGTCGGCTCGCTCATCAATCTCGGCCACTGGTCCGAGGGCAACCTCGCCGCGCGTTGCAATCGCTTCCAGCGCGCCGCGGTCAAGAAAAGCCGCCTCGGCATTCCGCTCCTTTTTGGCCGCGACGTGATCCACGGCTACCGCACCGTTCTGCCCATTCCGCTCGGCCAGGCCGCGTCCTTCAACGAGGCGCTCGTCGAGCAGGGCGCGCGCGTTGCTGCCACCGAGGCGCTCGCCCACGGCATGCACTGGACCTTCGCGCCGATGGTCGACGTCGCGCGCGATCCGCGCTGGGGTCGCATCGCCGAATCCTGCGGCGAGGAACCGCTGATGAACGCGCGCATGGGCGCCGCGATGGTGCGCGGTTTTCAGGGCGCGGGCGTCGCGGCTTGCGCGAAGCATTACGTTGGTTATGGCGCCGCCGAGGGTGGCCGCGATTACAACACGACGTGGATTCCCGAAAACCATTTGCGCAATGTCTACCTTCCGCCCTTCGAGGCATGCGTCCAGGCCGGCGTCCAAACCGTCATGAGCGCCTTCAACGATCTCAACGGCATTCCCGCCAGCGGCAACGCGCTCACCATCCGAAAAATTCTCAAAGGCGAATGGAACTTCAACGGCATGGTCGTCAGCGACTGGGCGTCCGTCACCGAAATGATCTCCCACGGGTTTGCCGCCGATGACGCCGACGCCGCGCAAAAAGCCATCGCCGCCGGCGTCGACATGGAGATGGTGACCACCTCCTACGCCGCGCACATTGAGGCGCTTCTGGCGTCCGGTGCGCTCAGCGAAGACCTGATCGACGACGCCGTGCTCCGCATCCTTCGCGTCAAGAATTGGCTCGGTCTTTTCGAGTCGCCCTACATTCCCGAAGGTGTCGAAAACGCCGCTGTCACTGCCGCTCACCGCGACCTTGCGAAACGCGCCGCTGAAGAGAGTTGCGTGCTGCTTAAAAACGACGGTGCGCTCCCGCTCCAAAACATCAAGCGCCTCGCGGTCATCGGCCCGCTCGCCGACTCTCCCGAAGACCAGGTTGGCTGCTGGTCCATGGACGCTGAATATGCGACCGTCGTCACGCCGCTCGCCGCGTTGCGCAAAACATTCGACGGCGAAATCCTCCACGTGGCGGGGCTCGACCGCAGCCGCGCCACCGGCGAGTCGCAATTCCCCGCCGCGCTTGCTGCCGCTGAAAAAGCCGACGCCGTCGTCCTCTTCCTCGGCGAGGAAGCGCTGCTCAGCGGCGAAGCGCATTGCCGCGCTTACCTCAATTTGCCCGGCGCTCAAATGCAGCTCCTCGAGGCGGTCGCCAAAAAAGCCAAACGCCTCTGCGTCGTCATCATGGCGGGCCGCCCGCTCATTCTCGGTCGCGTCGCCGAACTCTCCAACGCCCTCCTCTATGCCTGGCATCCCGGCACCATGGGCGGCGACGCGCTGGCCGACCTCCTTCTCGGCCGCGCCGTTCCCTCCGGCAAACTTCCCGTCAGCTTTCCTCACGCCGAAGGACAAATTCCCGTCTACTGCGGTCGCCGCAACACCGGTCGCCCCACGCCCGAAGGCACCCGCGTCGACGTCCCGCCCGGCACGCCGCTCGACCCCAAGGGCTTCACTTCGACCTGGCTCGATTGCGACGTCCGCCCGCTCTACGAATTTGGTTATGGCCTCAGCTACACCACCTTCGAATACGCCCGGCTCGCCGTTAGCCGTCCGCGCATTTCCAAACACGACGTCCTCACTGTCAGCGTCACCCTTCGCAATGCCGGCGATTGCGACGCCACCGAGGTTGTCCAACTCTATCTTCGCGATCACGTCGCCTCCGTCACGCGTCCCCTCAAGGAGCTCAAGGACTTCAAGCGCGTCTCTCTCAAGGCCGGCGAAGAAGCGCGCGTCACCTTCGACATCCACCCTGCGCAACTCACCTTCGTCAACGCCGACATGAAGCCCGTCATCGAACCCGGTCGCTTCACCGTTTTTGTTGGCGGTGCCTCCAACACCTGCCTCAGCGCCGACTTCGAGGTGGTCGAATAAACGTGCCATGATCCTCTCCCGGCTCCTTGACGGCGTCGACATTCTCGAAGGCCGCGAACACCTCGACCTCGACATCTCCGGCGCCAATTCCGACTCCCGCCGCGTCGTTCCCGGCGGCGCCTTTTTCGCCGTGCGCGGCGCGAAGGAAGATGGCGCCAAATTCATCCCCGCCGCCCTTGCCAACGGCGCCGCGGTCATCATTGCGGAAACCGCCCGTGGCACAGCCCCGCCTCTGCCACGCCACGTCCCCTGGATTCGCGTGCGTTCCAGCCGCGCCGCCGCGTGGCGCGCCGCCTGCGCGTGGCACGACCACCCCAGCCGCCACCTGCGCGTCTACGGCGTCACCGGCACCAACGGCAAAACCACCACCGCCGGACTCGTCCAAACCCTCCTCGAAACCGCCGGCATCAAAACCGGCCTCATCTCCACCGTCGAAACCGGCGCGCCTGGCGCCATGCGCGAATCGACCAACACCACGCCCGGCCCCTTTGAACTCCAGCGCATCTTCAGCGACATGCTCCGCGCCAACTGCAGCGCCGCTGCCATGGAAGTCTCCTCCCACGCCGCCGACCAGTTGCGCGTTGCCGGCACGCGCTTCCACGTGGCAGCCTTCACACACCTGACACAAGACCATCTCGACTACCACGGCGACATGGCCAACTACTTTCGCGCCAAGCAAAAATTTTTCGAACTCGCCGCACGCGACAATCCCGCCTGCGCCGCCGTCGTCAACGGTGACGACCCTTATGGTCGCGCCATGAAAACCTTTGCCGCGCAACTTGGCCTCTCTGTCTTGCAATTCGGTTTCGAACCGCACAACGACATCGCCGCCGAGTCCACCGTTCTTCTGCCCGACGGCGCGCGTTTCACCCTCCGCACACCGTGGGGTTCCGCCAACATCCACGCCCGCCTCTGCGGACGCTTCAACATCGCCAACATGCTCTGCGCCGCCGCCATGACCCTCGCCGGACGCGACGCGTCGCTGGAGACAATCGCCCGTGGCACAGCCCAGGCTCTGCCACGCTGGGGCCGCCTCGAACGCGTCGACATCCCGGCGCTCTTTCAAATTTTCGTCGACTACGCGCACACGCCCGACGCGCTCGACAACGTCCTCAGAACATTGCGCGAAATCACGACCGGAAAACTCATTGTCGTTTTCGGTTGCGGCGGCGACCGCGACCGCACCAAGCGTCCCCTCATGGGCGCTGTGGTTGACCGCCTCGCCGATTGCGTCATTGCCACCAGCGACAACCCGCGCTCCGAAAATCCCGCCGACATCTTGCGCGAAATTTCCAGCGGCATCTCCCGCAAGGACAACCTCCATATCGAACCCGACCGCCGCCTTGCCATCCGCCTCGCCCTCTCTCTCGCCGCGCCCAACGACATCCTCCTCATTGCCGGAAAAGGCCACGAGCGCGGCCAAATCTTCGCCGATCACACCGCGCCTTTCGACGACCGCGACGTCGCACGCGAAGAAGCCCGCCGCCTGCGTTAAGAGGGCAGGGGACACAACGGTTTTGACGAAGATCCGCCGGATCGTTTGTCACGACCGAAAACCAGGGTGGGGCGCGACCGCCGGGCGCGCCGGGATTTGGACAAGCCTTCACCCCAAAAAATCTCTGTTTTCCCTAAAAATAAAAGCCTGTCCGGAGTCCGGCG
>JAVBOU010000234.1:0-16514 GCA_031550185.1 Kiritimatiellia bacterium | reverse complement strand
ATCCGCACAAAAAAGGCCGCAACACCATTCAAGGTGTTGCGGCCTTTTGTCTACCCTTTTCGAGTACGGACTACTCCACTGTTGAAACCCTTTTCATAATCCCCGTTACACCCTTTTCGTTTCTCTGCGTAGGGTACAGCGCCGGTCACCACGCATGTTTTCCCATTAAAATTCATGACGGTATTGTGGCGCAAAAACGGAGAAAACTCAAAGCAAATCTGTTGTCCGCACGGCGCGGCGTTGTTATACTGGCGGGATGAAAATTTACCCCTTGTCCATTGCGCTGCTCAGCTTGGCGCACGGCCTTTTCGCGGCGGAGCTCGTTTTCCCCGAAGCGAATTGGGATGTCAAAAATCCGCTGGCCTCCAGCGACGCCGTGCCGGGCGGACGCCTCGTTACAAACGGCATTCAGACCAAAAGCCTCAACGGTTATCTCGACAACTTTTCCTCCACCGCCCAGATTTTTGGCGCCATGTACGAAACGCTCCTCGGCATGGATCCGCTCACCGCCGACTTCGCGCCCGGTCTCGCCATTCGCTGGCGCATCTCCGACGACCGCGCCTCCTTCACCTTTGACATCGACCCCGCCGCGACGTGGAGCGATGGCCGGCCTGTCACCGCCGAGGATGTCCGCTGGACTTGGGAAAAAGTCATGGATCCCGCGAGTGACACGGGCGGACAAAAGCTCGCCCTCGGCGTCTTCTACATACCCGAAGTGCTCGGCGAGCGCACCGTCCGCTTTCATGCCAGGGAAGTCCACTGGCGCAATCTCATGTCCGCCGGCACCTTCGAAATCCTCCCCAAGCACGCCTTTGAAAATCGCGACTTCAACACTATCAACTTCGACTTCCCGGTTGTCTCCGGGCCGTATCGTCTCGGCGCGTTCAAGGAAAACGTTTCCGTCACGCTCGAACGCCGCGACGACTGGTGGGGCTGGGCGCGAAAAATGAATCAGGGCGTCAACAACTTCCAAACCATCACGTACCGCTTTTTCGCCGATCAGGACAACGCCTTCGAGGCGCTCAAGAAAGGCGACATCGACGTTTACGCCGTCTACACCGCGCGCCTCTGGGCGAACGAAACCCAAGGCGAACGCTTCGACAAACATTGGATCGTCAAGCAGCGCGTCACCAACCACCAGCCCGTCGGCTTTCAGGGTTTTTCCATGAACCTTCGTCGCGCGCCGTTCAACGACCTCCGCGTCCGCCGCGCGCTCGCCATGCTGCTTGACCGCGAAACCCTCAACCGCACCTTCATGTACGGCGCCTATTTCCTCCACGCCTCCTACTACGAAGACCTCTACACTGGCGAATTTGCCAAGGAGAAACCCGCGCTCATTCCCTTTGATCCCGCCGCCGCGATCAAACTCCTCAACGACGCCGGATGGACGTCCAACCCCAAAACCGGCAACCTCGAAAAGGACAACGCGCCGCTCGTCATCACCTTTCTCACGCGCGACACCACCTCCGACCGCTTCCTCGCCTTCTACTCCGCCGAACTCAAAAAGCACGGCATTGAGCTCAAGATCGACCGCAAAGATTTTGCCAGTTGGATGCGCGACATGCAGGCCTTCAACTTCGACATGACCTGGTCTGCGTATGGCAGCGGCCTCTTCCGCGATCCCGAATACATGTGGTCCTCCGCCGAGGCCAACCGCCCCGCTGGTTCCAACGTCACCGGCTTCAGCGATCCCGCGGTCGACGCGCTCATCGAGCAGCAAAAAACCATCTTCGACATCACCGCGCGCAACGCCATTCTCCGTCAAATCGACGCCACGCTTACTGCCCAGGTTCCCACCATTTTGCTGTGGAACATCAGCGCCACGCGTCTCCTCTATTGGGACAAATTCGGCCGTCCTCCCACCCTTCTCGGCAAATACAGCAACGAATCCGCCATCCCCGCCCTCTGGTGGTTTGATGACGCGCTGGCTGACGAACTCAGCGATGCCATGCAAAACAGCGAACCGCTTCCGCTTCGTCCCGCCGACGTCTCCTTCGACGCGATGTTCAAACGTTAAAAGTCTGGCGTGGCAGAGGTCATGCTCTGCCACGCCAGACTTTTGATTTTTTTTCTCAAGGCGCCGGATGGTCGCACACGACGTTGCCGTTTGCAAGGCTGTAATGGCCGTTGAGCGGGCAGAGGGGAATTTCGTCCTTCACTTTGCCCGCGCCGTAAAGTTGGTCGAGAGAAGCGGGGAGCGATTCGTCGCCGGCGAGCTGATAGACTTCGACATCGCGCTCAATAGAGGCGATGTTGTCGTGGCAGGCGCGCTCCTTTGTCATGCGCTGGGCCTTGCGGTAGCACGGAATCGAAAGTGCGGCAAGGGCGGCGATGACGAGGAGGACGATGACAATTTCGGTGCGGTGATATTTGCGTTGCGTGGAGGACATGGCGGTTCCTTATTGGACGGCGCAGAGAAGGCCTTTGAGATAGTCGCCTTCGGGAAAGGCGAGTGAGGTGAGGTGGTCCGGCGCGGCGGTGAGATGGTGGAGGACGCGGACGTCGCGATTGGCGTCGAGCGCGGCGCCGGCGGTGATCTTGCGGAAGAGTCCGGCGTCGACGAGGCCGGAGCAGGAGAAGGTGGCGAGGATGCCGCCGGGGCGGAGGAGTTTGAGGGCGAGGAGGGCGATGTCCTTGTAACCGCGCGAGGCTTTCATGAGCGCGGCGCGGGAGTCGGCGAATTTGGGCGGGTCGAGGATGATGACGTCGAACGTTTTGCGGCTGTCGCGGCAGGCGCGGAGGACTTCGAAGACATTGCCCTCGGTGAGCGTGTGGGCGTCGGCGGAAAGGTTGTTGAGCGCGATGTTGCGCTGTGCGAGGCGGAGCGCGTCGGCGGAGAGGTCGACGTGAGTGACGTGGCGCGCGCCACCAAGCGCGGCGGCAATGCCGAAGCCGCCGGTGTAGGAGAAGGCGTTGAGCACGTCGGCGTCGCGCGTGAAGCGGCTGAGCAATTGGCGGTTGGCGCGCTGGTCGAGGTAGAAGCCGGTCTTGTGTCCGCGGATGACGTCGACCAGATAGCGGCGGTTGTCCTCGCGAATTTCAATTGCGTAGGGCGGTGTTTCGCCGTGAAGCACGCCGCATTGCGGGGCGAGACCTTCGTAGGTCATGGTCGCGACGTCGCTGCGTTCGTAGATGCCGCGGCAGGGAATGTGTTCGCGGAGCGCGGCGGTGATGAGGGGCTTGAAGCGATGGGCGCCGGCGGTGGTGAATTGGGCGACGAGGAAGCCGGCGTAGTGGTCGACCGTGACGCCGGGAAGTCCGTCGGATTCGGCGTTGATGAGGCGTGCGGCGGCGTCGGGCGCGAGGACGTCGAGGTGGCGGCGGGCGTTGAGCGCGGCGCTGACGCGGCGGGAGAAGAAGGCGGCGTCGGGGATTTCATCGGGGTTGAAGGTCCAGACGCGGACGCGAATTTGGGATTCGCCGGACCATGCGCCAAGCGCGAGGGTTTGGTTGTCGGCGTTGACGAGCGCGACGGTTTCGCCGGGTTCGGGCGCGTCGCCTTCGGTGGAGGCGATGGCGCCGGAAAGAATCCACGGATGGCGGTGAAGGAGTGAGAAGTCGCGCGTTTTTTTGAGGAGGATGCGTTTCATGAGCGAATGTTTGTCCTACCGCAAAGCGCCGCGGATGGCGCCGCGGACGCGTTCTTCAATGCGGCCCTGGGCAGGGTTGAAGGTTTGGCCGGTGACCTGCTCGTAGGCGGCGATGTAGCGGCGGGCGGCTTCGAGGCGGACGTCTTCGGTGAGCGTCGGGGGAACGCCGTCGCCCTTGAAGCCCTGGGCGGCGAGCCATTCGCGGACGTATTCCTTGTCGAGCTTGCGCTGGTCTTTGTTGGCACGAAAGAGCTCGTCGTAGGAGTCGGCAAACCAATAGCGGGAGGAGTCGGGCGTGTGGATTTCATCGCTGACCACGAGGCGGCCGTTGAGGCGGCCGATTTCGTATTTGGTGTCGACGAGGATGAGTCCGCGCGTGGCGGCGTAAGCCTGGCCGGCGGCGAAGAGCTTGAAGCAGATTTGCGCGGCGGCGTCGAAGGTGTCGGCGTCGATGAGGCCCTCGCGGATGGCTTCGTCGCGGGAGACGTTGCGGTCATGCTCCTCGTGCTTGGTGGTGGGCGTGAGGATGGCGCGGTCGAGTTTTTGATTCCACGTCATGTGGTCGGGAAGCGAGTTGCCGCAGAAGTTGCGCACGCCGTTTTTGTAGGCGGTCCAGACCGAGGTGGAGGTGACGCCGGTGAGGTAGCCGCGAACGATAAATTCGAGCGGGAGCTGCTCGCATTCGGCGACGACCATGATGTTCGGATCAGGCACGGAGAGGACGTGGTTGGGGATTTCGTTTTTGGTTTTGTCAAACCAAAACGCGGCCATTTGGTTGAGAACCTGGCCCTTGAAAGGGATGGTGCCGAGGACGCGGTCAAAGGCGGAAATGCGGTCGCTCGCGACGAGGATGCGCTTGTCGCCGGCGAGGTAGGCGTCGCGCACCTTGCCTGTTTTGCAGGCGCCGAGTTCGGGGAAGTCGGCGGACTCCAGGGTGTTGTCCAGTGCGGCGCGCAGGGTGGTGTCGGCAATCATGGTGTTCTCCGGGGTTAGTCGCGGCTGCGTCCGCCCAGCAGGCCGGAGCGGAGCAGGTAGTAGAGCAGGGTCATGAGCGCGCTGGCGGCGCTCGCCAAGTAAGTGAGAAAGGCGGCGTTGAGCACCTTGCCAGCGTCCGCGGCCTGGTCGGGGCTGACGATGCCGCAGGTGACGATGTGCTCCTTGGCGCGCGCGCTGGCGTTGTATTCGACAGGCAGCGTGACGAGCGTGAAGAGGAAGACCGCGGCGAAGAGCGCGATGGCGAAGTACATGATCGCGGGCGCCTGGAAGAGCAGGCCGAGGACAAAAATAAGCGGCGCCGCACCGCTGCCGAGCGAGGCGACAGGCACCAGCGTGCTGCGCAGGCCGAGCGCGGCGTAACCTTGCGCGTGTTGCAACGCGTGGCCGGCCTCGTGACATGCCACGCCGACGGCGGCGAGGGAGTTGCTGTCGTGGACGGCTTCGGAGAGACGCAGGGATTTGGTGCGCGGGTCGTAATGGTCGCTCAACATGCCGCGCGTGCGCTCGATGGTGACGTTGTAGACGCCGTTGGCTTCGAGCATGCGCTTTGCCGCATGCGCGCCGGTGTAGCCTGAGTAGGCGCGCACTTTGGAATATTTCGTAAAGCGCTGCCGCGTGAGTAGCGACGCCCAGGCCGAGAGCAACAAAACCGGCAGTAACATCAGCAGATACAAGGGATCGAAAATCATGTGTGGTCAACCTCCATGATGGTGTTGCGTGACATTTCCCCCTCACGGAAATTTGAAGCAAAGAGTATACCACATCCGCTGGAATGTGAAATAAAAAGTCCACGCTGAAGCGCTTTTCAAAGGAGACCCACTTGATTGTTGAATTTTCACCTCCTGCCGAACTTTCGTCGCGTCTTGACAGTGTCGGTCCTGCGGTATACGCTTGTGGTATGGATGTCTTTCATCCGTACGTCACGCTGTATTCAGGAGCATCGCATGATGAAGCCTCGTTCACACATTGTCAACGCGTTGGGATTGGCGGTGGTGTTGTCTTGGGCAACCGTTGCCGCCGCTGATGTCACAATTGAAAGTTTCGGTATTTACAAGGACGTCCGAACCGGCATGACGTTTGTCGCGGGAAAGTTGTCGGGGTTGAATGCGGGGACTTTTTTGCGTCCGCAACCTTTGGCCGCCGACTCGCCCATTGCTCAAGTTGCATTTTTACCTGCCGAGACGGCATGTAGGCTGTGCGGGAAAAAATGGGATGGCGCCATGCGAAGGTGGGACATGGACGATGATGAGGAGGAGGCGCACATGTGTGAACAAGTGGTGACCCTTTGGAACGTCGTCGCGGTGGCGCATAACCCGGCAGCCAAAGAGGCGACGATCAACCTTTGCGTCGTTGATCCCGACGCAGGCGAGACAATCGAAAATGTGCGCTGGAATTTGGAGGAATGCCAAAACAAGCCACCACTTTCGCCAACACTCTTCCAAGAATGGCTACAATATCGGACGTCGAGATGGAAGATGCTGATGAAAAAAAACGACAACGCGCCTTTTTTCTTGGGGCTTTGGGAACAATCCGTTCGCAAGATTTATCAAGCCGACAACGACTCCTACCGGAGCCACAACGACTGGCGCCAACCCAATCGCGATGATCAAATGGGGTCACTCGCCGTGTTTGGCGGACAGGCCGCGATTTATGAAACACTGCAAACGCAACTCATGCGCACTGATCCAAACAATGCAAAGGAAGAGACAACCGAGGACGTGTCCATCGCGGACATCCCCGGCGTGGAGGTCAAGGCGCATCCATACGCTGAAATGCTCGCGGAGTTGAACCCCGAAAAATCGCTCGCCACGCTCGCCGATGTCGCGCCCGTGGACCGCCTTTTTGTCTGGGTTCAAGATCCGCGGCAACTCGCGCAATGGCTGGCCTCGAACGCGATGGAAAACTTTTCCTCCCTTTTGGGCGAAGGCTTTATGGACTATGGTTTGCTCGACCGTTACGCCGGATATTTCGGCCTCACATTTGAACAAGCCCGCGCGTGGCTGGCGAGTGGCGACGTGTTGGAGTTTGCGCTCATCGCGCCCGATATCTTCTTCCGCGACAACACCGACGTTACGCTCGTCATCCGTCTGAAACGCGGCGCGAAAATTCCATTCACAACCAAGACCCTCAAAGTCCGCGGTGATCTGCTCGTCGTCTCCACGCTCCCCGCCGAGCTCGACGCCGCGCTCGCGCTCATGGACAAAAAGGGCGAAGGCAGCCTCGGTCATCTGGACGAATTTCGTGTCATGGCCGCCAAGCTGCCACTCACCGAAAAAACCAAAACCTTCGTTTACATTTCCGATCCTTTCATCCGCCGCCTCACCGGTCCTGAAACCAAGATCGGCCAACTTCGCCGCGCCACCTGCCGCGCACGCCTCGAAAACCTCACGGCGTTCGCGCTCCTCTTCCGCCTTGATCACGGCCGCGATCCGCGCGATCTCGCCGAGCTCATTCAGTTTCACTACGTCTCCGCCGACGATTTTCCGTCCGCTGAATTTTCGCTCGCGCCCAACTGCCGCGCTGTTTCCAAAACCTGGGGCAGCCTGGACCGCCTCGCCACGCTCACCGCCAACCCCGCCCGCATTGCCATGGCCAAAGAAGCGGAGCAATATAAAACTTACCGTGACCGCTACACACAGTTTTGGCGCGATTACTTCGACCCTATCGCCGTCCGTCTCGACGCCACCGCGCAGGACGGCCTCTCGCTCGAAACCTTCATCCTTCCGCTTGTCGACAACAGCCTCTACACCCAGCTCAGGCGCATCCTTGACACGCCCTCTGACGCGCCGCTCGACCTCCCTGAATACGACCAGCCCGCCATCGCCTCTCTCGCCTTCAAGACCACCCGCCTCCCGCAAGATTTTCCCTTGATCCACCGCAGTAACTTTCAAAATATCAACCCTCTTTTCGCTGTTCTTGGCGACACACTGACCCTTTCGGTTTGCGATTCCGCACCCATTGTCCAGGCCAATTTTCCCGGCTTTTCAAGCTTTGCCGGCTCCACCTCCACGCGCGACTTCGTGCCGCGCGAAATGCTGTTTGCCGTGCCCTTTTTCAGCGCGCTTTTCACGCGTCCCTGCGACGTCGCCATCCCGGTTTCCGACGAGGCTTTTGCACGCAAATTCCTTCAAGGCATGACCGGCATTTCCGAGGACTTCTACGCGCTCGAAATCCTTTACCTCGACGACCGCGATATGCTCCTCGCCACCTGGGTTTTGGCCGGCGTCATCCGCATCGAGCTCGGCTTCACCGTCGAAAACGGCTGGCTCCACATCACCAACCATCCCTGGACGCCCTCCGTCATCACCGGCACGCTTCCCGGCACGGCCGCCAACGCCTCCATCGCGCTTTCGCCCTCCAACATCAACCTCGGACTTTCGCAGGCCGCCGCCCTTCTTCGCGGCCGCGCCAACAGCTCCGCCGCTGCCGCCAATGCCGCCCTTTTCCCGTGGAGCGAAGCCTTTCACACCGATCTTTCCACCGCCTTGAAACTTCAGCGCGCCGCACTCGGTTACGCCACGCCTCTTGCGCCCGGCGCTGCCATTTCCAACCCCATTCACGATCGCGGTCAACGTATCCGCACCCTTGATCCTGTTGCGTTTCCGGACTCGATTCCCGACATCCGTCTCAACCTCGGCTTCGAAGACGACGGTCTCCGAACCCGCGCTGAATTTCCGCCCAAAACCCGCTGACGCATTCAAACCTCAAACCCGCCCGTGGCAGAGCATGACCTCTGCCACGGGCGGGTTTGAGGTTTGAATTCCCGGACTCGTGTTTGTGGTGCGGCTGTGATATTGTAATGGCTTTTGGAGAAATTAAGATGTCGCGCAAAATGATTTTTGGACGTTATGACTACGCCGCGTTCAGCACGTTTATCGCGTATGCCAGCGGTTCCATCGCGATTCCGGTCGCGTTGGTTCAGATCGCCCGGGCGTTGCACTTCCCGCTTGACGCAGGCGGCACTTCCCTCGGCGGTTGGCTTCACATGGTGCGCAGCATCGCGCTGTGCGCGTCGATGATCATGTGCGGATTCGTCGCGGGGCGCTGGGGTAACCGCCGGCCGCTCGGTTATTCCGTGCTCCTCATCGGCGTCGGCATGTTGCTTTGCGCGGCCTCGCCGACTTTCGGGTTTCTCCTTTTCGCGCTCGTCATCGCGGGTCTTGGCGAAGGCGTTGTCGAGGGACTTGCCACACCGTTCGTGCAGGAGCTTCACGCCGGTGAATCCGGGCGCTACGTCAATTTCACGCACGGCTTCTGGTCGCTCGGTGTGTTGATCTCAACGCTGGTCTTCGGCTTCCTGCTTTACGTTGGCGTGTCGTGGCGTATTGTGCTGTTGCTGGCTGCGGGGTTCGCGATTCTGCCCACCGCGCTGCTGCTCATGCCGGAGAAGAAACACCGTTATCCCGAGCGGCTCGAAAGACACACGGTTAAACACGTCATCCGTCAATCGACCGATATCTTTCGCGTTCCCAAATTCTGGCTTTATTTTGGGGCGATTTTCCTCGGCGGCGGCGGAGAGTTTTGTCTGACGTTTTGGTGCGCGAGTTTCATTCAGTTGGAATTCGCCGCCTCGGCGATGGCCGGCGGAATCGGCACCGCCTCGTTTGCCGCGGGCATGTTTGCGGGCCGCACGGCGTTCGGATTTTTGCTTCATCAGCGTCACTTGAAAGGGCTGCTGGTTGTCACCGGCGTTGCCGCGACGCTGATCAGCCTTGCCGTTCCGCAACTGCCGCGCCTTGTCACGCCTGACGCGCAATGGGTGTTGCCGGCGTTGTTCGGGATTTTGTTTCTTTCCGGGATTGCTGTCGCGCCGTTTTGGCCGAGCATCCAGACGCTTGCCGTGGATCGCATGCCGAAACAGGACGCGACGATGATTTACGTTTTGCTTTCCTGCGCGGGTGTTCCGGGCTGCGGATTTTTTACGTTGCTCATGGGTTATGTTGGCAAGTACGCCGGCCTCACACCGTCGTTTTATCTTGTACCCGCGTGCTTCATCGTCATGGTGGCGTTGTTGCTCGTCGACCGCAAACGACGCGAATAGGCGTTGTGTCAAAACGTTTCGTGGCGTGGCAGGAGTCCTGCCACGCCACGAGCGATTTTTGAGGTTCCTCCAATCAGTCGTCCGCGCAGAAACCTTGAAGGCTCAGGAGACCTTGGGCAAGGGTGTCGACGTCGTTGTCCTCGCTGTACATGTCTCCGCCGGCGGCGAGGGAAACGAGGATTTGCGCATGGTGGCGGGGTGCGGGCGTTTGGACAACGGACGGGGAGTCTGTTCGCGGCGCGGTGGCGAGGAATCCGGCCATGATGACAACCGCGGCGGCCGCGGGCGCCAGGATCCACACGATGCGGCGTTGCCATGCGCGCGCGAACACCTGGCGGCGGGCGGCGGCGTGGATGTTGGCGATGAGCACGGGAGGCACCGGGGCGTCGAGCGCGCTTTTGAAAATGTGTTCAACATCGGTGTTTTGGCTGTTTTTCATATGTGATCCTCCAGCATTTTTCGAAGTTTTTGAACGGCGTAGTGCATGCGGCCGAGCGCGGTGTTCAACGGCACGCGAAGTTGTTTGGCGATTTCGGCGAAGCTGAGCTCGCCCTGGACGCGCAGCAGGAAGACGTCGCGCTGGTCTTCGGGCAACTGGCGCACGCAGGCCGCTGCGCGTGCGCGCAGGTCGCCGAGTTCGAGTTCGCCGGCGGGTGTGCGCGTCGATGCGGGAATGCAGTCGGCGAGGGTGAGACCGTCCTCGCCGATTGGCGCGTCGAGGCTGGCATCGGGCTGGCGGCGTCGGAAGCGGTCGATGACGAGGTTTCGGCCAATGGTGAAAATCCATGCGCGGAATGCGCCGTGGCGGAAGCCCTCAGGTTTGCGGATGACGCGCATCCACGCCTCCTGCCACAAGTCGCGCGCGGCCTCGGCATCGGTCATCGCGGTGAGGTAACCCAGCAACGCGCCGCCGTGGCGGGCCACGAGCAAATCCATCGCGTCGGCATGCCCTTTGCGGAAGGCGTCGAGCAAAGTGGCATCGTCGGCGTCCGCCGGAAATGCGGCGGGGCGATCTTCCTCGGCGTCAATGGAGGGGACGGAACTCATGGCAAGCGTCATCATGTCTGAATGAGTAACGCGATGGCGGCGGATTTATTGTGCGTCGAGCAATTTGACCATGGCGACTTCGGGACAGGTGAAGGGATTGGCCTGACGCGTGCAGTTCATGCAACCCATGTAAATTTTGTGCATGATGGTGGTCTTGGGGACTTCGCGGAAACCGAGGCTGGCGAAAAATTCCGGCGCGAAGGTGAGCGCGATGGCCTGGCGGATTCCGTAACCGGCGGTGTGCGCGAAAACGGCGTTCACCAGGCCGCGACCGACACCCTGGCCGCGCCACGCCTTCATCACCGCCACGGAGCGCACCTCAAGGCTAGCCCGCAACGGGTCGCCCGCTTCCGGCAAGATGTTGTACGCCGCGCAACCCACCAGCCGCCCATCTACGAGCGCCACGGAAAAACGGTCGATGTTCTCGGTGATGTCGCCAAGCGGACGGCCGATCAGATCCTCGTGGTGTTCGCGGATGAGGTTGAAAATGCCAAGCGCGTCGCTCACGCAGGCCGCGCGTATCTGTGGAGTTTCGTCGGACATGGCGAACAAGATACCCCTTTATTCCGCGCGTGGCAAGTGCGCCGGAAGTTGGACAGGCGTTTGTCATGCGGAATGACCGCATGTCCAGCACCCGGCGCGCCCGGCGGTCGCGCCCCACCTTTTTTTGTCGATGTCGTCGTCGCAGTCGGCGTCGTCGCCTCAATGCGCCTGCAACCAATTCGGCGCGATGCCGATGTCAACCACCAGCGGAACGCTGAGCGTGAGGACGCTGGTCATGGCATGGCGGATGAGCGGGGTGGCGCGTTCGACCTCGTTGCGCGGGACGTCGAAAACAAGCTCGTCGTGCACCTGCAAAATCATGCGCGTTTCGAAATCCTTCTCCAGCAACTCGCGGTGGATGCGCACCATGGCGAGCTTGATCAAATCCGCGGCGCTGCCTTGGATCGGCGTGTTGATGGCGTTGCGTTCGGCGGCGGAACGCGCGGGCGCGTTGCGCGACTGCAAATCGCGCAGATACCGCCGGCGGCCGAGGAGCGTGACGGCGTACCCTTTTTCGCGCGCGAGGGCGATGCTTTCGTCCATGTACGTCTTGATGCGCGGGTATTGCGCGAAGTACGTGTCGATGAGCTGCGCGGCCTCGCGTTGCGGCACGCCAAGACGTTGCCCGAGGCCGAAGGCGGAGATGCCGTAGATGATCCCGAAGTTCACCATCTTGGCGGCGGAACGCATGTCAGGCGTGACAAAAAGCGGATCGACGTTGTAGACGCGCGCCGCGGTTTCGGTGTGGATGTCGGCGTTGTTTTGGAACGCGGCGAGCATCGCGGGATCCTGGCTCATGGCGGCCATGACGCGCAGTTCGATTTGCGAATAGTCGGCGCAGAGCAGCAAATGGTCGTCGTCGCGCGCGACAAACGCCTCGCGCAAACGCCGGCCGCGCGGCGTGCGGATCGGAATGTTTTGCAGGTTCGGCGCGTACGACGAGAGCCGCCCGGTTTCGGTGAGCGCCTGGCTGAACTGCGTGTGAATGCGGCCCGTGTGCGGGTTGATGCATTCGGGCAGCTTGTCGACATACGTGTTTTTGAGCTTTGCGCAAACGCGGTGATCGAGGATCAAATCCACCACCTCATGATGACCCGCGAGGCGTTGCAGTGTATCTTCATCGGTCGCAAATTGTCCGGTCGGCGTGCGCTTGGGATTCGCCACCAGCTTCAAATGACCGAAGAGCAATTCGCCCACCTGGCGCGGCGAATTGACGTTGAAAACCGGCGCACCCGCGGCGGAAAAAAGGTCGCCCTCCTCGTTCGCCATGAAGCCGCTCGTCTTGGCGACCTCTTGAATGCGGCGCTCCAAATCCGCCACTTCGCGGTCGAGCTCCGCGCGGCAAACGTCGAGCACACGCGGATCCACGCGCACGCCCTCGGCCTCCATGTCGATCAACACCTGCACGAGCGGAATCTCGCTGCGCAACAGCGCGTCCACGCATCCGGCCTTTTCAACTTCCGGCCACAACGCGTCGTGCAAACGCAGCGTCACGTCCGCGTCCTCCGCCGCGTATTCCGTGATTTTGTCCAGCGGCGCCTCGGCCATCGTGATCGCCTCCGCGCCCTTTCCAATCACGGCGGAAATCGGAATCGGCTCGTAATTCAATCGCTGGCACGCCATGTAATCCATGCCGTGGCGGTCGCCTGCGTCGAGCACGTAATGCTCCAGCAGCGTGTCCTGCAACGGCCCCTTCACCTCGACGCCATGCTGCCACAGCACCGTCATGTCAAACTTGATATTTTGGCCGATCTTCTCAATCGACGCGTCCGCAAAAAGCGGCTTGAAATGCTCCAGCAACGCCTTGCGTTCCACCTCTGTGGCAGGCACCGGGACGTACCACGCGCGGGCCGGCGCGGTCGCGAACGACATGCCCACGAGCTCCGCCGACCACGGGTCAACGTCGGTTGTCTCCGTGTCAAAGGCCCAGCGCTGACACGACGCAAGATGCTTCACCAGCGCCTCGATCTCCTGCGGCGTGGTCACGCAAACATACTCGTGCTCGACATCCGCCAGATGCTTGTACGCGTGGTTTTCGTCCGCCTCCTCGTCGATCGTTTCCAGCGCGGTTTTCTTCGGCTTCGGCTTGTCCTCCGCCTTGATTTCCGTGCCGAGCAAACGCGTGCCTAACGTGAGCATTTCGTACTTTTGAAAAAACGCTTTTGCCGCTTCTTCGTCCGGCGTGTTGCGCGCGAGCGACGCGAGCGTCACGTCGAGCGGCACATCCTGGCGAATCTTTGCCAGCTCGTGGCAGAGCCTGGCCTCTGCCACGCCAGCGGCAACTTTTTCGCCGAGCTTGCCCGGAATCTCCGCCGCGTGCGCGAGAATGTCGTCGAGCGAACCAAACTGCGCGAGCAATTTCAACGCGGTCTTTTCGCCCACGCCGCGGATGCCTGGAATGTTGTCCGACGAGTCGCCCGCGAGCGCGAGCAAATCGATCATCTGCGCCGGCGACGTGATGCCCCAATGCGTCTTCACGCCCTCCTCGTCGAGCACCGTCGGCAGCGCACCCGCCTTGGCCGGATGGTAGAGCTTCACGCAGCCGCCGACGAGTTGCGCCGCGTCCTTGTCCGGCGTCATCAGGTAGACTTCCATCGCCGCCTCGCGACCCATGCGCGCGAGCGTGCCGAGCAGGTCGTCCGCCTCGAATCCGTCGACGCGCAACGCCGGAATGCGCAGCGCCTCCGCGAGCTCTTCGACCATCGGGATCGCTGCGACAATGTCCTCGTGCGCCTTGCTGCGCGTGGCCTTGTACGCCGGATAAATCGCCTTGCGAAACGTCTCCGTGCGCGAGTCAAACGCCAGCGCCACATGCGTCATCGCCGGATCCTTCAGCACCTGCGTCAGGCTCGTCACAAAGACCTGCAACGCCGACACATTTTCGCCGCGGCTCGTCATCCGCGGGTTGCTCAGAAACACAAAATGTCCGCGGTACAACAGCGGCATCACATCAATGACAATCAGGCGTGGCATGGCTTACTCTCCGAATTGCAAGTTCCCGAAAAATTGCGGCGTGTGGAAGTTGAAAATTTCCACCCTCGACCACGACGCGAAATAGCGCGCCACGTGGTCGGCCTGGCAAATGTAAAAATTCGCGCGCCACGGTTCGCCCTCGCTCCACGTGCCCACGTAACTGCGCAGCAGGCGAAACGGAATGCGCATCGCCACGCCCCACGTCGTCGTGTTGTCGGGAACAACTTCCCCGCATGGTGGCGTGGCAGGACCTGTGCCACGCCACCGGCGAATCTCAACCTGCGCGCCGTGTTCGGGGCGGACGTAGCGGAAGTTTTTGAATCCGCCCGGAATGCGCGTGGGATCGAGAATGTGCGAATTGTGCAGGACGCCGCCGGCGTTGACCTCGAAGTTCATGTAACCGCCAAAGGGTCGCGGCGGCTGGATAAAAATTTCGCAGCAACTGTCGCGATAGACCTTGCCGTTGAATTCGCGTGGCTCGGCGCACGCCGCCACACCGTCGACCTCGTAACGCAGCATGATCGCGTCGTCGTCATACACGCCGCGAAACGTGGCGACCGGACGGATGGGCCCGGACTCGTCGCGAAAGTTGTCAATGCGCCCAATTTCCGCTGTGGCAAAGCTCGACCTCTGCCACCAGTCGTTTTTGTCGTTTCGCTTCGCGCGCTGCAATGTGTAGGTGGGGCGTGCCATAAGTTTCCTTGTGCGCATAGTGTAGCGGCAGGGCGATAAAAATGACAGTAAAATCATCGCCCGTTGAGGCGATTCGCGCTAGCCTGCCAGAATCAGCGGGACGCGCATTTCGTCCTCCGTCAATCCCGCGTGATGCGCCTTGAACGGCGGGGTTCTGGGCATGTGCTCAAGGCTCAGGCGGTCGACGGCAACCGCGAGAAAATCGCCGAGAAAACGGTCGAACCGCGGATGCGGCGGCGCGTCGCCGAAGAGCTTTTTAGAAAGCACGTCCGCCTTGGTCAGAAGCATGAACTGATTTCCAAATGTGTTGAGGAAGACGTCGCGAAAACGCTCATTCATGCCCGGCTTCACGAAGCAATTCACCGCGCGCGATTCGAAGGAGTGCGGACGCGAAAGGCAGGCGGTGAGCTCCGGGTGATCGACTTCGAACTTGGTTTCAGTGTCCACCATTCCATGATCCGCGGTGACGATCAGCAGCGTGTCGCGCAACTCCCGGCAGAGCAACCCGACTTGGCGGTCAAGCAGCCGGATCGTGTCGCGCACCTCGTGGTGATTGACGCCGAGCTCATGCATCATGCTGTCGGGATACGGCCAGTACGCGTAGACGTAGTGGCGTCCCTCCTGCGCGCACACTTCGCGCACCATGGCGCAGAGCGCCTCGCTGCTCTTGATGCGAAACGGCGCAAACGGGCTCACATTGAGCGCGCGCACCTCGCCCCGCGTTGCCGCCTCGATTCGCGCGCCAGCGGATTCGTATGGAAGAAAGCGGTGCGCGACGTTGTACTCCGCCGCGGGTATTCCGTTCGTTCCGTTCAGTGTGTTCGGGAAAATGTTGACGTTCGCGTCGAGCTCCTTGAAGTACAAACTCCATCCCAGCCATCCGTGCTCGACTGGCAAAAGCCCCGACTGCATCGCAATCGTGGCCGCGGTGGTCGTGGGCGGAAAGACCGAGGAAAGGTCGCACACTTTTTGCCGCCGGAAAAAATCCTCTTCCGTCAAATGTGCTTCCAACGCGCTTGATCCCATGCCGTCGAAAAGCATGACCACGACGTTTCTGAAATTCGCCTTCAACTTGTCATCCAACAGCGGCAGCGATGGATGACAAGTTGCCAGGCCGAAGTGTTTCAAGACTGACGACGTGATGCCGAGGATGCAGTTGCTGTAATCTGGAAACTGGATGTGCATGGGGTTGCGCTGTGTGGTGCGGCGAAACGCCGGCCGCACGACGCCGCTTTGTTTGTTGCCGCGGTATTCTATCGTGTAACCGACACGACATCAACAGCACCCCCGGAATCCGGCGGGAATAGACATGCTGTGAGACAAGCTCAAAAAATTGCCACTCACCGTCGTGCCGCACTCCATAATGACTATGACCGTTATACCCAACTTGACAAACGTGTTTGTGCAACATGGCGGCGAGGGGAAATGTTGAATGTGGAGGCGCGACCCAAATAGCCCGGGCGGGCGCGTGAGATTGAACCGCAGCAGGGGGACGGACGATATGATACAACTCCAGAAAACGCGGAAAGACGCGGAATCGTTGGGGTTTTGAGGCGCAACGATCGGCGGGGGCGATATGATACAACCTGCAACGATCCGGCGGGGGGATGTCACGGGTTTGATACAAAACA
>JAVBOU010000013.1:0-16538 GCA_031550185.1 Kiritimatiellia bacterium | reverse complement strand
CCACCGTTCTTGGGAGTCCCGCGCTAAGGGCGGGGCGGGCGGGGTCATCGCGTGCCACAACCGCCCAAAAAAAATCTCCAGGGGACCCGCCGTAAACTGGTGGGGGGGGCGGGGCTGGCGCCCTGCCACGCCACGCGGAGGTTTTGATGTTTAGGGAAGGTTGACGTGGGCGCGGAAAAAGCGGACGTTGTCGGGAATGTTGTCGGGGTCGACGGCAATCCAGTCTTCGTCGCGGAGGTCTTCTTTGGCCTCGAGTGTGTAGACGCGAAGCTCGCCGAGATCGGGCAGCCAGGAGAGGCTGGGCTTGCCGTTGATCATCTCAATGAGGATGACGAACTGGCTCAGCGTGTCGAGCGGATCAAGGCCGGCGATCCAGGCGTCGTGATGCGCGGTGGTGTCGTCGAGCGTGTAGTGTTCGAGCCAGGCTTCGTAGTCGAGCGCGGCGGGGTTGGAGAGGACGAACGTGGCCTCCAACGTGATGGCGCGGTTGACGATGAAGGTGGCCTGATCGCCATCAATGACGGCGTTGGGCGGCAGCGTGACCCAGTGACTGAAGGTGTAGCCGGGCGCGGGTTGCGCGGTGACGGTGAGGCGTGCGCCGGAGTCGTATTGGCCGCTCGCGATGTCGAGGCCGCCCTTGACGGATTCGATCGCGGTCAACGCGTAGGTGCCGAGATAGGGCGAGACTTTAACAAGGCCGGTGATTTCGCCCTCGTCGCCGTTGGGATCGGTGAGCTTGACGTAGCGAATCCAATCGAAGCCGGATTCGGCGAGACTGAAGCCGGTGCCGCCCGCGGAACCGTCATAGAGGTCGATGGCGTCGGCGGCGGTCAACCCGCCAAAATCAGCGGCGGTCAACATCGGGTCAACGGGTTTCGTCCAGTCCTGTTCAGCGCCCCAGGTGTGGTTGTCACGATTCCACGCGAAGGGTTGTGTCGGATAGAGTCCGTCGGCGGTTGGCGTGGTGTAGGTGTACCACGGACCTTCGGGATATTGCGCGACGCTGACGGTGACGGGTTCGCTGAAGATGCTGCCACTGTCGGTGAGGATGACGTCTTCCATGTCGGAGTTGGGATAGACCATGCCGGTCTCAGCCACGAAGAAGGAGTTGCCGTGGACGATGAAGTCGATGCCAAAAGGATTGCGCGCGTCGTTGGTGACCGCTTGCGCAAATTCGACAACGATCTGGCCGCCCTGACGCAAGCCTGTGCCGCTGCCGGTGAGTTCGCCGGCTGGAATGGAGCTGTAGGGCAGACCGATGTGTTCGGGATTGGTCGTGCCTTTGTACCATGCGGGCCAGGCGAGACAGATAGGGCGCATGACGGGGTTCGACCAACTGGTGTCATCCCTGTCGGCCACAACGGGCTTGCCAAGGACGTACTCCGGCGTGCCCCAGAGCGAGGTGTTGCCATGGAACGGGCCGAATGTCAGCTCGTCAACCAGCGCGACCGCGAAGGGCGAGTCGAAGACCGCGCGGAGGGTGTGATCCTGCGTGACGTTGGCGAACGTGTAGGCGCTCATGGCGCCGATCGACACGCCGTCGACCAGCACGTCCACGACTTCCGGGCCAAACGTGAAGGTGACAGAATCGCCCTCGTTCACGGTCTGGCTTGTCGTCGGCGACATGGTGCCGTAGTTGTAGGGCGAACGCTCCACATGAATGGTGTGTTGCGGTATGGCGAACACCACGCGCACGGTGTGGTCGGCGTTCACATGCGTCAGCGTATACGACGCCGGGGCGCCGACGGATACGTCGTCCACAAACACCTCCGCGACATTGTCTGTGAAGGTGAAAGTGATGCTGCCGCCGTCCTCGACACCCTGCCCGCGCGCCGGCGAGACAGCGCCAAACGCGCCGTATTCGACATCGACAAAATGCACCGCCGGGCCGAAGGCGACGAGCTTCGATTCGTCGTTGACAAAGTAAAGGTTGCCGTTGGCGATCGCGGCGTTGCCGCCGCCCATTGGCACGCTGGCGAGCAGGGCGCCGTCCGCGGCGCTAAACATGCCGTATTCCAAACCTGACCAGTTGACCGCCGTGCAATACACGACGCCCTTGCCACTGCCGTTGTCCTGCGCATACGCGGGGGAGACGTTCCACGTGCCAAAGCCCGCGTCCGACTGCCACAGCCATTCGCCTGTGTAACCGTCGAACGCAAACACAAACGGGCCGTCTTGCCACTCCGCGCCGCATACATAAATCACGCCATCCTCGCCGATCACCGGCGTGTAGTCACCCGACGGCGCGGCATAGTCGCCGGTATACGAAATCGTCGCGCCAGTGGTCGCGTCGCACACCAGCAGGCCGGTGTAGTCGCTGAAACTGTAACCCGCGGCGACGACCCAGTTCAGGCCCGCGTCAAACGCGATGCCGCCGAAATTCAACGCGGTGAAGCTGTCCGCGCTCGTCCACATAACCGCGCCGGTGCGTGCGTCGAACGCCTTGATACCGCCGCGTCCGTTTGCCCAGCCGCCCTCCGTGCCGACCGTCGTGTAGACGTACTTCAAAGCCGGATTGTAAGCGACATGCCCCTGGCCCTGGCCCGTCATGTCCTGCGTCCACGCCATCGTGCCGTCCGCGATGTTGATCGCGTGCAACCGCGTGCCGCCGCCAAAGCTGCCGTACGTGTGCATGTAGCACAGCCCGATGTCCTCCGCGATTGTGACCGCGGCGTTGACGACCATGCCGTACGTTTCGCCATGACCGTCCATGGTGGTCAACGCATAGGTCCAGTGAATGTCGCCGGTTTCAGCGTCCAGACAATAGACGCTTCCGCCACTGCCCATGTACACCTTGCCATTGCTCGCCGACGGCGACGACCACGAACCAAATCCGGTAGGCTCAATTTCCGTTTCCCAAAGCTTTGCTCCCGTTGATTCGTTGAACGCAAACATCGTGCCGGAGTCATGAAAAGCGAACACCTTGCCGTCCGCCACCACCGGACCCGACGCGCCCGCGCCAAAGCCCATGCCACCGCCGCCCACATCGTCGACGGACGTGAAACGCGGCGTGTTGTAAATCCGCAAATCCGGCCCGCGCAACGCGCGTCCGTTGTTGCCGTTCGAGCCGTGGAACTGCTCCCAGCCGCCCGTCGTATCCGGCCGCGCCGGCGGATAAAACGCCACGCTCAACGTGCTGTCCGCGGTCACATTCGAAAGCGTGTATTCCTGCGCCGCACCGACGGAAACACCGTTGACCAGC
This sequence comes from Kiritimatiellia bacterium, assembly GCA_031550185.1. Lineage (GTDB taxonomy): Bacteria > Verrucomicrobiota > Kiritimatiellia > RFP12 > JAVBOU01 > JAVBOU01. The sequence continues at coordinate 13,336 of JAVBOU010000013.1, read as the reverse complement.
ACGTCCTTGACATCACCCGTGAAGGTGAACGTGACGCTTCCGCCGTTTGTCACGCTGTGGCTGCGCGCAGGCGAAACGCTGCCGTATTCGCCACCCGCGACATCGACGTCGATCACATGCACCGGCGGGCCAAAGGCAACGAGATTGTGATCCGCATTGATGAAGTACAAGTTGCCGTTGACAATGGCCGCCGTGCCGCCAGGCATCGGCACCGTGGCGAGAATGTTGCCCGTGTCGGCGCTCACCATCGCGTACGCCGCTTCCGCGCCAACCGACTTCCAAAGCGCGGAGAACGGACAATAGATGACGCGCCGGTTGCTGCCGTTATCCTGCGCATAAACCGGCGACGCGCTCCATGTCCCCAGAAAATCAAACGAATCCGTCTGCCACAACTGCGCGCCGGTCACTCCGTCGAACGCGGCGGTATAAATCCCGTCCAAAGCAAAATCCCACTCTGCGCCGCTGACGTAAATCTTTCCGTACTCATCAATCACCGGCGTGTAATTTCCAGCCGGAGCCACACCGTCGCCCGTGTAAGAAACAGTCGCGCCGGTCGTCGCGTTGCAAACCAGAATGCCGCAAAATTCCGACACCGCGTTATATCCCGCGGCAACCACCCAGTCGCGGTTCGCGTCAAACGCGACACCACCGCTGCACGGCAAATCAAAGCTGTCCGCGCTCGTCCAAACCGTCGCGCCGGTTTGCGCATTCAACGCCGCAATGCGGCCGCGGCGGGCGTCTGTGATGGTTGTGTAAACCAACTTCAACGCAGGGTTATATGCGACATGTCCCTGGCCCAGGCCCGACACATCGCGCGTCCATGCCAGCGTGCCGTCCGCGATGTTGATCGCAACCAGTCGCGTGGTGCTGGCGCCCATGCCGGTGAACGTGTGGATATAGCACAGGCCGGCATCCTCCGCGATCGTCACCGCCGCGTTCACCACCAGGTCGGTTCCATTATCTGGCGCCGTCAGCACGTGCGTCCAAACCACCGCGCCGTCTTGCGCCTCCAGACAGTAAACCGTATTGTCGCTGCCAATGTAAACCCTGCCGTTGCTGTACGATGGCGAGGAGGACGACATGTACATACCCGCCGCGATGGGCGTCGACCACAGCTCCACGCCCGTTGATTCGCGGAACGCAACCACGCGACCCGCATCGTCATAACAAAACACCTTTCCCTCCGCGACCACCGGCCCCGACGCGTTCGGGAGAATCGTGTCAGGCGCCCACCAGTCCGAGCAATCCATTCCGACGCCGCCCACATTGCCATCGCCAACTGTCAAACGCGGCGTCGCATACCGGCTTAAATCCGGCCCCACCGACGCGCGGCCGGTGTTGCCGTGCGTGCCGTGAAACTGCTCCCATTCGCCCGGCGACTGCCCGCCGTAAACCGCGAGCCCCGCGCATATCGCCAGACCCGCCAAAACAAACACATTCCTCATGTCATTCTCCGGGGCTTTTCCCAAAAAGGAAAAACCTTCACTGATCCCAAGAGGAAGTGAAGGCCCCGAAGGCGAGACACTTGACGCTTCCTCTCTTTACGCGAGAGAGGCAGACATCCTTTCGAATGTCCTTGCAAGTAAAGGGCTCGTCTTCTGGCTTCCGGCTTTGACCTTTTTCCTGCCTTCCCCTTTCGGGTGGCGGATAGGAAATCGTATCCGGTTACAGCGGCGCGACCGCGTCCGATTCTCACGGACTTCCGTTCGCCCTCACCTGGCGCCCCGCCGTACTCCGGCAAGGCTACCTGTCTGAACAGCTGTCAAGGATAAACAAAACCCTCCGCGGCTGTCAAACAGTGAATTGTCATTCACCGTTTTGCTTGCGTTTGACGGATGTTCATGGTATAAAATGATGGGAAAAAAACCACGGAGTCCCAGATGCACGTCAATCCCTACATCACTGAATTCATGAACAGCTTTCCCCTCGTCGGGCTGACTTTTGACGATGTGACGCTGGTGACGCAGTACGCCGATTTTTTGCCGCATGAGACGCAGTTGACGACGCGGCTGACGTCGCGCATTTCGCTGAACATTCCCTTTGTCAGCGCGGCGATGGACACGGTGTCGGAAGCGCAGATGGCGATCAACATGGCGATGCTCGGCGGCATCGGCATCATCCACAAAAATCTCGCGGCGGACGTGCAGGCCAACCAAGTGAAGCAGGTGAAGCATTACCTCAACGGGTTGATCATGAAGCCGGTCTTTTTCCGCGTGACGGACACGGTGGAGCACATCCGCGAGGTGCGGCAGTCGCGAGGATATTCGTTCAGCGGGTTCCCGATCCTCGACGACCAGGACCGCGTGGTGGGCATCATTTCGTCGAGCGATTTGCGTTACGCGCCGAATCCACACGGGCCGGTCAAGGACGTGATGACGCGCCGCATCATCACCGCCGCGCCGGAGACGACGCTGGAGCAATCGTACGAGCTGATGATGCAAAACAAAATCGGCAAACTGCCGCTGGTGGACAAGGATGGCAAGCTGGTGGGATTGTACAGCTTCACGGACGTGAAGGCGCTCGTCGAGAACGATCATCCGCTGTACAACCGCGACAGCCGCTATCGTTTGCGCGCGGGCGCGGCGGTGAGCGCGAATGATTACGAGCGCGCGGAGCAGTTGGCGAACGAGGACCTCGACGTCTTTGTGGTGGACAGTGCGCACGGCCATTCAAAGGGCATCCTCGACATGGTGTCGTGGCTCGTGAAGCATTACCCCAACGCGGATGTGATCGGCGGCAACATCGCGACCGCGGAGGCCGCGCTGGCGTTGCGCAACGCGGGCGCGCACGCGGTGAAGGTCGGCATCGGACCGGGTTCGATTTGCACCACGCGCGTGGTGTGCGGCGTCGGCATTCCGCAGATCACGGCGATTTATCAGGCCGCGCAGGCGTTGGAGGGTTCGATCCCGATTATCGCGGACGGCGGTATCCGTCTCTCCGGCGACGTGCCGAAGGCGCTGGCCGCGGGCGCGGACACGGTGATGCTTGGCTCGCTGCTCGCGGGCACGGACGAATCGCCGGGCGAAAAGATCATCCACGAAGGCCGCCAATATGTCGTCTACCGCGGCATGGGCAGCATCTCCGCAATGAAGACGGGCAAGGGTTCGCGCCAGCGTTACGGACAGGACAACATTCAAAACGACGACGACCTCGTGCCGCAGGGCATTGAGGGACTTGTGCCGCATGTCGGCTCCGTGAAAAAAGTCATGACGCAGTTTTGCGGCGGCTTGCAATCCACGCTTGGTTATTGCGGCGCCAAAACCATCTCCGAATTTCAGCGCACGGCCCGCTTCTACCGCGTCACCGCCGCCGGCGTCCGCGAGGCGCATCCGCACGACATCAAGATCATCCGCGAAGCGCCGAACTATCGTTCTTAAACATGAGAGATAAATGATGAAAAGCCCGGCTGGAGGTTTTCATCATTCATATTTAATCCTTCATCATTTTCCCCATGTCTCGCGTCGCATACCTTTTTCGTCGATTTTTGCTGATGATTCCGACGTTTATCGGGATCACGCTGATTTGCTTCGCGTTGACGCGGCTCCTGCCGGGCGGGCCGGTTGAGATGCGATTGCTGCGCATGCAGGGCATTTCCGAAAATTCCTCCGCAGCCAATGCGCGCGGACTCGTCTCGGTCACCGCGGCGCAACGCGAGGCGCTCAACCAAAAGTTTGGTTTCGACAAGCCCTTTCTCACGCAATACGGACGCTGGCTGTTTCGCGACAAAATGGGCCTCACGCTCGACTCTTACGACTTTCCAGGCCGCAGTGCGTGGCAACTCATCCGCGAAAAAATTCCCGTCTCGCTCTGGTTTGGCATCACCGGTTTTGTGCTCAGTTATCTCGTGTGCATTCCGCTCGGCATCACCAAGGCGTTGCGTCACGGATCGGCGTTTGACATTGCCTCCAGCCTCATTGTCTTCTCCGGGTACGCCTTTCCGGTTTTTGCGCTCGGCATGATTTTGCGAACCTTTTTTTGCGGCACAGTGGAAGGTCTTTGGGATATCTTTCCGCTTGGCGGATTCGAGTCGCCGGGTTACGCGGCGATGTCCTGGGGCGGACGCGTCCATGACCGTTTCTGGCACATGATTTTGCCGCTCACGTGTTACGTCGCGGGCAACTTCGCGATGCTCACGCTGCTGATGAAAAACTCCCTGCTCGAACAAATCTCCAGCGACTACGTCCGCACGGTTTTGGCCAAGGGCGCGACGTTTCAGCGCGCCATCTGGCGCCACGCCTTCCGCAACGCGCTCATCCCGATCGCCACCGGAATCGGCGGCATTTTAACCATCTTCTTCGCCGGCTCCGTCATCATCGAAACCATCTTCGAAATTCCCGGCATGGGCCGGCTCAGCCTCACCGCGCTCACCAGCCGCGATTATGCGGTCTTCATGGCGTTGTTCGCGCTCACCTCGTCGCTGCAGCTCATCGGCAACCTGCTTTCCGACTTGTGCTACATGTTCATCGACCCGCGCATTCATTTTGGAAAATAGCCATTGCATGCCGCGGCCAAATTTGCAAAACTTTTCCGCCATGCGCTGGTTTTTGTTTAACATCCTTTTTTGTGTCGCGTACCTTCTCATGCTGCCGTACTTCGCGTTCCGCATGATCCGGCGCGGTGGATATCGCGCGCGTTTTGGGGAACGCTTCGGACGTTTCGACGCCGCGGTGACGGCGCGGCTCACACAACCGGGGCCGCCGTTTTTTTGGATTCACGCGGTCAGCGTCGGCGAGGTGTATGTCGCGGGACAGGTCATGCGCGCGTTGCGCGAACATGATCCGTCGATCCGCTTCGTGCTGAGCTCCACCAGCTCCACTGGTTTCCGCGAGGCGGAAAAAGAGGTGCGCGACGCGGATGTCACAATCTACTGCCCGCTCGATTTTCCGTGGTTTGTCCAACGCGCGTTGCGGCTCATCCGTCCGTGCTGCCTGCTGCTCACCGAATCGGAATTGTGGCCCAATCTCATCCGCCATTGTGCGCGTGGCAACGTCCCGGTTTTTCTTGTCAACGGCCGCGTCTCCGACCGTTCCGCGCCGCGCTACCGCGCTCTGCGCTTTTGGTTCGGTCCGGTGTTGCGTAGTTTCACGTGGATCATGGCGCAAAGCGAGCTCGACAAGCAACGCCTCGTCGACGCCGGCGCTGATCCGGCGACGATCGACGTGCTGGGTAGCGTCAAGTTTGACGTCGCGCGCCGCGATGTGGCAAAAGAAAAACAGCTTGCCGAATTTCTCGCCGCGTGCGACATGACGGGCGAGAACCGCCTCCTCTTGCTCGGCGGCTCGACCTGGCCGGGCGAGGATGAAATTCTGCTCGACATTTACGCCGCGTTGCGGCCGCGGTTTCCGGAATTGCGGCTGGTCATTGTGCCGCGCCACTTTGAAAAAGCCGACGCGATTGAAGCGCGCATTCTCAACATGGGCCTCACGTGTCTCCGTAAATCGCGCATGTCCCCCACCCCGCCGCCGCGCGACGGCAGCGCAGTTTTGCTCGCCGACACCACAGGCGAACTCATGGGCATGTACGGCCTTGCGGACATCGCGTTCGTCGGCCGCAGCCTGTGCATGCACGGCGGACAAAACATGATCGAGCCCTGCCTCTGCGGCGTCGCCACGCTGGTCGGTCCGTGGACCGAAAACTTCCGCCCCGTCATGTCCGACCTTCTCGCGCACGGCGGTTTGCTGCAAGTCCAGGACGCCGCGGAACTTCATCGCGCCATTGAGCGGCTCGTGGCAGAGCCCCAAGCGCGCCACGCGCTTGGCCAGCGCGGACGCGAGGCGGTGGAGCTTCGCCGCGGCGTGGTCGGCGCCTGCGTGGATCAGATTTTGAAACGCGTGCGGCAACCATGATCGCCATTCCGCTTTGCGAAAAAAAAATCCGTGAAACGCTGCACGCCGCACGCTTCGAACATCGCCTCGACATCGCGCGCGAAGTCACGTCCACGCAACTCGAATTTGCCGCGCGCAGTCTTCTTGATCAACCCGAAGGCGTTGTCATCCTCGCGGAGTCGCAAACCGGCGGACGCGGACGCATGGAGCGCCGTTTTTTTTCGCCGCCCGGCAACGGCATTTACATGTGCCTGCTGCTCAAGCCCGAATGGACGCCCGCGCTGGTCACCTTCATCACGGTTTTCGCCGCCGTCGCCGTTTGCCGCGCGCTCGACGAGGTCGTGCAACTCACGACCGGCATCAAATGGGTGAACGATGTGTTTTGCAATGGAAAAAAAATTTGCGGAATTCTCACTGAAGCCTCCATCTCCGCCGAGCGGCAACGCGTTGACCACGTCATCGTCGGCATTGGCCTCAACACCGGCCTGGTCGCGCCGGAAGTCGCGGCCATCGCCACGTCTGTCGCGGAGCAAACCAACGCGCCAGTGGATCGCAACCCGCTGGTTGCCGCAATTCTCAATCACTTCGAACCGCTCTACCAGCTCATTCCCGACGCCGCCGCGCGCCAGCTCATTCTCGCCGAATATGCGGCGCGTCAAATGCTCCTCAATCAACGCGTCCGCGTCGACACCTTCCGCACCGCTTACGACGCGCTCGTCCTCGGCCTCGATGCCGACGCCGCGCTCATTGTCCGCACCGACGCCGGTGAAATCATCCACCTCAATTCCGGCGAAGTTTCTGTGAAACCGGTGTAGGCGCAAAGATTATTTTGTTCTTGTCGTCGTTGTCGTCGGTGGAAATTGCACCGTCGTTTTGCTAGGATATGGCGAATTATGCTTTTCTGTTCCTATGAGTTTGTGTTCCTCTTTCTGCCCATTGTGATGGTCGGTTATTTTTTGATCGCCAACCGGACGCGGGTGATGTGGGCGCGGACGTGGCTGGTGGCGGCGTCGCTACTGTTTTACGGATGGTTCAAGCCGTGGTATCTCTTGATCATCGTGTCGTCGATCCTGGTGAACTACGCCTGCGTGTATATGCTGGAACGGCTGAAACTGTCGCAACCAAAACGGCTGGTGATGATGTGGGCGGGCATTATTTTTGACTTGGGTTTGCTGGGGTATTTCAAGTATTCGATGTTTGTGCTGGCGAACATCAATCTCGCGCTTAACACGCATTTTCCAATTTTTGTCATCGTGCTGCCACTGGGCATCAGCTTTTTCACGTTCCAGCAGATTTCGTGTCTGGTGGACTTGTACAAGTCGCGCGACGAGCCGCGCTACACGCTGCTGAACTACTCGCTGTTTGTGACGTTTTTTCCGCAACTGGTGGCAGGTCCGATCGTGCACCATCACGACATGATGCCGCAGTTTGATTTGCCCGAGGGCGGAAAGCCGAATTACCTGAACCTCTCGGCGGGACTGCATCTTTTCGCGGTGGGGCTTTTCAAGAAGCTGGTCATCGCGGACTTCCTGGGCGCGTGGGCGCGCAACGGCATGGACACGTGGGAGAAACTGCCGGAGCTGACGTTCTGGCAGGCGTGGTTCAGCGTGCTGGCGTATGTGTTTCAATTGTACTTCGACTTCAGCGCGTACAGCGACATGGCGATCGGCCTGGGCCGGATGTTCAACATTCACTTGCCGCTGAACTTCAATTCGCCGTACCGCTCGTGCAGCATTCAGGAGTTCTGGCGGCGGTGGCACATGACGCTGGGCAACTTTCTCATGCACTATGTGTACTTTCCGCTCGGCGGAAGCCGCAAGGGCGAGACGCGCGCCTGCGTGAACCTCTTCGTGGTCTTTCTCGTGTGCGGCATCTGGCACGCGGCGAACTGGCCGTTTGTGGTTTTCGGCGCGTTGCACGGGCTGGCGATGGTGGCCAACCGCTGTTGGAGCAGGCTGGGGCTTGTGCTGCCGAAGGTGCTGGGGTGGACGCTCACGTTCGCGTTTATCGTCGTGACCTATGTGCTGGTGCGTTGCACCGAAATGGCGCGTGTGTTCCGGATTTGGCGCGGCATGTTTTCGCTGCCGGAGCTCAACTGGAAGAGCGTCACGGCGATTGCGCAACCGGTGGACATGCCGTGGCTCTACCTCCTGGGCGCGCTGCTGCTGGTGCTGTGCTTCCCGAACTCGTCGGTGCGCAACAAGCACTTTCAGCCGACGCTGGCCAACGGCCTCGCGACCGTGACGCTGCTGGTGGTCGCGGTGTTGCACATGTCGCGCATCAGTCCGTTCCTCTACTTCAATTTCTAAGCCATGCCACGCCTCCACACCATCATCGACCAATTAAAGCGTTCCGCGTTTTTGCGTCCGCGCCAGGACGCGCGCTGGCTGGCCGCCGTGCTGGCGGGCTTTGTCGCCGCGCTGGTGCTGATCGCCGCGCTGGTGCTGGCCGTGAATCCCTACCAGCTCTACGGCGTCTCACTCGTCACGCCGGCGTACATCAACGCGCACGCCTACCAAATGCTCCCCGAACTCTTGCGCCGCGAACCCTACGACACCGTCGTGGTTGGCAGTTGCATGGCGCAAAATTTCCAAATTTCGCAAATGGAAAACGTTCCCGGTTGGGGCCGCGTGATCAAGGCCACCGGCGGCGGCGCCTCCACCAAGACGCTCGAACGCTTCATGCAGGCGGCCTTCGACGCAGGCAAAACGAAACGCATCTTCCTGACCCTCGACACGCCGCTCACCACCGGCGGCGGCATTTACAACCTTGAGGGCCAGGTCCTCGACTATCTCTACGACAACAACGTCTGGAACGACTACCAGTATTTTTTGAGCTGGGACGTGCTCACCGGCGCAGTGCCGCGCACGTTGAAAGCCAACCTCGGCGACAAGCGTCTTGCCCGCTCGCTCGACCGCGACCGCATGTTTTTTTGGGACTACGGCGACCGCGCCGACCGCTACAACGAGGACGCCGTCCGCCAGGGCTTTGAACGCTGGGGCGCCGAACTTGAGGCCACCCGCAGCGAGGCGCCCCAGCAGGCCGCCGTGTTTCAGAAGACGTTTGAGGACCGCCTCATCCACCAAATGCGCAAACATCCCGAGGTTCAATTCACCGTCTGCTTCGCGCCGTACAGCTCCGCGTTCTGGTACGCCGTGCGCGCCTATGGCGGACTCGAACCCTTCCTCGCCGCGCGCGCCAACCTGTTGCGCCAAATGCTCGCGCTCGACAATGTCGAGGTCTTCGAATTTCAAGGCGATCCCATCGTGACCGACCTCGCGCACTACTCCGATCCCTGGCACTACGACGCCACCGTCAACGCCTGGATCATCAACGAAATTCAGGAGGGCCGCGGTCGCCTCACCGGTGAGGACGCCATCGACGCCGCCAACGACGCCGTGCGCGAAATCAGCCGCCCCGCCCACCAGCCCGCCTGGCTGCGCGACATGCTACCCGAAACTCCGGCAGAGGCGCCCTGATGCTCATGCCGCGCAAATATTTTTACTGGACCACCGGCGCGACCTTCGGCCTGCTACTCCTCGTCGCCGCGCTTATCTTTGCGGTCGATCCCTTTGTCCACTACCGCGCGCCAGGTCCTTTCAAGCTCCAATTCTCCGCCAAAACCGCGCTCCAAATGATTCCCGGCGTCCTGCGCCACATGGAGCACGACAGCGTCATCGTCGGCGATTCCATGTTCATCAACACTGACCTCGCCGACGTCCGTCAGCACCTCGGCTGGAACGCCGTAAAAGCCACCGCCGGCGGAAGCTGGCCCTCCGCGCTCAGCCGCTTCATGGACATCGCCTTCGAACGCGAGCCGCCGCGCCACATCCTCCTCGGCCTCATGATCGCCGGCTACGCCTACCCGCCCGACCAAATCCAATTCTATCTCGACCCCTATCTCTACGAACCCAAACTCTGGCGCGAACCCCAATACCTCCTGAACCGCGACATCGTCACCGGCGCCCTCTTCCGCGCGTTGCAAGTCACCTTCGGCGGCGGCTCCAAAAAATATCGCGAGCGCACCCGCATCGACACCATGTTCGCCTCCGATCTCGTCGCCGACGAAGCCCGCGGCTACAGCGAAGAGATCGTCCGGCGCTGGTACCTCGACAAGCCCCCTGCCCCGCCGCCGCCCGCCGTTATCACACTCGACGGCATGATGGCCGGCCTCGACGCCAACCTCCTCCGTCACATCCGCGCCCACCGCGACACACACTTCGACATCGTCCTGCCGCCCTACTCCAAACTCAACTGGTACCTCGCGCGCCAAAAGGACAACTGGGATCTCATGCTCGACTTCCATCGCCTCACCCTCGCCACGCTCATCGCCGAGCCCAACGTCCGCGTCCACGACTTCCAAACTGTCCGCGACATCGTCTGCAACCTCGACAACTACAAAGACAGCGTCCACCACAAACCCTCCATCAACCGCCGGATCATCGAACACGTCGCCGCCGCAGACCGCGTCATGACCCTCGACGACATTCCCGTTTACCTCGACGACATCACCCGTCTCGGCGATCCCGCCGAACAACCCGCGTGGATTCTCCAAGACAAATGATCAGCGCCGCTCCGTCACGCGAACAACGCTACCCCCAAACCCCAATATCGCCCCGTGGCGTGGCACGACCTCTGCCACGCCACGACCTCCTTTTTTCCTTCCCGCCATGCTGTATCTCCTCCTCGTCTCCTGCGTTTGGGCTTTCTCCTTCGGCATCATCGGCCACACCCTCGACCCTGTCCCCTCGCCGTTGATCTGCGCCATCCGCATGTGCCTCTCCTTCCTCGTCTTCGCGCCCTTCTTCAAGCGCACCGCACCGCGCGACGCACGCTTCTTCATGCTTCTCGGCGCCATCCAATTCGGCGGCATGTACCTCGCCTACATCCAGGCCTTCAAACACCTCGCCTCCCATCAAATCGCCCTGCTCACCCTCACCACGCCGCTCTGGATCGCCATGCTCGACGGACTCCGCAACCGCCGCTTCGTTCCCCTCCTCTGGGCCGCCACCGGCCTTGCCACGCTTGGCGCCGTCATCTTCGCGTGGACGCCCGGCGGCTTCTCGCGTCTCTCCCTCCAGGGCGTTTTGCTCATGCAGGTCAGCAACCTCTGCTTCGCCTTCGGCCAGTGGACATACCGCCGTCGCGCGCAAGGCGCCAACGATCCCGCCAACTTCTTCTGGATGTACCTCGGCGCCCTGCTCATCACCCTCCCCTTCGCGTGGCAGCACCTCGGCGCTGCCACGAACCTCACGCTCAAGCAAATCCAGGCCCTGCTCTACCTCGGCCTTGTTGCCTCCGGGCTTTGCTTCTTCCTTTGGAACCTCGGCGCGCGCCGCGTCTCCACCGCCCGCATGGCCGTCATGAACGACCTCAAAATCCCCCTTGGCGTCCTCGTCTCATTTTACTATTACAACGAAACCGCCGACCTCCCGCGCCTCCTTCTCGGCGGCCTCCTCCTCCTCGCCGCCATTTGGCTCGGTGGCGTGGCACGCCCGGGGAAAGGCTAAACATTTTTCGCTTTGCCGTTAGTGGCGCGGCACGACCTCTGCCACGCCACACGGACGCACAAGGCGCGGATTATTTTTTCGACACATCTCTTTGCGTTTGACATCGTCCATCAAAATGTGGCATAAAAATCAGTGTCACATCATGCTCACCCAATAAGGAGATCGAAATGAGAAAATGCGTTTCCATGCTTGTCTGCGCGCTGAGTTTGTCATGCGTCGCCGCAGAGTCCGACGAGGTGACGTTCACGGTTCAGCCAATCAGCTTCAACTATGCAAAGCCCCTGCCCGAAAACCTGAACCAGCAAAACCGAACGGAATATTTTCGGGGGATGTTTGACAATCCATATCAAAACTCCATGTCGCCACGATTCGAACTGGGGTGCCTCATCACCGGCCTCGGTCTGGTGTCCTTCCCGGAGGACGCGCTGAAAATCGATTTCATCAAGACCCGCGATGGCAAGGACATTTCACGCGATTACCGCGGCCTGCGCGCATACGCGATGGCAACAACGAAATCCAGCCTTGCTTCACCCGTCGCGGACGACGGCAAAAACGCCGTCTTCATGATCTGCGGATTTTCAGACGAGCTGACTCCCGGCGATGTTCCGCACATCAAAGGTTCCATCACGGTCGACTGCTCGATGACGTTTGAACAAACAGTTCTACCGCTCAAGACAAACGAAACATCAGAACAACAGGTCGGCCCCTTTACCTTGTCCATCGAACCGAAGAACGACGTGAGACTCATGATTCAAGGCAACCGGGAAAATCTCATTAGCCTCACTTTCGACATGGATGGTCAAACGTATGACGCGTCCAGCACATCGGGGTTCTTCCCCATAAGCTCGGGCGCAAAAAGGTTGACAATCGGCCCCTCGTTTAACACCCAAGACAAATCCGTTACATACCAGCTCCCGACGCCTCAAAACCCGGAGATAAAAGTGACGCTGAAATACTGGACCAACATCGAGCAATGTGTCATTCCCTTTGACGTGCAATTTCAACCTCAGACCGGGAGGGCAAAATGAAACGGTGCATTTTTTATCTCGCGTGCGCTCTGGCATTTGCGTGTGCACGCGCCGAACAGGAAGCCGAAAAATTTAGCGTGGATATCATCGGCCTGAGTTTCCTGCAACCTCTGCCACGGAATCTTCCCTACTTCATGCGTCACCCAAGGGCCAGCAACATAGGGTTATACCATAATCCCGGCATCCCGCGCTTCGAACTGCGCTTCCTTCTCTCCGGCGAAGGGATCACCAACTTGCCGGCAACAGGCGTTGACATTGAGTTTATCAAGACACCGGACGGACGGGATGTCTCGCGCGACTATCGTGGCAAACCCATTGTCCAGCCGGGCTTCGAGACGGCAGGAATTTCGGATGACCGAAAAAACGCCCACTTCAACATGTGGGGCGTGCCGGATGCACTTGTGCCTGGCGAACCGCTGCACATCAAGGGTTCCGTCACCGTAAATTACATGCTGGCGTCCGAAACCGAAACGATCACGTTAAAAACCGGTGAGGTCGCCGAGCAACAGGTCGGCCCAGTTTTCGTTGCCACCGAGTTGCTGAACGAAACACAACAAAACACCAGATTGCTTTTCCTTTGGTTCACGGACAATAGCGCGAAGCATGTCATCAACTTCAAAATAACAATGAACGGCGAAACATACGATTCCAAATCGCGATCCTACAGTGCGGACAAATGGTATATCACGCCATACACGTACAAAAACAAATCCGGCTACCTGTTTAGCGACCGGAGCAACAGTCCAGAAATGACAATGACACTGGAATACACCAGCGACGTCAAGTCTCGCATCGTTCCCTTTGACCTGCAATTATAGCGGACCTGCTGGCGTATAAAATTGCTCCTTTACCGTCAGCATCGTGTGTATGGAGTGCGGCGATTCATCGCCGCTTTTCGCGGAGCCGGAACATCTGTTGTGCGTTCATGTCGTAGACGTGTTCCAACATTGTACATGGAGGGCGAGCGTCCTCG
>JAVBOU010000211.1:0-8336 GCA_031550185.1 Kiritimatiellia bacterium | reverse complement strand
TAAGGACGCGACCCGCTTAATACTTGGGTGGGGCCAAAAAGGTTGTGGCTGGGCTGGACTCCGCCCACCCCACAACGTTTTTATTTGAGAATGAGGAGCGTGCCTTGCGGGAAGACGCCAAGGGCGAGTTCTTTCTTGTTTTCGCTCAGCATGAGCTTGAAGACAAAATTGCGCTGAGTGGGATTGAAGACAACGCCGTTGGTGGTGATGACACCGGAGGATTGGATGACGGGATAATATGAACCGGCTTTGCTTTCATCCGAGCAGAAGGGGCGGATGACGCTGCCGGGCGACAGGGTGGCATTGCCGGTGACGATGAGGGGCTTGATGCCGGAGGATCCGACAACGAGATCAAGGCAGTTGGCTGGATGGACAGTGAGGCTGGCGGCGGAGATGTCGCCGCCGGCGAGGCGGAGGGCGTTACCGCGGTTCAAGCGTTTGCCGTTGTTGCTGTCAACGCCGACGGAGATGGCGGCAACAGACTCCACGACACTGTCAGGGGCGACGGTGAAAGTGTTGCCATGAGCAAAGGCGGTGTCTTTGGCGGCCTGGCCGATGGTGAGGGCCTGGTTGTTCATGTTCCAGCGGGAGATTCCGGCAGGGCCGCCGACCACGGTGACGGTGTTGCTTTCGGCGCCGGTGTTGTTGTCGGAACCACTATACGGATAGCCGACACGAACCGCGCCGAAGGAGGTGAAGGTGGCGGCGTTGGTGATGACAAAATGGTTGTCGCGGCCGGTGCGGGCGTGGGAGTAAGCGACTTGAACTTCACCGGCGTTTTGGACGGTGGCCTGGTTGTCAATGATGAGAAAGTTGTTGCGGGTGTAACCGCGATACGCGTTGCCGACGCGAAGGATGCCGCGGCCAAGATCCCAGAGGGTGCCGGGATCGCTGACGCGCATGAGGTTGTCGTAAGTGGTGTTGTTTTGATTTTCCGCGTAGGGGATGGAGACCGTGCCGTTTGAAAAGAGTTGCGCGCCGGTATTAAGAAAAATGAAATTCTTGCCATTATCGCCGGCATTGGTCTTGTTTGACAGGTTGATGTTGCCAACATTGCGGAGGAGCGCCTGATTGGAAATGACGAGATAATTTGCGGTGGGCGTGGCGCCGCCGTTTGACCATCCTATTTCGATGCTGCCGCCGCCGTTGTCCCAAATCGTGCCGGGGTCGGTGATGGTGAGGGAGGTATAGGAACCCATGCGGCCGACGCGGGTTGACGCGGTGTGCACCTGCGCGCCACGGTTGGCGGTGATGGTGTTGTAGCTGCCGCCCTGGCCGTCGCCGAGGGAGATCATGGTGGCGTTGGTAATGACGGCGGAATCGGTGACGACAAGGTGGTTGCGCAGGGCGCTGCCGTTGTTGACGCCGATGTACAGCGCGGTGTTGTTCAGGTCAAAGACCGAGGACTCGCCGGTGACGGTGACGTGGTTGTCGGCGTTGCCGGCGCCGGCGTAAAAGGTGGCGCCGCCGTTGGTGAATCTGCCGCCGTTGGTGATGACGAGGCTGGAGCCGCTGGCGAGGACGCCGTTGGCGAGGGTTTTGATTTTTCCGCCGTCAAGAACGAGCGTGGCGGTGTTGGGCAGGCTGAGCGTGTTGATGATGCTGTCGGTCGAGGTCAGCGTAACGGTTTTGCCTGCGCCGACTTCCAGCGTGCCGGAGCCGGTAAAGATGCTGCTGATGGTGTCGGTGAGCGCGGGCGTGAGGGTGAGCGCACCCTCCTGAATGAGCATGTCGCGGACAACGGGTTGCGTGAGCGCGAGGCGGCCCGCGCCGAATTTGGTAAGGAGTCCGTCGCCGGAGAAGAGCGTTGACAGCGTGGCCGCGCCGGAGGGGACGTAGAGGTAGGCGTTGTTGCCGGTCAGATCGAGCGTGCCACCGGAGACGGTGATGTTGTGGCCGCGGATGGCGCCGCCGAGCGAGAGCGTGTTGCGGCCGAGGGTGAGGTTGGCGGTGAGGCGCGCGGCGGTGACGTTGGTGCTTGCCGTGAGGCTCGAACCGGTGAAGATGCCATAGCCGGCGTAGTCGGTGATGGCGGAAAGGACGCCGTCATTGTTTTGCATGTAGTGGCCGGAGGTGGCGGCAACCCACGGCGGAAGCAGGCCGTCGGCGCCGATGTTGGCGATGGAGAGGGTGCTGTTGGCTGTGGCGTTGACTTGGAGTGTCGCGCCCGGCGCGCGGTCGAAATTACCGAAAGAGGCATCAAGCGGGCCGACGCCGGTGAGCACGAGCTTCGCGGCGTTCATGGCACCGTCCAGCGTGAGCGCGGGCAGGTGGATGGCGGCGGCGTTGGCGGCGTTGAGGGACAGGGTGGCGCTGGAAACGGCGGAGATAACCGCACTGCCAAGCGCGACGGAACCGGAACCGAGCGGGGAGGCGTTCGCGCCGGTGACAGTGGCGTCGAGCTGGCCGGCGAGAATGTTGACGCCGCCGGTGAACTGGTTCGCGCTGTTGCCAAGGCGGAAGCGGCCGCTTTCGAGGCGCACATTTCCAGGGCCGAGAAGCACCGGTTCGTCAATGCGGTTGTTGACGTTGTTGTTGCTGTCGCGGATCGTGAACACGCCGTAAAGCGAGAGCGGTTTGGCACCGGAGAGCGCCCAGTAGTTGACGTTGTTGTCGCCGCCGCTGATGTCCACGGACACATTGTCAACCGTGACGGGTTCGGCGAGCGTGAGGTTACGGGAGGCGTTGCCGGGGAAGCGCGCGCTGTTGCCGTTGACAAAGATCGCCGTGGCGTTTGCGGAGCCATCCACGTGCCAGTTTTTGCTCGTGAGATTCCAAATATTTTTTTCCGCGGTTGGCGCGCCGTTGTCCCAGACGAGTTCACGGTTGCTGGTGATGGCGGAGATGATGGCGCTCCACACGGTGATTTCCGCTTCGTCACCGTCGGGCAAATAACACGCCTCGAACTGCGCGTAGCGGGTTGTGCTTTCCGAAAGGCCGGCAACCGTGTGAACTAGCGTGGCGGGAATCTCGGCGTCCCACTCCTGCGCGGGCGAACCGGTGCCCAGCGAGGCCTGGTCGTCGCTGACCCAGCACTTCACCCACAACAGTCCCGCGCCGGGATCAAGCGGCACGCTGAAGATGATGGAGCGCGTCAACGCGATGGCCGCGGGTGTGCCGAAAACCGGCGCATCGGCCGCGTCAACTTCAGCTTGCGCCGTGGCCAAAAGCGCCGCGGCACTGATCATCACTGCATAACGTTTCATGCTTTCACTCCCCGGGGTTGCGTGGCGTGGCAGGACGCTTGCCACACCACGACTCGTTTTTAGATTGCGGAGGACGGAAAAGATGTCATTTTGACGATAACACGCCCTGTCGAAAACCCCATTTATACATGTCACAAAGGGTAATGGTTTTTCGTTTTGCTGTCAATCCCGTAATGAAGCGTTGCGCTATACGGCGTTTTTATGCGGTGTTGCGACACGTTCGCCCACGGACGAACACAGGGTGGGGGGCGCCCGGCGGTCGCGCCCCACCTTGAAATGTGCCAATGTTGTTGAAAAATACGATAGCGGTTTAATGTGACGCGCCGCTCAGGATTCACCTGGGACGCAAGAGTAAATGCTGGCGCCTTGACCCCTCGCGGTGCGGGATTTATACTTTGCCTTCATGTCCGACCAAACCGAACTGCCGCTTGATTTCACGCCGCCGCCCCGTGGCGTGGCAAAGCCCGTGCCACGCCACGAGGCGCAGCCGCATGTTTACACGATTTCGGAGCTGACGAGTTTCATCAAGCAAACGCTGGAGGAGGAGCTGCGGAACATCTGGGTTGAGGGGGAGATTTCGAACTTCCGGCGGATGGCGTCGGGGCACGCGTACTTCACGTTAAAGGATGCGCGGGCGCAACTTTCGGCGGTGATCTTCGCGGGCGCGGGGATTGCGACGCAGGAATTTCGCGACGGCGTGAGCGTGCGGGCGTGGGGCGAAATTTCAGTCTACGAACCGCGCGGACAATACCAGTTGATCATCCGCAAATGCGAGGCGGCGGGCGCGGGCGCCAACATGCTGAAGTTTGAGGCGCTGAAAAAACGCCTGCTGGAGGAGGGGCTTTTCGACGCGTCGCGCAAGCGTCCGCTCCCGGTTCTGCCGCGCCACATCGGGATCGTCACGTCGCCGACCGGCGCGGCGATCGAGGACATGCTGAACATTTTGGGGCGGCGTTTCGAAACGGCGCGCGTGACGCTTTCGCCGGCGCGCGTGCAGGGTGACGGCGCGTCGGCGGAGATGGTGGCGGCGCTGGCGTTGCTCGTGTCGCGTCCGGCGGCGGATCGTCCGGACGTCATCATCATTGGCCGCGGCGGCGGTTCGCTGGAGGACCTTTGGTGCTTCAACGACGAGGGGCTTGCGCGCGCGGTCGCGGCGTCGCCGGTGCCGGTCGTCTCGGCGGTGGGCCACGAAACGGATTTCACAATTTGCGATTTCGCGGCGGACCTGCGCGCGCCCACGCCGTCGGCCGCGGCGGAGCTGGTGATTGGCCGCAAGGAGGATTTTGAAAACGACCTTCGCGCGCTGACGCAACGGCTGGCGAACGCGTTGCATCACGCGCACGCGCGGGCGTCGGGCCGGCTGGCAGTGGTGCTGGC
Source organism: Kiritimatiellia bacterium (assembly GCA_031550185.1). Taxonomy (GTDB): domain Bacteria; phylum Verrucomicrobiota; class Kiritimatiellia; order RFP12; family JAVBOU01; genus JAVBOU01. Next base: position 3,753 of record JAVBOU010000211.1, on the reverse strand, counting down.
GCGGCGCGCGTTCCGCGAACCCGGCCGTTTGACTGAGCCTTTCACGCAACGGCTCGATCAATGCGCGTTGCGATTGGCGCAGGCGATGGAAACGTTTCCGCTGTTGTTGCGTCCGCGGCTCGACGCGCTGGCGGCGCGGTTGAATCCGCCGCTCGTGGCAGCGCTGCAGCAACGCCACGCGCGGCTGGAGTCCTTCGAGCGTCATCTCGGCGCGTTGAACCCGCTCGCGGTTTTGCAACGCGGTTATTCGCTGACCACGCTGGAGGACGGCACGCTCGTGCGCGACGCGGCGCAGGTTGCAAACGGCGCGCGCATCCGCACGCAGGTTGCACGCGGTAAACTGCGCGCAACGGTGGATGGAACGGAAAATTAAGGGGCGTTCGTGGCAGAGGCAGGGCTCTGCCACGGGGCGGTTTTTGACGTTTATCGCGTTTCCGCGTAGCATTGCGATATGGAAATACGCTATCCGCTCAGGGCAGGGATATTCCAAAAACTATCCGGGCATCGATTTATGGAGAATCCAATCATCACTTCATGTTATACTTTTCCGCAATGGCAACAGAACTTTGAAATGAGGATCAATGGCTTTTTGACGAGCAGAACCGGTTTGATGACTTGACCGAAAATGGTGACGCCATGCCGGTTCTCGGCCAGCACAACACGCGCATTGTTTTGCTTTCATGTTGCACAGTGCGAAAAATGAATGATTGAGGTTTGCAATGAATGATTCACCTTCACCCACTCCTCCGCCGCTCGTGATGAAGCCGGCGCGCTCGAAATGGCAGGGATGCTTCGCGGGTTGCCTGGTGGCGGCGGGCATTGGCATGGCGATCATGGTGTTGCTTGTGATCGGCGTGTTTTTCGCGGTGCGCGGCACGTTCCGGCAGTTCACGGAGCGCGTCGAATACGGGTATGGCGGCGACGAGGTTCCGGATTTGAACGAAGTGTGGTCCGCGGGCGACGGCGACGAAAAAGTCGCGCGCATTCACATTGACGAGATGATCCTACTGAACAGCGGCAAATGGTCGGGTGCGTCCGACCTCGCGCTCGCGGGGATTCGCCGCGCGACGCACGATCTCGATGTGCGCGGGTTGATCATCGAGCTGGACAGCCCGGGCGGCGGCATTACGGCGAGTGACATTTTGCACAACGCGGTGCTTGATTTCAAGAAGGCCGATTCGTCGCGCCGCGTCGTCGTGCTGATGAACGACCTCGCGGCGTCGGGCGCGTATTACATCGCCTGCGCGGCGGATGAGATCATCGCGCATCCGACCACGCTCACGGGGTCCATCGGCGTGATCATGCAGAGCTATAACATCAACCAGCTCGCGGGCATGATCGGCATCACGGACGTGACGGTGAAGTCCGGCGCGAACAAGGATTTGCTCAACCCCTTCCGTCCGGTTGACCAGGCGCAGGTCGACACGCTCGTCCAGCCGATTGTCGACAGCATGCACCGCCGTTTTGTGGACATCGTCGCCGCGGGCCGCGCGTTGCCGCGCGAAACGGTTGTGCCGCTGGCGGACGGCCGCCTCTTCGACGCGCAGACTGCGCTGGAAAACAAGCTCATTGATGTGATCGGTTATCGCAAAGATTCCGAGGCGCGCATGGCCGCGTTGCTTGATAAGCCCATTTTCATTGTCCGCTACGAGGAGCATTTTCATTTCGCGTCGCTCTTCCGCAGCTCCTTCATGCGTCTCCAAAATGACGCAAGTTTGGGCGACGCGCTCAAGGGCGCGCTCCAAACACCGGACACGAAGTTCATGTATCTGTGGCGCCCGTGAGCAGGGCGTGGCGTGGCAAAGGTCGTGCCACGCCACGGGTTTAGCTGATTGGCCCGATGCGTGGAAACATACAAATGACGATGATGAGGTAAACGGCCACCAGCAAGCCCAGAATGTGTCCCAGCAATAAAAGGATGGTTTTGCATTGAAGTCGAAAGTGGCGAATGACAACCACGATGCCCCACGTCGAGCATATCACCGTCACAGGGATCAAAAGAAACATCACGCCTATCAGTACGCGTAGCAGATCATTGAAGAGAGTGAGCATGTTAAATATACATAGCAGAAGACATGTCAGCGTGTAAACGGCGGGAATCACAAGCTTGGGACGCAGATTTGGGGCGTGGTCCGTGACGTGTGTGCTGGCGGGTGTTGTTTCGTTTTGCATGGGCGTGGATTTTTGTTTTTGGCGGGTGATCCCGCCCCGTTGGGGCTTGTGTGAGGTGTGTGGTGTTAATGTAGGGCTGCGGGGCAATGCCCCTTGCCCTACGCTAATGATGAAAGGCTTTCAGCCTTTGGGATGTGGCGATGATGTGTTTCAATATAGCATTTTACCTGACCTTGCGACACGTTTCTTCAACCCCGTTGGGGTTGAAGACGAATGTAGTAATGTTGTATGACACCACTATAGTGGTTTTACTCAGCATTGGCACACATCTCTCCAACCTCGGAGAGGTTGAACAACAAAGCCCATGGTTGCGCGTATTCGCGTTACCATGGGTCAGGGTATCAAACCATCATCAACCCCGGAGGGGTTGCACATAAAATAATTGAAACCATGCCAACAACATGCTGGAATTTTGTTAGCGGAAGAAGATTGTTCAACCCCTCCGGGGTTGGAATTTATTTCCATCGCCTTCCCATGGTAGCGCGAATACGCGCAACCATGGGCTTTGATGTTCAACCTCTCCGAGGTTGTCAATTCGCGAGGAGTGTTCCCATGTTATGCAAAATTACTATATGAAAACGCCTGTGATTGACTTGGAGGGCGAGCGTCCCCGCGAGCCGCACGAAGAGGCCCGGGTGATTGACGGGAGGGTAGCTGGTTTTTTACTGAAACCATCCTGTTTCGGCTCGCGAGGACGCTCGCCCTCCATGTACGTGATGTTGGTGGTTAGAAAATTTCGTGGAGGTCGTCGCTGGCGGGTTCTTCGTGTGGCAGAGGTGTGGCGCTGCCACGGGGGTTGGTTTCGGGTGGTGGCAGGGGTGGGGGTTCTGCCACGGGGGCGGGTTGTGAGACGGGAAATTCGATGGTTTCGTCGCCGCCGGGGAGGAAGGGGCGGATGAGGTTTTGGCGGATTTCCCAGGAGGCGCGCTGGAGGTGGTTGATGGTGCGGGTGAGGAGGAGGCGTTTGGGGTCGCCGGGAGGGAGGAGGTCGCGGCGGGATTGGAGGAGTTCGCGGGACCAGATTTTGGCGATGAGGTCGCGGGCTTCGTCGAGGGGTTTGAGTTCTTCGGAGTGGGTGATGCGGGACTCGGCGGCGGCGAGCATGGCGTGGAAGTTTTGGAAGAGGGGGTCGGGGTCGTTGGCGAGGCTGGGGATGTGGATGGTGAGGCGGTCGGCGAGGTCGTCGAGGGCAGCCTGGAGGATGCGCTGGGTGAAGGGATGAAGGGGAAGGATGGGAGGGAGCCAGGATTGGATGAGGGTGGCGAGGTGTTTGTCGTCGCCGGCGTGATGGAGGAGGAGTTTGCAGAGGTCGGTTTGGGTGCGGGAGGGGAGGGAGGGAGGGGGAGAATTGCTGATTGCTGATTGCTGATTGCTGATTGGGGAATGGGGGGGAGGGGAGGGGGGGAGGGGATTGATGAATGATGAATGATGAATGATGATTGGGGATTGGGGATCGGCGGGAAGGGCTAAGGGCTGAGGGCTGAGGGCTGAGGGCTGAGGGCTGAGGGCTGAGGGCTGAGGGCTGAGGGCTGAGGAGGTGGTTGGGGTGTTTTGGCCGAAGGAGGCTTGGAGGGCGGCGCG
>JAVBOU010000158.1:0-13646 GCA_031550185.1 Kiritimatiellia bacterium | reverse complement strand
CCCCCCCCCGCCCCCCCCCCCCCCACCTCGACACCAGTACACGTTTCGTGGCAGAGCTCGACCTCTGCCACGCAAAGTTTTTTTGATGGTTAACGCACGATGAACATTGCGCCGTGTTGATGGCAGGCGAGGAAGAGTGTTTGGCGTCCGTCTTCGTCCGTACGGGTGTCGAGTTTCCAGATGAAGTTTCGAGGTGCCTCGAGAACGAGGGAGTCGGCGCCGGTGAGTGTGTTGGCGGTGACCAGGGGAAAAACGCCGACGGTTGCGCCGGAGTTATCGGGATTGGCGGGGATGATTTTTGCACCAGCTTTGAAGGATGCGGTCTTGGCAATGATGGGCTGAACCGGGACAGGGGCAAGGATGGGCACGAGACTGTTGCCGGCGTGAAGGGTCAGAGTGTTGCAGTTGATGACGCCGCCCTGAAGTGTGAGGCGGCTGCCGGAGCTTGTTGTTGTGCCAACGGTGATGTTGCCGTTGGTGATGACGCCGCCGGCGGCGATGGTGATGGCGGAGCGGTTGCCGGTAACAGAGAGGGTTTTGCCATTCAGGTTCAACGTGGAAGGCGATGCGGAAATGGTATTGCCGACCCAAAGAAGGTTGGTGGAGCCGGCGACCGCAAAGTTGTCGTACTGGAGTTTGACGAGGCCGCCATCGTTGATGCGAAAGGCGTTGCTGTTGGAGTCGATGGTGAGGGTCGGCAAGAGGAGGGTGGAGTCGTAAACCAGGAAGGAGTTGTTCTTGTACGCGAAGAATGTGGTGATGTTGCTGCGGTAGGCGAAATGCGTTTTGTTTGTGGCGATAAACGTGTTGCCGGCGTCGGCGAAAAAGTGGCAGCGGTCGCTGGCGGGGGTGTTGGTGATGACCGTGCCGGAGAAGACGAGCGTTCCGCCACCGCCGACGATGGCATCGGTCGAACCATTCCAGCCGGCGGCAAGCGGGATGGTATGGACGCCGCCGTCGATGACCACGGTGCCGGAGCCGCGTTTGCGGTAAAACTTGGTTGATGATCCCGTTGCGCTCAGAGGCAGTGTCACGCGATGGGTGGCGCCAGCCGCGGCGTACAAAGCGAGAACGCCTTTTTCGAGCACGATGGAGCCGGTTCCGGAGAGACTGCCGGAGAGGTCGAGTGCCTGGTTGTTTTCGGCGCGCTCAACGCTGATTTGGGTTTCGGAGTTGAAAATCAGCGGCGCTTGAAGCGTGGGTTGTCCCCATTGGGTGCCAGTCACCGTGATGCGGGCTGGAGCACCGGCATTGTCGAAGATAAACGGTGTGATCTGGTCGGTTGCCCTAATCGTGATGTTGTTGTATCCGGAAAGGTCGCTGAAAGTGAGGGAACCGAGCGTGACAGCGCCCATACCCGAGATGTCGGTTGTGCAAGCGGTGGAGAGAAAAACCACGGCATCGCCAACGCCATTTGGGGCGGCGTTGAGATCCCAGTTGGCCGCTGTGCTCCAAGGTCGGCTGACAGCGCCGGCTACCCACGTGTAAACGTAGATGGGGCTGAAGGTGCCGTTGGAGGAAACGTTGCCAAAGTCGTTGGCAAGAGTAAGGACATAGGCGTAGCTGGCGAGGTGTTCGGTGCCGGGCAGGTTGAAGGCGTGACTGCCTGCAACGGGGTTGAGAATGGACGTGGCAGACGTCCATCCGTCGGCGTCCGACTTTTTCCAGTCGAGGGAGAGTGTCGCGTTGGGGCCGGGTTGAATGACGTCGACGTTGAGCGTGGTGCCGGAGGCGGGTGTGGAGACAACGGTGATGGCGCCAAGAACAGGCCGGGGAGTGTTGGGCGTGGAGAAGGAAATGGCTTCGGCGCTCCACGTGAGGGTCGCGTCGATTTCGAGGGCGTATCGCGCCCAGTAACGCGTCTCGGGTTGAAGGCCGGAGAGCGTGGTGGAAAAGGCGCCAAGGGCCGAAACGTCGCCCGGCACGCGTGCACCGTTCCAGTCGGTCGCCACGTCATAACCGTTGGAGGTTCCCCAGTAGAGGTACACATTAACCGTCGCGGCGTCACCGGTGGAAGCGAGGAGACCGGGGATGTCCGCGGAGTAAAGCGTGATGTTGTCCGCCGCGCTGGTGACAATGGTCGGCGTGTCGGGCAGTTCGTTGGACTCGGGCGTGCCGTTCACGGCGAAGGTGTCGAGTGTCATGGTGTCATAGCAGGCCTTGAGCCACGCGGCGGAACGCGCGACACTGGAAACGCGGACTTCATCCATGGAGCCAAGCCAACCCTGGGCGTAAGCCGAATCAAGCGTCCCCACATAAAGGGAAGTCGTGCTGTATGTCGGCACGGCGGTCGGCGCATCGGTGGAGGGCGTGGAGGCGAGTTGCCCGTTGCGGTAATACGTGACGCGTGCGGTCTTTGACGGAATGGCGCCGTCAAACGTCACGGCGATGGACATCCATTCGTTTTTGAGCGTTGTCGAACCGAGATTGAGACGCGCGTTGCCGGATGGCGTCAAGCCAATATCAAAAAACAGATTGGCGCTATCGCCGCCGTTGCCTCGAAACAGCGAAAAACTCTGATTGCTCGTTGAGCCAGTGCGTTTGGAAATCAAGCCGCGCGGCGTTTTTTCTCCCTCCGCAGCCGTGTCGTATCCCCACGCCTCCAGCGTCAGCGCAGAGCCGCCATTCATGCTGGCGTGATTGGGGGCGCTCAAGTAATAATTTTTGTTTATGTTGTTCGGAAACGCCGCCGCTGTTCCCACAACACCCGCCGCGCCAAGCGTCACGTTGGCGGTGGGCGTCAGGTTGTTGGCGTTGGGCGACGCGTCCGGAACCGGCGTTTGCGTGCCGTTCAGGTGCCAGACGCCAACGTACCCGTTTGACCATGTCGCCGCGACATTGCTGGCGGACACGGCGGCGGAATTTCCCCAGAAAACGAGAATGTGCGTATCGGCGGTGAGCTGTGGAATTTTGACCCACACCTTGGAGACGCCGTTGGTGTTCCACGTGTCAATCTCATAACTCAGCTCGCTCCACATCATCGTTGCAAAACGCAGATCTGCGCCATTCTCCTTCATTTCCTGCGTCACGGTCGCGGGCAGCGTGACCAGCACAGGAAAATCCGTGAGCATTTCGCCGCCACTGTAATTCAACGTCACGGGCATCCGGCGTTGCCACGCCGTAAGATCATCGGCCCGCACGTTGGTCAACGAAAAAATGGCAACCAGTGCGGCCACGGTCAAAGATGTTTTTTTCATGTGTAAAATCTCCTGTTGGGAAACCCAACCAAACATGTCGAATATTGTATCATACTACGATATAACGCACAAATCCATCACGATGCCGTCATCACGCTCGCGTCATGATGAAAGTCATGTGCTTCTCTATTGCCGGGCAATGACGCGGGTTTCGGGACGCGTATTGTCAACAACCCAAAAGCCTTCGCTGACCAGAACGTAAGTTGAGCCGAGTTTTGCGAACGTATAACTCGAACCACCTGTATCGCTGTGATACGTCATGATGGTATAGGTTGTCTGATTGTTCTCATTCACGTGGCCTCTCACACTGGAAATGCGGTCGATTGAAATCTTGGGCGTCCACAACACGGTCGCTCCGTTTTTGTCCTCCCTGACAAACCACGGATTTTTTTCATCGACCGTAAAATGGCCGGACTCAATGGCGAGAAGAAGTTTTTTCACTTCATCGTAAGCAAGGTTGGAATTTAAGTACAAAAAGATGGTTGATTTGTTGAGTTGGAATCGATGCTTGACCCGTGCGCCCACATCGCCCGCCACCCAGCCGTTTTTGTCGGTTTTAACATCGTGCAGGGAGGGATGCAAAATTATTAGACTTGTTCCAAAACCAGATTTCGAATTGGAGGGCGAGCGTCCTCGCGAGCCGCAACAGGAGGGTTTCAGCAAACAATGTGCGGCCATTCAGCAAATCACCCGGGCCTCTTCGTGCGGCTCGCGAGGACGCTCGCCCTCCATGTTCAGGTTTTGAAAACAAGTCTACTATACCCCAGCAGGTCTATGAGTGGTTCCCTATACTTGTCGTCCTGTCAGGGACGGGAGGTTGCGCGACGCAGGCGACAAAAACAAACGCCAGTCCGATGCCCGGCGCGCCCGGCGGTCGCGCCCCACCTTGACGCAGCCACGCGGAACGATAAAAAGTGTTGATTGAAACGTGAAAACGTTATATTTTATTACGCAACAAAAGGAGTTTTTCTCATGCGTCTGATCATGGTTTGGATCATCAATGCGGCAGCCTTAATGGCGGTGTCGTATCTCTTCGCCAATGTCATCAAAATGACCGGGTTCCAGGTCAACGATTATCTCGTCGCCTTGATCGTGGCGTTGATCTTGGGCTTGCTGAATGCCCTTGTTCGTCCGGCGTTGGCGCTGTTGAAGCTTCCGGTCACGCCGCTTGTGATGGGTATTGTCATGCTGGTGCTCAATGCGCTGTTTTTCATGCTCATTGGAAAGCATATTAAAGGGTTTCAAGTGGGTGACTTCAAGCCCGCGTTGATTGGAGCGGTGGTTTTCACGGTGATCTCGTGGCTGCTCTCAACGTTGCTTTTGGCAAAGCCCAGCCGCTAAAAGGAATTCACAAAACGTTTCGTGGCGTGGCAGAGGTTCTGCCACGCCACGAGATTTTTTAACGTCTAGAAGCCCTTGAGCGCGTTGAAGTCGAGGGTGGCGAAGTAGTCGTCGACGGTTTCGGCGCGGCGGATGGGAAGGATGGAGCCGTCTTCGCGGGCGAGGAGTTCGGCGGAGCGGAGCTTGCCGTTGTATTGGAAGCCCATGGCGTAACCGTGGGCGCCGGTGTCGTGGATGACGATGAGGTCGCCGACGTCGACTTGGGGAAGCTCGCGGTTGATGGCGAATTTGTCGTTGTTTTCGCAGAGGGAGCCGGTGACGTCGCAGAGGAGTGTGCGCGGGGCGTTTTCCTTGCCCATGACGGTGATGTGATGGTAGGAGCCGTAGAGCGCGGGGCGCATGAGGTTGGCCATGCAGGCGTCGAGGCCGACGTAGGTGCGGTAGGTTTTTTTGATGTGCGTGACGCGCGAGACGAGGTAACCGTAGGGGCCGGTGACCATGCGGCCGCATTCCATGAGGAGGTCGAGCTCGGGATGACCGCTGGCGATGAAGATGCGGTTGTAGGCGTCCTGGATGCCGCGTGAGACGAGGTCGAGATCGACGGCGTCCTGGTCGGGCCGGTAGGGGATGCCGATGCCGCCACCGAGGTTGATGAAGTCGAAGGTGATGCCGATCATTTTGCGCAGGTCGATGACGAGCTCGAAGAGGAGGGCGGCGGTGTCGATGAAGTATTGCGGGTTGAGCTCGTTGGAGGCGACCATGGTGTGGAGGCCGAAGTGTTTGACGCCTTTGGCTTTGAGGGTCTTGTAGCCTTCGAAGAGTTGCTCGCGGGTGAAGCCGTACTTGGCTTCCTCGGGTTTGCCGATGATGGCGTTGCCGCCTTTGAGCGGGCCGGGGTTGTAGCGGAAGCAGAGGCGTTCGGGGAGGCCGGCGTGCTGCTCAAGGAAGGGGATGTGGGTGATGTCGTCGAGGTTGATGATGGCGTTGGCCTCGCGCGCGGCGATGAATTCGCGGGCGGGAGTGTTGTTCGACGTGAACATGATGTCGGCGCCGGTGAGGCCGACGTGGCGGGCGAGGAGGAGCTCGGGGAGTGAGGAGCAGTCGGCGCCGAAACCTTCGTCCTTGAGGAGCTTGATGAGGAAGGGATTGGGGCAGGCCTTGATGGCGAAGTAATTTTTAAATCCCTTGTTCCATGCGAACGCGGCGCGGAAGCGGCGGGCGTTGTCGCGGATGGCTTTTTCGTCGTAGATGTAGAAGGGCGTGGGGAATTGCTTCTCGACGTTTTCGAGAAAGGTTTTGCTAAAGGGCACGGTTTTGGGTGTCATGTGCGCGGCGCTCGTTGCTGGCGTGTTTTGGAAGTTGTGACAGTATAAGGGGTTTGGAAAATGGAATCAACCTATGACGCGTGGCGTGGCAGGAGCGCTGCCACGCCACGAGCCGGTTTTATTTTTTGCAGTCGCGGAGGATGGCTTCCATCTGGCGGCCATATTCGACGTACATGTGATATTTTTTGTCGTCGTCGGAGGTGACGGACGGATCGTGGAAAACGGCGCCGATGTGGGGCTCGATGGAGATGCCGCCGTCGTAACCGGTGGCGACGAGGTCGCGCATGATTTGGATCACGTCGCCCTGGCCTTTGCCGGGCATGGTGTAGGTGGTGGTGTTGGCGGCGGGGTCGTGGATGGCGTCCTTGATGTGGACGTAGGCGATGTGCGCGCGCACCTGCTTGTAAAAGTTCCACGCGGATTGCGGCGCGCCGCCGGGGGTGTCGCGGTCAATGGTGAAGAGGGGGTTGCCGGTGTCGAAGACGAGCTTGAGGCCGGGGACGTTGTCGATGAGGCGGCGCGTGAAGGAGGCGCCCATGCCGCCGTAGTTCATGCAGTTTTCATGAACGGGCTGGAGGCCGGCGTCGAGGAACATGCCGCAGATTTCGCGCATGCGGCGGAAGCGCTCTTCGGCCATTTGGTCCCACGCGGGCTTGTCGGGGATGACGGCGTAGGACATGACGCGCACGAGTTTGACGCCGAGCTTTTGCATGCGCGGGATGGCGCGGCGCGTTTGCTCGAGGTCGCGCTCGAAGTCGCCGACTTTGCGGACGTCCTTGGCCCAGTTCATGATGGCGGAGCCGAAGCAGTTGATGGACACGCCGGCGTCGGCGAGCTGTTCGCAGACGCGGTCGAAGGCGGCGTCGGTGAGGTCGTGAATGTTCATGCCGTCAATGACGCGGGCTTCAATGTGCGTCCAGCCGAGCTCGCGGGTGGCTTTGATTTGCCCCGCCAGGGCGGTCGCGGCTTCGTCGGCAAAACCGGTGAAATACATGTCAGGTCTCCAAGTGAAAAGTTGTGACAAGTGTAGCGTTTTCCGCGGTATGCCGCAACCTTATGTGGTTTTGAACCACGAATGAACACGAATATTTATGTGCATGCACCATGACAGACAAGAAGACTTCGTGTGCTGCGCGTCGTCTGTCTTACCTTACGGAAAGCAATCGTCGCGCTCCTTGCGTAGCTCGACGGAGACGGGGCCGTCGTGGGTCATATGGATGTCCATTTCGGCGCCGAAGCGTCCGCATTGAACGCGTGTTTCGCCGAGTGTTTCCCGGAGCCGCGCGATCATCGCCTCGTAGAGCGGTTCGGCCTCCGGGCCTTTTGCGGCGAGCGCCCAGCCGGGGCGGTTGCCGCGCCGCGTGTCCGCGTAGAGTGTGAATTGCGAGATGACGAGCACGCTGCCGCCGGTCTCTTCGACGGAGCAATTCATGCGGCCCTGTGCGTCGTCGAAAATCCGCAGGGCAAGGGCTTTTTGGGCGAGCGCGTCGACCTCCTCCAAGGTGTCACCGACGCGCACGCCGATGAACATGACCATGCCGGGGCCGATGCGGCCGACTTCGCAACCGTGGACATTCACCCACGCCTCGCGCACGCGTTGTATCCAGATTTTCATGTGTTTATTTTGCAAACCAGTAGGTGAAGGAATCTTCGCCGCCATTGATAAAGACCTCGATGGTCTTGGTGTCGCGCAGCACATCGAGTCGATCAACCCTGCCGTTGTATTCCAGCGGGAAGTCGACATTGCCGGCCTTGATGCGCAGGCCGTTGGACGAAACACTCACAAGCTCATCGGAATTGTTGAGCAGATGCCTCGCCTCGGCCATGGGGAAATTGATGAGCTTGCCGTTCTCGAGCCTCAGCTCGCGGGGGATGGAGAGCGCCCCGGCGTAATCGGCGCCCTCGTCCAGCTTTTTTCCCCAGGCGTAGAGCCAGCCGATGAGTATGCGCCGGCCTTTGTCGTCCTCCAGCGTCTTGGGGGCGTAAAAATGTGGCCCGGCCTCGGGGGTGAAGCGCGCCTCGGGGGTGAATTTTTTGCCGTCAAAATTCCCGGTGACAAACATGGTGGCGTGGGTGTTGCGGTTCATCTGGGAAAACATGAGGAGGAACTTATCCCCGAAGCGACAGATGTCCGGGCATTCGATGATGGCGCCGTACTCCTCGCCTTCGAGCATGATGCCGACATAGTCCCACTTCAAAAGATCGTCCGAGACGTAGAGCAGAAGCCGCCCGACCCCGTCCTTTCCCGAGCCGCAGACCATGTAGTACCTGCCCTGGTATTCGATGACGCTGGGGTCGCGGAAATCCTGCCCGCCATCCTCCGGGAAGCCGGGGATGACCGGGTTGCCGGAATATTTTTCGAAGTGTATGCCGTCCTTGCTGCAGGCGACCGACTGGGTCTGGCCGAATTTCTCCGACACCGAGGTGTAGAAGAGATAGAGCATGTCGTCCTTCACCATCGCGCTGCCTGACCAGCAGCCGCCCCGCGCTCCGGCTTCGTATGGCATATCGGGCCGGAGGGCGATGGGCAGCTCCTCCCAGTGTATGAGATCATCGCTCACACAATGCCCCCAGTGCATGGGTCCCCATTCGGGTGCGTCGGGGTAGTGCTGGAAAAAGGCGTGGTAGCGCCCTTTGAAGAAGATCAGGCCGTTGGGATCGTTCATCCATCCGGTCTTGGGTTCGAAGTGGTATTTGAGCCTTTCGGGCATTTTGATCATTTCCTTTCGCTACTTGACATATTTTCAAGGTAACGTATTTCCATGTATTCCGCAAGCGCGGAGGCATTCACTTTGTGAAAGACTTTGAAGGCGTGGCAGAGGTCGTGCTGTGCCACGGCAGACTTTTGATTTTTTTTTGGTTTTGCGGGAAAGGCGGTTTTGTGGTAAAAGAATTGGCCTGTTTTTCGCGGCTTGGAAGAGGGGCGCGAAGTGGTTTGTGTCTAACGCAAGGAGAACATGTATGAACATGCGTTTTGTCATGGGTTGTCTGGTGTCCGCGGCGGTTTTCTGCGGATGCACGAAGTCGGAGGCGGAAGAGAATGCTCCCGCGGCCGGCGAAACGGCGGTGAAAACGGAAACGAAAGCGGAAGCACCCGCGAAGGTCGAAAACAAAAGCGGGGAAGCTGCCCCGGAAACGAAGGAGAAGCAAATGACGGTTGTGATCATTGAAACGTCGAAGGGTAACATCACGGTGGAGTTGGACGCGGAAAAGGCGCCGGTCTCGGTGAAGAACTTTTTGGAGTATGTGGACGAGGGTTTTTACACGGACACGATCTTTCACCGCGTGATCAAGGGCTTCATGGTTCAGGGTGGCGGATTCACGGAAGACATGAGCCAGAAGAAGACGAAGGCGCCGATCAAAATCGAGTCGGCAAACGGGTTGAAGAACGAGCGCGGAACGCTGGCGATGGCGCGCACGAACGTGCCGGATTCGGCGACGAGCCAGTTCTTCATCAACCACAAGAACAATGACTTTTTGAATTACACGGCGCCGACGATGCAGGGTTACGGCTACGCGGTGTTTGGCCGCGTGACGGACGGCATGGATGTGGTCGACGCGATCGCGGAAGTGAAGACGGGCCAGAAAGGTCCGCACGGCGATGTGCCGCTCGAGACGGTGGTGATCAAAAAGATCAGCCGCAAGGAATAAACATTCGATTCGAAACGGCCCGGATCGACGCGCGTCGGTTCGGGCCGGCAAAGACATTTTTCATGAGTAAGAATTACGACGAAGAGACGATTAAGACGCTGTCCTCGGTGGATCACATCCGCTTGCGCACGGGCATGTACATCGGCCGCACGGGCGACGGTAGCCAGTATGAGGACGGCATTTATATTTTGTTGAAAGAAGTGGTGGACAACGCGGTGGACGAGTTCATCATGAAGTTTGGCAAGCGTGTCGAGGTGGAGGTGGACTTTGAGACGGGGCGGGCGACGGTGCGCGATTATGGCCGCGGGATTCCACTGGGCAAGATCGTGGAATGCGTGTCGCAAATCAACACGGGCGCGAAGTACAATGACGACGTGTTTCAATTTTCGGTGGGGCTGAACGGCGTGGGCACGAAGGCGGTGAACGCGCTGTCCACGGAGTTTGTGGTGCGCTCGCAACGCGACGGCGAGTTTGCGGAGGCGCGCTTCGCGTGCGGCAAGCTGGTGAAGGAGCTGAAGGGCAAGACCGAGGAACGCAACGGGACGTTTATTTCGTTCACGCCGGATCCGGCGATTTTCCACAAGTACAAGTTTCGCTCGGAGCACATCGAGCGCCGCATGCGCATGTACGCGTACCTCAACGCGGGACTCACGCTGCGCTTCAACGGCATGGAGTTTAAGTCGGAAAACGGCCTGCTCGACTTGATCGAAGACGAGACGGAGCTGGAAAAAATTTACAAGCCCTTTTACTTCCGCAGCCGCACGCTGGAGCTCGCGTTCACGCACACGAACCGGTTCAGCGAGGATTACTTTTCGTTCGTCAACGGCCAGTACACGCACGACGGCGGCACGCATCTTTCGGCGTTCAAGGAAGGCGTGCTCAAGGCGATCAACGAGTACAGCAAAAAGAAAAAATACGACGCGGACGACATTCGCGACGGACTCGTCGGCGCCGTGGCCATCCGCTTGAAGTCGCCGATCTTCGAATCGCAAACCAAGAACAAACTCGGCAACCAGGAAATCCGCAGCGAGCTCGTCGCGGAGATCAAGCGCGTGGTCGAGGAGATGCTCCACCGCGAACCCGCCGAGGCCGACAAGCTCATCGCGAAAATCGAGGAGACCTGCACGTTGCGCGCGGAGCTCAACTCCGTGAAAAAACTCGCGCGCGAACGTTCGAAATCCGTTTCAATCCGCGTGCCGCAACTCAAGGATTGCAAGCACCATTTCAACCAGCAGAAGGGCACCGGCCTTGAGACCATGCTCTTCATCACCGAGGGCCTCTCCGCCGCGGGCTCGATCACCAGTTGCCGCGATGTCACCACGCAGGGCGTCTTCACGCTGCGCGGCAAGCCGCTGAATGTCTGCGACCTCAAGCGCGACGCGATCTACAAGAACGTCGAGATTTACAACCTCATCTGCAGCCTCAACATCGAGAAGTCCGTCGAGACCTTGCGCTACAACAAAATCATCCTCGCCACCGACGCCGACGTGGACGGGTTGCACATCCGCAACCTCATGATCACGCTCTTTCTGCGCTTCTACGAAAAGGTCGTGAAGGACGGCCACCTCTTCATCCTTGAGACACCGCTCTTCCGCGTGCGCAACAAGAAGGAAACCTTTTATTGTTACACCGACGCCGAGCGCGAGGCCGCGATCTCCAAGCTCGGCGCCTCCGCCGAAATCACCCGCTTCAAGGGCCTCGGCGAAATCTCTCCCGGCGAGTTCAAGGCCTTCATCGGCGACAACATCCGCCTCACGCCCGTCGACGCCTCGCGCGATCACGGCCTCCCCGAAACCATCTCCTTTTACATGGGCCGCAACACCCCCGACCGCCGCCAGTACATCATGGACAATCTCGAGATCAAGGAAGAAGTCATCCAGTGAAAAAGCCACCGAAAAAAAAGAAGACCGACGACGCCTCACCCGATGCCCTCCCCGATCTCTTCGCCCTGCCCGTCGTCGATTCCTCCGATTCCCCCAACGTCGTCGACGAAGTCGAAGTAGTCGATGAGTCCCTTTCCTCTCCCACCTCCCCCGACAGCCCCTTCCGTCACGGCGGCCGCGGCGCCCTGCGCGACCTCATGGACGGCAACTTCCTCCAGTTCGCCTCCTACACCATCTGCCACCGCGCCATCCCCACCATCGAGGACGGCCTCAAACCCGTCCAGCGCCGCATCATGCACGCCCTCTGGGAAAAGGACGACGGCCGCTTCATCAAAGTCGCCAACATCGTCGGCCACACCATGCAGTACCATCCGCATGGCGACGCCTCCATCGGCGACGCGCTCGTCAACCTCGTCAACAAACGCTACCTCATCGAAGGCCAGGGCAACTTCGGCACCATCTACACCGGCGACCCCGCCGCCGCCCCGCGTTACATCGAGTGCCGCCTCACGCCCCTCGCCCGCGAAGAAATCTTCAACCCCAAAACCACCCGCTTCATCCCCAGCTACGACGGCCGCAACGACGAACCCGTCCTCCTCCCCTCCAAGCTCCCCCTCCTCCTCATGCTCGGCGCCGAAGGCATCGCCGTCGGCCTCACCACCACCGTCCTGCCCCACAACTTCATCGAGCTCCTCGAAGCCCAAATCTCCATCATCCAGGACAAACCCTTCACCGTCCTTCCCGACTTCCAAACCGGCGGCTTCATCGACGTCTCCGAGTACAGCGACGGCAACGGCTGCCTCCGCCTCCGCGCCGGCATCGCCCTCGAAAAAAACCGCCTCGTCATCCGCGAGCTCCCTTTTGGACAAACCACCGAAAAACTCATCGAATCCATCGAAGACGCCATCCGCCGCAAAAAAGTTCCCGTCCGCCAAATCAACGACTACACCGCCGGCAAAGTCGAAATCGAACTCCTCCTCTCCCCCGGCGCCTCCCCCGAATCCGCCGAAAAAGCCCTCTACGCCTTCACCGCCTGCGAGACCACCCTCACCTCCCGCGTCGTCACCCTCTACCAAAACCGCCCCTGCGAAACCACCGTCTCCGAAATCCTCCGCATCCAAACCCGCCAGCTCCTCCACCTCCTCAAACGCGAACTCGAAATCCGCCAACAGGAACTCGCCGACGCCTTCCACGCCAAAACCCTCGAACAACTCTTCATCGAAAACCGCGTCTACAAACGCATCGAAGCCCAAAAAACCGCCGACGACGTCAAGGCCGCCGTCCACAAAGGCCTCGCCCCCTTCCGCCCCCAGCTCACCCGCGACGTCACCGACGACGACGTCGAGCGCCTCCTCAAAATCCAGATCCGCCGCATCTCCCTCTACGACATCAACAAAAACCGCGACGAACTCAACGCCATCGCCGCCGAGCAGGCCGACGTCGCCGAGCACCTCCGCACCCTCAAAAAATACGCCGTCAACTACCTCAAGCGCCTCATCAAACTCTACCAGAAAACCTACCCACGTCTCACCCAAATCACCACCTTCGGCACCCTCGAGCTCCGCAAACTCACCGCCACCGAAATCCAGCTCAAGATCGACCGCGACGCCGGCTACCTTGGTTACGACGTCAAGGGCGACCCCCTCATGCAGTGCTCCTCCCTCGACAAACTCCTCATCGTCTGGTCCGACGGCCGCTACCGCATGTTGCCCCCGCCCGACAAACTTTTCATCGACAAAAACATGCACCTCTGCCAGCTCTTCGACCGCGACGCCCCCATGCTCTGCGTCTACACCGAAAAAAGCTACGGCTTCACCTACATCAAACGCTTCACCTTCGGTGGCTGCATCCAAAACAAAGACTACCGCCTCTGCCCCGAAGGCGCCAAAATCCTCCTCCTCCAAACCGGCCTCCCCGACGCCCTCTACGTCAAATACAAGCCCGCCAAAAGCCAGCGCATCCACCAGCAAATCTTCACCCCCTCCGAGCTCACCATCAAAGGCGTCTCCGCCCGCGGCATCCAGATGACCTCCAAAGACATCGACAAAATCGCCACCGACAAACCCCGCTGGTGGCAAGACGACGCCGACGCCCCCAAAGGCATGCTCGTCTAAAAGCCTCCCCTTCCGTTGTTGTCGTCGACGTAGTCGCGTCTCGCGGTTGACGAAAAATTTGTTTGTTACCCGGAAGATGAAGGTAAAATTTACCTGCAACAAAGTAGACTTGTTCCAAAACCTGAACATGGAGGG
>JAVBOU010000205.1:0-10230 GCA_031550185.1 Kiritimatiellia bacterium | reverse complement strand
CAAGACAAGTTTAACGTAGCAATTACAAACAAAATGTGTGAAAAACACAGGTGATTTCCATGAAAAACAAGTATCTCAAACGTTCTCATAAATTTTTTCTGTTTGCAAACCCCCGTATACGGTTTTAGACAAAAATACCCCAATAAAAGACTGTTTTACAATGAATTACCCTAGCAACACCCTCTGTTAGCCATTTACCGGGTGTGTTTTCGCTTTGTGGATTGCGTGGTGGTTAAAATTTTCGGCAGGGCATTCCGTAATTCATCCGCAAAGTCCGTTCCCTTGGGCTTGAAATAATGTCGCATCACAAGGTCAACCGTGGCGTGGCCGGTCAACGCCCGCAGTTTGTCCACGTTCACGCCTGCCGATATTGCCAGCGTCACAAACGTTGTACGGAGCGCGTGGAAGTCGTAAACACTCGCGGCTTTCGTTCCCACCGCCCGCGTTGTTCGCGTCACTCGTGCGATTAAATCCCTTGGTAGCACTTCGCCGGGTTGCCGTTGCCGCCGGATGAAACGGATCCCGGATGCGGTTTCGGCTTCTTGTAACAACCCCGATATTCCGCCCTTGGAAAGCCCGGTGTCGGCGGCCATTTCGCGGTACGTTTTACCGGCGGCGTAGAGTTGCAACACCCGCGTCATGCGCTGGCGTTTCGTGGGTGTCATGCTCGCCCCCTCCACCACCTTCATTACGGTGTCGAGGACTTCAGCAAGGGGTTTGTATACCCCGCCGTCATGCGGCGCGTCCTCACGCGGGTGCAGCGCAAGCGCAAAGACTTTTTTGACGCGTTTGGTAATGGCAACATCGTTGCGGTGCATCATGGCTTCCGCTTCTGGAAAAACGAAGGGTGAATCGTCGGCAATGGCCTTGCGCCGCGTCAACACATCTTGCAAAAGCGGCATGATTGGAAGATGCAGCTCCGCACCGGTCTTGCTTGTGCGTAATCGCAACGCACCCGCCGACAAGTCCACGTCCTCCCATTTCATCCGGCACACGTCGCCGCGCCGCAATCCGGTTGACAAGGCGCAAACGATCCAGTCATGCGCCTGGGGGTCGGTCGCGGCGGCCGTCGCCAAAACTTTCCCAACTTCGTCCGGTGTCAACGGTGTGCGATGATACTCCTGATCACCGTCCACCGCCCGGATGCGTAGCGTAGGGTGGCGGAACGGGTTGGCCGCACCGTCCGGCAACGTGCGATCGAAAGCCCGCGCCAAAACTCCCTTGATTGCCCGCGCCGTCCTCGCTGTACATTGGGGGGCATTTGTGCTATAAATTTTGGAAAGGTATTCCCTTGCCAGAGAGGTCGAAACCTCCAAAACCGTCCCAATGTTTTTCCCGTGCAACCACTCGACAAATTTTTGCAACGCGTGATTTTCAAAGCGCACCCAGCTTGCCCCGCGCTTGTGTTGCTCGTCGGCGCGAGCGGTCACCAGATCATCCACGAGAACCGCCCGCAATGGCTCCCCCGTGCGTTCGCGGTACATGCGCAAGGCTTCCGCCTTGGTTGCGCGTCCCTTGCGTTCCTGTTCGCGCATGGCCTCCAGTGCCGCCAACGCGCGGTTGCGGCTCCTTTCAAAAGCCGGGTCTCCGCGCTCCGAAAGCAAACCCAGCGCCGGGGGGGTGCCTTCGATTTCCACGTTCAGATTCACGACCGCCCGCGTTCCGTTCGCGCGGCGGAATTCGCCGTACCAATGTCGCCGCAATGCTCCTTCGCGTCCCTTGCGCAGTTGCAAACCCATGTTTCGATCTCCCGTGTGTGTGCGTGTGTGTGTGCCGCAACACGACGCAACTCGACGCAACGTGACGTCGCGCAACCAACAGAATCACACACACAACTACACACACAGTACCAAAAACCGCAGATAATGGCAACGTCCGGAGCCCGAAACAATAAAAAACACCTGAAAAACAGGTGTTTTTATTGGAGCCAGCAGTCGGACTCGAACCGACGACCTGCTGATTACAAATCAGCTGCTCTACCAACTGAGCTATACTGGCGCGGAACCGTGAATAAACCAAAAACCAGCGGCGATTGCAAGCCCGAAATTTTTTTCATCCCACAAGGAGCATCATGCCCGTTTTTTCATACCAGGCCATGACCCGCGCCGGCCAGTCCACCACCGGAACCCTCGAGGCCGCCGATCGCAAAGCCGCGCTTGCGGCTGTGGCAAAGATGGGCCTTGTCCCGCTTTCCGTCAAAGAGGGCGCGGCCAAACCCGCCGCAACCAAAAAGCCCGGCGAATCCCTTTGGAAACTTTCCGCGCGCACCAACATGAAGACCCGCGAGGTGCTTCTTTTTGCCGAAGAGCTCAGCGACCTTCTCGCCGCCGGCATGACCCTCGGCGCCGCGCTCAACTCCCTCTCCTCGCACAGCTCCGACGGCTCGCCTGTGGGCAGTATTGCCGCCGATCTCCGCGACCGCATTGTCCGCGGCGAATCTTTTTCCGACGCGCTGGAGGCTCACCCGAAATCCTTCGAGCGTCTCTTCGTCAACATGATCCGCGCGGGCGAGGCGAGCGGCGCGCTTCCCGAAGTGCTCCTCCGTCTCGTGGAACACTACGACCGCATGATGAACATGCGTGAGCGCGTTGTCGGCGCGATGATCTACCCGTGCATCGTCCTTGTCTTCGGCATCGGCGCCGTCATCGTCACGGTGGTGAAAATCATTCCCAAATTCGAAATGGTTTTCCAGTCCGTCAACATCGCGCTGCCCGGCCCCACCCGCGCGCTCATGGCGATCAGCCGTTTCACCACGCAATACGGCATCTTTGTCCTCATCGGCCTTGTCCTCGCCGGCATTCTTTTCAACCGTTACATCAATCGTCCCGAGGGTCGTTTCTGGTGGGACGGCATCAAGCTGCGCACGCCGCTCATCAAGGGCATCATCGCCTCCAGCATCTTCGCCAACTTCGCCTACACGCTCAAAACCCTCCTCGCCAACGGCGTCCACGTCCTCCAGGCTCTGCGCATCACCGAGGAAACCGTCGGCAACACCGTCATCGCCCGCGAGCTCGCCCACGCCCGCGAGCGCGTCACCGACGGCACGACCATTTCCGGGCCTCTGGCCTCTGGAAAAGTCTTCCCTCCCATCATGACCGACATGATGGCCATTGGCGAGCAAACCGGCGACATGCCCGGCGCCCTTGCCCACATCGGCCGCCGCTTTGAGGGCGAGCTTGATCGCAACATCAAAATTTTCACCACCGCGCTTGAACCGATTCTCATCGTTCTGGTCGCCGGCGGCGTCGGCTTCATCGCGGTCAGCATCCTTCTCGCCGTCTTCAAAGTCACCAGCGGCATCAGCGCGGCCTAAACATCAAAAGTCGCCCGTGGCAGAGCATGACCTCTGCCACGCCAGATTGTTTTCGTTGTGCTTCGTGATAAAAACGCCATAGAAATAAGTGCTTTTGCCCTGCTTGCGCGGCTTGTGGTATACTCAGCTCCATTATGAATACACAACTTGCCAAAGATGTTTTCTGGGTCGGCGTGGTCGACTGGTATGTGCGCGACTTCCACAGCTATGTCACCAAACGCGGCTCCACGTACAACGCCTATCTCGTCAAAGGCTCCACCGCAACCGCGGCCATTGATTCCGTGAAGGCGCCGTTTGTCGACAAGCAAATCGCCAACATCCTCGCGCACACTTCCGTTGCGGAGCTGAAATACATTGTCTGCAATCACGCCGAGCCCGACCACTCCGGCGGATTGCCCGCGCTCGTCGCCACCTTCCCAAACGCGACCGTACTGTGCAACGCCAAGTGCCGCGACGCTCTCAGCCGCCATTACAATATTGCGAGCTGGAAAATTCAAATCGTCAAGGACGGCGAAACGCTTTCGCTCGGCGACCGCACGCTCCAATTTTTCGACACGCCAATGGTGCACTGGCCCGAATCCATGGCCGCCTGGTTGCAGGAGGAAAAAATCCTTTTTTCAATGGACATCTTCGGCCAGCACTACGCCTCTTCCGCGCGCTTCGACGACGAGGCCGACCTCTGCGAAGTCATGCAGGAGGCCAAGACTTATTACGCCAACATCGTCCTGCCCTTCGTGCGTCCTGTCCAGGCCGTGTTTGAAAAAGTCAAGGGCCTTGACATCCAAATCGCCGCGCCGAGCCACGGCATCATCTGGCGTTCGCACTTTGCTGAGATCGTCGCGGCGTACCGCAACTGGTGCGTCAGCAAGCCGACGAAAAAAGTGATTGTCGTCTTCTCCACCATGTGGCAGAGCACGCGCAAGATGGCCGACGCGATCGCCGCCGGCGCCGCCACGCGCGACGTCCGCGTCAAGGTCATGGACACGCTCACCACGTCCGACACCGAGATCATCACCGAGGTCATGGACTGCGCCTGCATTGCCGTCGGCTCGCCCACGCTCAACCAGTCCATCATGCCCGCCATGGCCGCCGCGCTCACCTACATCGGCGGACTCAAACCCGCCGGCAAATTCGGCTTCGCCTTCGGCTCCTACGGCTGGGCCAGCAAGGGCGCCGAGGAGGCCGAGCTGCGCCTCAAAAACATGGGCGTCACGCTCATCCAGGAACCCCTGCGCTGTCAGTTCGTTCCCGACGTGGCAATGCTCGAGCTCTGCCACAAGGCCGGCGTCGCGCTGGCCGACAAGGCGCTCGAAGTCGCGAAGGAATAGCGTCCGTCATGGACACCTTTCAAAAGCTCGATCTTCTCGCGCAGGATTCGCAATACGATCTGGCGTGTGCGTGCGGCACGTCCGACAAGGATCGCCGGCGTCGCGGGCTGGACGGTCGCTGGCTGTATCCGGTTCCGACGGCGCAGGGCGGTTATGGCATCATGCTCAAGACGCTCATGTCCAACGTCTGCACGAACGATTGCCGCTACTGTCCGTTGCGCGGCGGTTCGGATGTTCGCCGTTGCTCGCTGTCGCCCGACGAGGTGGCCGCGGCGTTCATTGACCAAACCCGCAAGCGCGATCTTATCGGTCTTTTTCTTTCGTCCGGCGTCATCGGCACCAGCGACCAAACGATGGAGAAACTTACCGCGGCGGCGGCGATTCTCCGCCGGCGTTATCACTATCGCGGGTACATTCATTTGAAGGTGATTCCCGGCGCTTCCACTGCGGCGATCGACGAGGCGTTGCGTCTCTCTTCGGCGGTGTCGCTGAACATCGAAACGCCGGGTACGCAGCATTTTGAAAAGCTTTCAAAATCGAAGGACTACCTGCGCGACATCATTGCACCGCTCAAATATATTTCCGAGCAAACCGGCGCGGGTATGCCGCATTCGCGCGTCAAATGCACCACGCAATTTATCGTCGGTGCATCCGATGAAACCGACCGCGAAATCGTCCATTACATGGGCGGCATTTACGATCGTCTTCGTTTTCAGCGCGTCTATTTTTCAGCCTATCAATCCGGCGCGGATTCCGTGAATCTTTTCGGGGAATCCGAAACGTTGCAAACGCGCCACGCGCGCCTCACGCGCGAGCATCGTTTGTATCAGGTTGATTTCCTGTTGCGGCGTTACGGGTTTGCCGCGGCGGAGATGGAATACACCAACGTCGGCAATCTCGATCTCGCTTCGGATCCTAAGGAGGTTTGGGCGCAACGTCATCCGGAGTTTTTTCCGGTGCGCATCAACACGGCGGATCAAACCGCGCTTCTGCGTGTTCCGGGGCTTGGTCCCACGGCGGTCGGTCGCATTTTGGAAACCCGCCGCCATCGCCGTCTGCCGGATCTGGGTGGGCTGCGCGTTGCGCGGAAGTTGGCGGCGAAGGCGGAGGCGTATCTCGATTTTTCGTGAGTGCGGGGGCGAGGGGAGGCGAGAGGGGGGAGGGGACGACTACACGACTACACGACGACACGACGACACGACGACGGGGGGACGACGACGGGGCGGCGATGGGGGCGGCGACGGCGGGGACGGGGCGAGAGGGCAACAGCGGGGTGTTATTTGTTGGGGGCGAAGACGGCGAAGACGGCGCGGCGGTTTTGGGCCCAGACGGGTTCGCCGGAGCCGATGACGGCGGGTTTTTCTTCGCCGTAGCTGCGGGTTTGGAGGCGGCTGCCGGCAATGCCGAGGTTGGTGAGGTAGGTGCGGACGGCCTGGGCGCGGTATTCGCCGAGGGAGAGGTTGTATTCGTTGGAGCCGCGTTCGTCGCAGTGGCCTTCGATGATCATGACGTGGCTGGGGTTGGCCTTGAGGTAGGCGCCGGCGCGGTCGATCTTGGAGATTTCAGCGGGTGGAAGGGAGGAGGAGTCGAAACCGAAGTAGACGACTTCAAGGCCGGCTTCGGCGTCGGAGACGGGGGAGAGGTCTGTCCTTGTATCGAAGGGGATTTGGTCGGGATAGGTTTCGCCGTCAATGGTGATGGCGATGCCATCGCCTTCGCCGATGCCGCCGGGGCCGCCTTTGGTGAAGTTTGTGTCGCCTTTGCCTTTGCGGCCGAGGTTACAGCCGGCGAGGAGGACGAGTGAGAGGGTGACGGCGAGTGTGAAAAAGTGGGAGGAGCGCATGGTGTTTTTCCTTTCCAATCCGATTAACGGTAGGACCATTCTGGGGCGGCCCATTTGCCCGGTTGAGTGAATAAGCGTACAGGAAGATCGCCCTCGGTGTCAAGAATCCAAAGCGCGTCGCCACGGGAGCAGATGATGTGGCGGCCGTCGGGAGCCCAGGAGGGGTCTTCGTGGTCGGAACCGGAGGAGAGGGTGACGTCGGGCTCGCGGTCGTTGGCGGATTTGAGGACGGCGATCTGGTAGGAGCCGCCGCGACGGGTGGCGTAGCAGATGCGTCCGTCGAGACCCCAGTCGGGGTTGACGTTTTCGGAGCCGCGGGTGGTGAGGCGGCGGGATTGTTTGGTGGCGACGTCGACGACGTAGAGCTGGGGGGAGCCGGAGGCGTCGGAGACGTAGCAAATGGATTTGGAGTCGGGGGACCAGGTGGGGGAGGCTTCGCTGGCGTTGGGGGTTTTGGTGAGCTGGGAGTAGCTGCCGGTGACGCGGTCGAGGACGAAGAGGTCGGGGGTGCCGAAGATGGAGAGGATGATGGCGATGGATTTGCCGTCGGGGGAGGGTTCGGCGGAGGTGTTGAGGCCGTTGTAGCGGGCGATGACGGTTTTGGGGGCGCGGGGTTCGACGGGCATGCGGTAGACGACGGGATGGCCGGAGACGTAGGAGGTGAGGAAGAGGTCTTTGAGGTTGGTGTCCCATTTGGGGGTGATGATGGCGCGGTTGTCGAAGGTGAGCTGCTGGATGTTGCCGCCGTCGGCGTCGCAGACGAAGAGGTCGGAGTTGTCGGGGCCGTTGCGTTTGATGAAGAGGATGCGGGAGGAGGCGAGGCCGGGCTTGCGTTTGATTTGCTGGACGATTTTGTCGGCGAGTTCGTGGGCGCGGCGGCGGGTGTCGGCGGTGGAGGAGGAGGCGCTGTTCCAGGTGAAGGACTGGCCGGCCCAGCGGACCTGGGTGGCGGCGTTGATGCCGTCGGCGGTGTCGGTGATTTGGCCGGCGACGGCGGTCATGGCGGCGGGGTCGACGCGGAACCATCCGGAGAGTTCGAGGTCGCGCTGTAGGGTTTGCTTGAAGAGCGTGGCGTTGGGTCCGGCGGCGGTGAGGGTGGAGAGGTTGATGGGGTCCTTGGCTTTGCCGACGCCGGTGACGGGGCCGACGGTGATTTGCGCGAGGAGCGGCAGGCTGAGGAGTGTTGCGAGGGTGAGGAGTTTGAGTTTCATGGCGGAGTTGGGGGTTGTGAAGTTAGAAATCGAAGGGGACTCTGATTTTGTTGTTGGCCTCTTTGAGGAAGGCGGGGGTGACTTCAGGAATGCGGGTGCGGAGGGCGGCGCGTTTGGCGGCTTCGTCGTAGAGCGGGCTGCCGGAAGAGGTGATGATTTTGGCGTCGGTGACGCGGCCTTTGGCGTCGAGCGTGATTTCAACAAGCGCGGGTCGCGTGCCTTCGAGTGCGCCGACGCTTTCCTTGACCCACTCGTTTTTCAGCGCGCTGGCGATGAAGCCGATGATGCGATTTTTTTCGTTGCTGGAGAGTTGCGGATTGCCCTGTGTTGTGATGGAGCCGGCAATGGCGTTTTTCATTTCTTCATCCGTCATCCGCCGGTGAGTTGTGTCGAAGGAGGGTTCTTTGGGTTTGGGAGGCGGCTGGGGTTGGGTATTGGTGCGTGTGACGCGTTTGTTGCTGACTTTGATTGTGGGCTTGGGTGGATCAGGTTTCGGCGGATCGGGTTTGGGTGGATCGATTTTCGGAGGTTCCTTAACCGGCGGCTTGTCGATTTTCGGCGGATCTTTTTGCTTGTCTTTGATGAGCGCGTCGACGTCGTCGTCGACAATGGTTTTGGGCGGTGGCAACGGCGGCGGTTCGGGTGGTGGCGGCGGCGGTGGCGGATCTTCTTTCACGATCGGTTCGTCTTTGACTTCCGGCTCATCGGCGGGCGTGTCGATGGCGATGAGGGTGAACATGGGGACGTCGGGTTTTTTGTCGGCGGAGATGCAACCATGCAGGAAGGCGACAAGGAGCGCGACGACGCAAATGGTGACATGGCCGACGAGGGAGAGTTGAAACGCGTTGAAGGTCATTTTTTGCCCTCCGCGTAGGAGACGAGCGCCATGCGCGTGATCTTGAGTTTGTTGAGGATGGCGACGACCTTCATGAGCTGGCCGTAGTTCATTGACTCGTCGCCGCGGATCATGATGCCGGTCTGTGGGTCGTCCCGGACGCGTTGCGCGAGGTCGGCCTCAAGGGTGTCGAGGGAGACGGAGGCGTCGTCGAGGAAGATGTCGCCGTTGGCGTTGACGGAGAGGTTGAGGGGCTTGTTTTTGTCGGGTTCGAGCTTGTTGGTGGTGGCGCGCGGGAGCTTGATTTGAACGCTGTTTTCCATCAGGGGATAGGTGATGAGGAAGGCGATGAGCAGAAGGAAGGTGATGTCGATCACCGGCGTCATGTTCAACTCGCTGATGATCTTCAGGGGTTCCCTTTTGTAACGGCGTTGCTTTCCGCGCATGTCAGTCCCCCTTGCCCTGGAATTCGCAGGCCATGCGGCCGGTGAGCTCGTCGACAAAGCCTTCGAGCTCGATGTTGATCTTGCGGACGGAGCCGTAGAGGATGTTGTAGCCGATGCCGGAGGGGATGGCGACCAGCAGGCCGACGACGGTGGTGAGCATGGCGGAGGAGATGGCCGGCGCCATTTCGGTGAGCTGGCTCGCGCCGGTGGTCCCGAAGACCTGAAAGGCCTCGAGCATTCCCCAGACGGTGCCAAGAAGGCCGAGGAGCGGCGCGGCGGTGGACATGGTTGCGAGGCTGTTCATGCCCTTTTCGACGCGGAGGTTTTGCTCGGCGAGAATGTGCTCCGCGGTGCCGCAGACGAGCTCGATTTCCTTGGGGTTGATCGGCTCGCCGACGTCGCCGGAGGATCGGGCGGCGATCATGGCGGTGCGGCGTTCGCGGTCGAAGAAGCGCACGAGGCGGTCGCAGGTTTTTTGGTAGATGATGTCGAGCGGCGTGTCGCTGAGCTGGCGCGTGCGGTTGAGGTAGAGCTCGAGCACGTCGCTGCCGCGCGCGAAGAGGCGGCCGAACTCTTCGCAACCGCGCTGCATGCTCTTGAGCTCCCGGCCCTTGCCGATCATCAGTGTCCAGACAAACACTGACAAGAACAACTGAACCACGACAATCGACTTGCCCATCATGTCGGAATTGTTGAAGGCCTCTATCAAACTGGCCGCGGGGAATGACAAAATGAAATCAAACATCTGGGGAAAACCCTCCAAAAACAAGCGGAAAGCGGGAAAAAGAATGGTCGAAAATGATGCGTCAAAGCGTCGCCTTTGTCAATGCAAAACATGCTTAACGGGGGAGGGCTGCATTTTTGCATCGCATCGTGCTGGAGAAACTTTTGCATGACTCCATTCTTCGCCCCAACGGGGCAGGTCATACCTGCCCCGTTGGGGCGAAGAAGCCAATAGACATTTGGAGTGTGGTGATCGTGATCATTGGATTCGCTCCTAAATCTCAACATGGAGGGCGAGCGTCCTCGCGAGCCGCAACAGGAGGGTTTTATCAAAAATAGGCGGCTATCCAGCAAATCACCCGGGCCTCTTCGTGCGGCTCGCGAGGACGCTCGCCCTCCATGCACGCGATGCCAACGGCATGTTGTAGCGGGGGGGGGGGGGGGGGGGGGGGGGGGGGGGGGGGGGTGGGGGGGTTTTGGTGTTGGGGGGGGGGGCGGCGGAGCCCCGCGCCCCGAGAAAAAAAAACAAAG